>CAZOFQ010000083.1:0-6156 GCA_964579105.1 uncultured Lachnospiraceae bacterium
CTTGAGCAGCACGGCGTCCTTGACGCGGTCGTAGAATTTTTCATCTCGCATGCAGGCGTATTCCACAAAGGTCTTGATGTCGCCCCAAACCCTTTCGTAGCGCTCGCGCTCGTTGCGACAAAGAGAGACCAGCTTTTCCGCTACCTTCTTCACGATATGCGCGGAGAGCTTGGAAACATAGCTGTTTGTTTGCAGATAGCTGCGTGATACGTTCAGCGGCAGCTCGGGGCAGTCCAGCACGCCCTTGAGCATGAGCAGATAGTCGGGAATGACCTCTTTGATGTTATCTGCAACAAAAACCTGGTTGTAGTAAAGCTTTACCTGCCCCTCGGGGATGTCGTATTGCGTGTTCAGACGGGGGAAGTAAAGAATGCCCTTGAAGTTCAACGGGTAATCGGCGTTGAGGTGGATCTGGAAAAGCGGCTCGCGAAAATCGGAAAACACCTTTTGATAGAAGGTCTTATAGTCCTCCTCCGTGCAGTCGGCGGCAGCCCTTTGCCAAAGCGGCGCGGTGTCGTTCACGGGGAGCTCGTTCTCTCCCTCCTTGCGCTCTTCGCCGTCGTCAAAATAGATCTCCACGGGCATAAAGGCGCAGTACTTTTCCAGCATTTCACGGATTTTTACGGGATTCAAATAGCCGTTCTCCTCCTCAGAGATGTGGAGTATGACCTCTGTACCGCGTGCTTCTCTGTCGCTTGCCTCCAGCTCGTATTCGCCCTCTGCCGAGCAGACCCAGTGTACGGCGGGCGCACCCGTGTGCGAGCGCGTGTGGAGCTCCACCGTGTCGCTCACCATAAATGCGGAATAAAAGCCAAGCCCGAAGTGACCGATGATGCCGCCCTTCGCGCCGTCGCCCTCACCCTCGTATTTTTGCAGAAAATCTACGGCGCCCGAGAGGGCGATCGAGCAAATGTATTTTTTGAGCTCCTCCTCGGTCATGCCGATGCCGTTGTCCTCAACGGTCAGTGTTTTAGCGGATCTGTTCAGCGTAACGCTGATGCGGAAGGGCAGATCGTCGTTGGCAGCTTCGCCGAGCGATTGCAGGCGCTTCAGCTTGGTGATGGCATCCGTGGCGTTTGAAACGATCTCGCGCAGAAAAATATCCTTTTCGGAATAGAGCCACTTTTTTATAACGGGGAAAATATTCTCGGTGTTGACGGAAATACCGCCCTTTTGCTTTTCGTTCATCACAGTTCTCCTTTTTTATTTGTAAAGCCGATCGGAACGGATCCCGATCGGCTTTTGCAGGATTATTTTTCGTTATTTTTTTCGTTTGCGATCGGTGTATTGAAAATGGACTGTTGCTCGTATTCCACAACGGCTGTAACGGGAGCATCCTCTATCACGGGCTCGCTGATCTGATCAATTAAAGATTTACGCGGCTTGCGAACCTTCGCACGCACGGGAATATGACGCTCCATCTCGATCTCCTTGGGAGTGAGAGGGAAGGTGTGTTGCCTGTTATAGATCTCGCAGATCTGCGCAAAGGCACAAAGGAAGCGCGCCATGGCGATCAACGGACCGACAACGGCGAGAAGACCGATGAGGGACCAGCAGAGATAAAACCTTTTGCTTATACGGCAGGTCTCGCCGTTTTCCTCGCAGTAACGGTTAAAGCGACGGATCACCTGGCAGTGCCATACGATGGAGAAAACTCCCAGCGTGAAAATGGAGAACAGCATATAGGGGAAGAAGCCCCAGGTGCGCTTTTCGTCTTTACGGCAAGCGAGGTTGGTGCTTTGTGCAATGATCTCCAGCAAGTAGCAGGGGTAAATGCCAAACGTGACGATCGTGAGAAGGAAGGTGCGCCAGAAGCGGCGGTTGGTACGCATGCCGTTCTTGACGATGTCGTTGAAAATACCGCTTTGTCTGTCCTCGGGAATGGGTGTAACAGAGAACAGTCTTTGGAAGAAGCGACCTATCGCAAGGAAGACACGGCGCATTCCGCGGCTGAAGGTGTGCGCGCGGGAGGGGGTGTAATCTACCCCTTCCTTCTCGGTTTCCACCGCGCGTATCCACTTCACGAAGCGTTGCATCATGGTCTCGTCGTTTTTCACGATATCCTCGGGGTGGATAAAGGCGTCTGCGGCATAATATTCTTTAAGATCCGTGGAATAGCCCTTTTGTGTCAGGCGGTGCTTGATATAGTCATCAAGCAGGGTCATAATGAGGGCGAAAAGCGGTACGCCGATGAGCAAGCCCACCATGCCGAACACGCCACCCATGACCGATACCGCTACGATCACGCCGAGTGAGGAAAGCCCCGTTCTGTCGCCGAGGATCAGGGGGGCGATCAGATTGCCGTCGATCTGTTGAACGACAAGGATAAGAAGCACGAAAACGATTGCCTTCATGGGATCGGCAATGAAAATGATGACGGCAGAGGGGATAGCGCCGATAAAGGGACCGAAAAAGGGAATGATATCGGTAATGCCGACGATTACGGCGATCAGGATCGCGTACGGAATGTTAAACAGGGAGAACAGCAGCATGCAGACCAGCATGACCATCATGGAGTCGAGCAGCTTGCCGATCATGTAACCGCCGAACTTTTTGTGGGCGGTGGAAAAGTAGTGGAGCAGCTGCTTTTCCCGCTTTTCCGAAAAAAGTGCGCGGAATACGCGGCGGCATCCCGCATTGAGGCGTTCCTTGGAAAGCAACACGTAAATTGAGATAAAGATGCCTACCACGATGTTCTTTAAGATCGTAATGGCACTGCCCGCAATGGAGGCGATGTTGGAAATGATCCAGGAGCCCGATGAGCCGAGAATATTGATGATAAAGGTCACCAGCTTTTCCAGGTTCAGGATATCGGCGCCGTCCTCGGGGGCGATGAAGGGAATGTTGGAAAGCACGCGGTTGATGGAGGAAATGACGTTGTTTACGTAACTCATTCCGTTTACGCGAAGGTCGTTGACGCTTTCGATCAGATTCGGGATGATCAGCCAAACGAAGCCCGCGAGGATCAAAAGCATAACGATGTAAGAGCAGACCATGGATACGGCACGGTTGACCCTGCGCTTTTTGATCTTGTTGCGGAATTTAGACTCAAAAAAACGGACGAAAAAGTTGAGGATATAAGCGAGCACAAGACCGATCGTAATAGGCGCCAGGATGGAGTTCAACGCTCTGACAGGGGAGAGGATCGCATCAAGATTGGACAAGGTCAAAACGATAAGAATGCCGATCAAGGCAATGGCGATGACGTGCCATTTGTTTAATGGCGGCTTTTTTGGCGCAGAGCTTTCCTCTCTGCGGTCTTCAAATTCAGACATGGGCACCTCCAATAAAATATAACGATGAAGCAATCAAACAAAAATGTAAGACTTATAAATTGTACTATATATTATACTGTTTTTTGATGCTTTCGTCAAGATAAAAAAACGTGCATGCAATAAAAATTCATAAAAATTTGTCAAAAACTTGAAAAGGAAGAAAAAAAGAGGTATAATGAGAGTGCATATTAGGAACCCGTAAGGAGACTGCCATGACCGTTATCGAAAAGGCGCATGCCAAGATCAATTTAAGCCTGGAGGTGGTGGGACGCCGTGCTGACGGCTACCACGAGCTGATCTCCGTTATGCAAAGCGTTTCGCTTGCCGATGAACTCAAGTTTACCCGCATAACGGGGGACGATATCGCATTGAAAACCGATGCCGACGTCCCCTTGGATGAAAGCAATCTCATCCACCGCGCCGCCAAGGCGTACTTTAAAGCAGCAGGCTTGCGCTTCGGTGTTGCGGTTACATTAAATAAAAGCATCCCCCTGCAGGCGGGGATGGGGGGCGGCTCGTCCGATGCCGCTGCTACCCTGCGCGCATTGAATAAATTGGACGGGGATCGCTTTACCCCGCAGCAGCTTTGCAACATCGGTGTATCGGTCGGTGCGGACGTGCCGTTTTGCGTGCTGGGGGGGACGCGCCTTTGCCGTGGGATCGGCGAGCAAACGGAGGGCTTGGAAAACCGCTTGCGGTGCCACGTGGTCATCGCCATGCAGGGAGAGGGCGTTTCCACGCCGCTTGCCTTCGCGCGCTTGGATGAAAGTCTGTGGGGGGATCGGGCACTTGCCGAGGCGGCGGAGCTGCGCGCCGACGCGATGGCTTCTGCTCTGAAAAACGGTGAGCTCGAGGTACTTGCCGCCCATGCCCGCAATCATTTTGAGCAGGTCATTCTTCCGCAGCACCCTTATGTAGCTTGTATCAAGCGTGCCTTGCTTGCAAACGGTGCGGCGCTGGCACAGATGAGTGGAAGCGGCCCCTGTGTGTTTGGCTTATTCTCGCAAGCGGATGCGGCAAAGCAAGCGGCGCTTTCTCTACAGCAAAGCGGCGCACAGGCTTTTTTGTGCAGCTTTGCATTATAAAAATACGGAAGCGAAGGAGAGGGCTCCTTCGCTTCCGCTTTTCTGTCATTCCTCAAAAACGGTTTCGATCAGGCGCGGACAGCAAGTGGGGGAATATTCCCAGTAGTCCACATGCTGCGTGTGCTGCGGGTCTATGTAATATTTCAACGGCTCGGGCGGCTCGGAGGAGGGGTAGGAGTCAATGATGACCAGCTTGACCTTCATGCGCTCGGGTAAAATGCTTTTGATGTAGACGGCGGCAAGATCTCCCACGGCGGTGCGCACGGGTGTGCCCGCATTGCCGCGCAGCTCCGCAAGCCCCGCAAGATTGGGAGAAAGCTCTACGAAAATGCCATAGGCTTCAATGCTTCGCACGCGACCCATAACGGTCTCGCCTGCCTTGAAGCGGGCGGCGTTTTCCTCCCACGTGCCGAGAAGCTCCTTGAGCGTGACGAAAAAGCGTTGCAGCTCGCGATCGATGCTTTTGACCGCCACGCTCAGCTGCATACCGCAGGAAAGGCGGTCCTTGGGGTGTGCGATGCGGGAAACGGAGATGCAGTCGATGGAGAGCAGGGAGGCGATGCCGCAGCCGATATCCACAAAAGCCCCGTAGCCTTCCAGATGTGTCACACGTGCCGGTATAATGTCCCCGGGACGTAAGCTTTGCAAAAAATAATTGGCACATTCCTCTTGCGCCGCACGTCTGGAGAGGATCGCCACACGCACACCATACTCCTCGGCAAAGCCGATCACCTTAAAGCAAACGGGCTTTCCCACGCGCGTAAGCACGGCAATATCCTTGATGCTTTCTCCCGCACGGCACCAGACCGCCTCCTCGCGCGAGATGTATCCGCGCATGCATCCGAGATCCACGCACAGGCGCAGATCGCTGTCACACAGTAAGGCGGGTGCCTCCAGGATCCTGCCCTCGCGCATAGCGCGCTCCAGGGAAAGGGGGGAGGAGAGCGCCTCGCGGTTTTCCTGCGTTAGAGAGAGCTGCCCCTCGGGCTGATAACAAAACACAGACATTTTTACCTCCTCGTGTTTTTTGTTTCCATTGTATGCACGCACGGTGAGAAATATCACGCAAAAAAATGAAACGGCAGCAAAGTCAATTGAAGCAAAATAGGCAAAAAACGAAGAAAAAACGAGATTGTGCGGTGCTAAATTGAAAAAATCGGATTTTTTTTGAAAAAAGTATTGACAACCCCTTCGAGCTGTGTTATAATGTGCAAGTCCGAAAAAATCAAAACGATATTTATGGAGGAATTTTCAATGTCTACTTTTATGGCAAAAGCAGAGACCGTTGAGCGTAAGTGGTACGTCATCGATGCCGCTAATAAGCCCCTTGGTCGCACTGCTGTGAAGGCTGCCGAGATCCTGCGCGGCAAGCACCGCCCCGAGTTCACCCCTCACGTGGACTGCGGCGAGTTCGTTATCATCATCAACGCCGACAAGGCTGTTCTGACCGGTAACAAGATGGAAGACAAGTACTACCATCACCATTCCGGCTATATCGGCGGTCTCAAGTCCATTCAGTACAAAAAGCTGATGGCGACCCGTCCCGAGATGGCTATGGAGCTGGCGGTGAAGGGCATGCTTCCCCACAACATTCTGGGCGCAAAGGCGTTCACTCGCTTGAAGGTTTATGCAGGTGCCGATCACAAGCACGCTGCGCAAAAGCCCGTTGAGCTGTAATTCGGAAAGGACGGTAACAAGATATGTATACAAGTGCAAAGCCTTATTTCTACGGCACGGGCAGACGTAAAAAGTCCATCGCTCGCGTTCGCATCGTTCCCGGTACGGGCGTTATCACC
>CAZOFQ010000084.1:0-6001 GCA_964579105.1 uncultured Lachnospiraceae bacterium
GATCGCCGCAGGTCACCATCAGCGTTTCCTGCTTTGTGCCCAAGCCCTTTACCCCCTTCCAATGGGAGGCGCAGGACACCATGGAGCAGCTGAAGGAGAAGCAGGAGTTCCTCGCAAGCAGGGTCACGGACCGCAAGGTGCGCTACACGCACCACAATGCCAAGGTCAGCCGTATCGAGGCGGTCCTCGCGCGCGGCAACCGCCGTCTTTGTGCGGCTCTGGAGCTTGCAGCAAACGAGGGCTTTGTGTTTGACGCGTGGGATGAGTTTTTTGATTACGATAAATGGCTTTCTGTGTTTGAGCGCACGGGGGTTGATCCTGCCTTCTTTGCCAACCGCGCCATCGGGCTTGATGAGATCCTGCCGTGGGACGTGATCGATTGCGGCGTGACCAAGGAATTCTTTTGGCGCGAGCGTGAGCGCGCGTATGCGGCAAGCACCACACCCAACTGCCGCGAGAAATGCTCGGGCTGCGGTGCCAATCGACTGGGAGGAGAGCGCACGCCGTGCCCCGCGTGCCACCAAGATCATGAAGGATAACGAAAAAAAGTTTACACTGCCCATGCTGGAAGCACCGCGCACCGTGCGCGTGCGTTTTCGCAAGGTGGGCAATCTGCAATACATCTCGCATCTCGATCTGCAACGCACGTTCAGCCGCGTGCTGGTGCGTGCAGGGCTGCCGCTTTGGTATACCAAGGGCTTCAATCCCCACATTAAAATGGTTTTCGGATTGCCGTTGCCCGTGGGCTGTGAGAGTGAATGCGAGCTTTTGGACATCCGCTTGGAGCGTGAAATGTCGGAAAGCGAGATCATGGAGCGCCTGAACGCAGAACTGACCGAGGAGCTTGCGGTCACTGCTGTCTATCCCGCCGAGCGCAAATTTACCGATATCGCCTTTGCCGAGTACGAGTACACCCTTTGCTTGCCCGACGCCGACGAAGACACCGTTGCACGGATCCGTACCGCAATGACGGAGGGGGAGCTGCCCTTCCTCAAGCACTCCAAGTCGGGTGATAAGCAGGTTGACGTACGGGAGTATATTCACGCCTTTGACCTTGCGCTGCGGGAGGGGAAGATTCTGCTTACCGCAACGCTTAGCGCGGGAGAGGGGAAGACCATCACCCCCGAGGCGCTTGTAAGTGCCCTGCGTGAAAAAATCGGGCTTTTCACGGGCGACGTGATGCGGGAGCGCTATCGCATCCTGCGCCGCCGCGTGCTGCTTGCCGACGGCGTGAGTGAGTTTGTGTAATCACCGAAAGGAGCAGTTACGTGGAGATTCTGTATCAGGATGCCGATATCGTCGTTTGCGTAAAGCCGCGCGGCGTGCTTTCCGAGTACCATCCAAGCGAGGAAAATATGGTCTCCTTGCTTGGCGGCGTCTATCCCGTGCACCGTCTTGATCGCGCCGTCGGAGGCGTTATGGTGTATGCCAAAACAAAGCAAGCGGCGGCAAGGCTCTGTGCGGGTGTGCAGCAAGGGGAGCTGAGAAAAACCTATACCGCCGTGCTTTCGGGTGTTCCCGCCTCCGATGAAGGAGAATTGCGCGATCTACTCTATCACGACGCGAGACAGAACAAAACCTTTGTGGTAAACGGTGTGCGCAAGGGCGCAAGGGAAGCGATCCTGCGTTACCGCGTTCTGGACCGTGCAAGCCGTGACGGTGTCGATTTTTGCCGCGTCTCGATAGAGCTTCTTACGGGGCGCTCGCACCAGATCCGTGCGCAGCTTGCCTCGCGCGGCTTGCCGCTTGTGGGAGACGGAAAATACGGCTCGCGCCACAAGGCAAAATTCACGGCACTCTATGCCACGTCTCTTTCCTTTGTGCATCCGCAAAGCGGAAGGCATTTGTGCTTTTCCGCGCCTGTACCTTCGGATTTTCCTTGGGATCTGTTTGGAGCATCGCATTTTGAAATTGAAAGAAAATTCCTCATTGCCTATCCCGACACGGCGGCACTTCAAGCCATGCAGGGCTGTCGCGTGAGGAGCATTTTACAGACCTATCTTACCGCCCCCAAGGGGGAAACGCACCGTGTGCGTGAGGTGAGAGAGGGGGAAAGCGTGCGCTATATCGAAACGCGCAAGCACCGTGTAAACGACCTGCGCGCCGTAGAGGAGGAAAGGGAGCTTTTGGCAGGTGAATACGAAGCGCTGCTGCTGCGTGCCGACAAGGCGCTCGCGCCCATTGCAAAAACGCGTTATTGCATCCCCTATGCAGGGCGCACGGTAGAGGTGGACGTTTACGATTTCTGGCAGGATCGCGCCACTGCCGAGGTGGAGCTTGGCGACGAGTGCGAGGAGGTGCGCCTGCCGCCGTGCTTACGCGTGATACGCGACGTGACCTCGGACAAACGCTATAAAAACGTCAATCTGGCAAGGGAATTGCCGTGCGATTGATGTCAAAATAGGGCGGAAGCAGCGCTTCCGCCCTATTTTCTCTTTTTTTGACACGGCTTGTGAAAAATGTCGCTTCCCGCGCTTCCCTTGTCGAATTTACTGCTTCCGACCGCTTCCGACATTGCCGAAAACGAAAAAATGTCCGATTTTGGAAAAGAAATTTGCAAACCCTCTTTACAAAATCGGAAAAATATGTTAAAATGATACCAAAGACGGAAAACGGAGGTGCAATATGGATTACATCAAACGCATCAAGGAAGTCAAAAGTGCGAAAAAGATGACCAACGACGAGCTGGCAGAGCGCACGGGCATTGCGGGCGGCACGCTTGCTAAAATTTTGGCGGGCATCAGCGAGTCACCCAAGTTCTGCAATATTGTGGCAATTTGCGAGGCGCTCAACTGCTCGCTGGACTACATCATGTACGGACTTGAGGAAAATAAAAACAACTATACGTTGGACGAGGAGGAAATTGATCTTATCGAGCGTTATCGTGCATTGGACAGCCGTGGAAAGGAAACGGTCAGCGCCTTGATCGACGCGCAAGAATCCTATCTTCCGCGTACCGAGTGTGCTGTGCCCGCACGCGCACGCGTTTTGCGGTCCGAGAGCCTGAGCGAGCGCCTTGCCGCCGCTTATGCCGAAAACGACAACGGGCTTGCCACCCGCACGCTGCCGCTTTACGACCTACCCGTTTCTGCGGGTGTGGGCGTTGCGCTTGATGCAGACAGCGCCGATGAGATCACCGTGCGCAGCACCACGCGCACCCGCGAGGCGGATTACGCCTTGCGCATCAGCGGAAACTCCATGGAGCCCCGTTATCGCGACGGGGACATTCTGCTCGTGCAGGAATGTGATACGGTGGAATTTGGAGAGCTGGGCATCTTCATTCTTGACGGCAACGGCTTTTTCAAGGTCTTTGGCGGAGACCGCCTGTATTCGCTCAATCCCGAGTACGGTGATATTTTACTTAAGGATTTTGACGATGTCCGCGTTGCGGGTAGAGTGATCGGAAAGCTGAAGAAAAGATAAAGGCAAAACAGAAAAGCACCTTGACGGACATTCCGTCAAGGTGCTTTTGCTTGTGTGTTACAGCCCGATGATCTCGCCCACGTCACGAAGAATATATTTGGGACGGTAGGGGAAGCGCTCGATATTTTCCACCGTGCTCACGCCCGAGAGCACCAAAACCGTGTCCAACTCGCTTTCAATGCCCGCGATGATATCCGTATCCATGCGGTCGCCGATGATGGCGGTTTCCTCACGCACGCATTCCAGCTTTTTGAGCGCGTGTCGCATCATGAGAGGGTTGGGCTTTCCGATATAGTAAGCCTGCTTTCCCGTGGTCATCTCGATCGGAGAGATCAACGCACGGCAGGCGGGAATAATGCCGTTTTCCGCAGGCGCCGTGAGATCGGAGTTCGTGCCGATCAGCTTTGCACCGTTTTGCACCAGCCTTACGGCGCGTTCGATCTTTTCGTAGTTGAGGGAGCGCGTTTCGCCGAATACCACGTAATCGGGGCTGACGTCGTTCATACTAAAGCCCACCTCGTAAAGGGCATAGGTGAGCGCAGGCTCGCCGATGACGTAGGCGGAGCCACCGGGGCACTGATTGGCGAGAAAGGAGGCGGTAGCCAGTGCGCTGGTGTAAAAATGATCCTCACTGACACAAAGCCCCATGCGCGCGAGCTTCATGCCGAGCTCACGCGGAGAGCGCTCGGAGCTGTTGGTGAGAAACAAAAATTTTTTATCGTGCTCCAACAGCCATTGCACGAATTGTGCCACGTGCGGCAGGATCTTGTTGCCGTGGTAGATCACACCGTCCATATCGCAAATGAACGCTTTTTTGGATTGCAGAGATTGCATATCGAGTATCATGATCCTTCTCCTTGCAGTTAGGTTTATATAGTATAGCACAATATTGTGAATAAAATATTAACAGCCCCGCCGCGCGAAAACCGCCCGCGGCTTGCCGCGGGCGGTTTTGTGATTTCAATGATAATATTTTGTTTTGAGGAATCGCTTCCACATGGGAAGAATGAGCCAGAGCAGTACGTTTGAGATAAGCAGCATCACGATCCAGATCTTGATGGTGGTGTGCCAGTCGTAGCGCTCCACCACGCGCGTGAATACAAAGTTGGAGACCACGATGCCGAGTGACGTGAGTGCGTTGAAGGTGCCTGCCAGCGTTCCCGATTTCCCCCATTTGTTAAAGCGCGCGGAAATAAAGCTGGTGAACAGAGACGCCGCGCTCATGAGGAGCACGATCATGCAAAGGAACACCACTATCACGATATAATGCACTTTCCCGAGCAGTAAGAGCAAAAAAGCAAAGGGAATCGTCAGCGTAAACATCAGGATCATAGCCGAGATCTCGTTTTTGATGTAATGCGGATAAAGACGGCGGGAAAGGATGGGTCCCACCGTGCCGCAGATCAAAATGACGATGGTTAGTGCCGTGGCAAGCGAGGGGGTCACGTTGGTATAGGATTCGTTGATCATGGTGGAGACCAGCGTTTTGAGACCGTTATCAAAGATGGAGCGTACCAGGATCACGACAAGAAGCATCAGAATACCGCTGGAGAGAAGCAGGGAAAGGAGGGGGAAGCGCTCCTGCTCGTCGTGATAGTGTGTATGCACGGGAGTGCCGTGGAGCTCGATCTCCTCCTCGAGGAGTTGGCTTTTCAGGGTGCGGAATACGATCTCCCATATGACCGCAAAGGAAAGAAGTCCCACGGCGGAGATCAAAAGATTCAACTGCCAGCGGGGGATCAGTGCTGCCACGGCGTAATTTGCCACCGTACCCAAGGGATTGGCAAAGGTGATGATGAACAGGCAATTGGTGCGCTGCTCCTTTTTGAGCATGCCGGAGATGATCTTGAAAACGGCGGGCCAAACGGCGAATTGCGAGCAGGCGTTCAGCACCCATATCACAAGCACGAAGGCGTAATTTTGATTAAAGTAAACGGCTAAATTGCAAAGCCCCGCGCCTACGTATCCAAAGGTGATGAAGTACTCGGGCTTCCATTTGTCGACAAGCAAGCCGCCCACGATCTGCAAAAAGCCATAGACCAGATAAAACACCGCCACGATCGTGCCCGTTTGCGATTTTGTCATAAGCCCCTCCTCTACGATAAACGCCATGGCAGAGGAGAAGCATTGCTTTGTCATGGAGATGAAGGTAAAGGTGGAGAATATGGTAGCAAAAAGCAGGATACTTGCCTTTGCGTTTGTAAAATATCGGATCTTCATGTCTTAACGCGGGCTCCGTCGGAGCACGCACCGTTCCTTTCTGAAAAGACGTTCCCGCAAGGTACATGCGGTGATAGACAAAACCAGTATAGCACCGCTTTGTGAACAAAATATTAACGCAGAGGAGGATTGTGTCTTTTTTTGACAAAAAAGAAACTTCTTGAGATGATCGTATTTAAAAATTTTGTGCTTTGCGATAAAATATTACTGCGACAGAAGTGAAAGGATTTAAAAGCTTTCGGGAGAGGTGATTGAATCATTTTTCGCATCCGCGAAAAATGAGAAAGAGGAGATACCCTTTGCAAAGGGTATCTCCTCTTTTTTGTGATTCGTATCGGCAGGGAATCAGTACATACCG
>CAZOFQ010000085.1:0-5950 GCA_964579105.1 uncultured Lachnospiraceae bacterium
GCCATAAAGTGACCCACGTGCAGGGAATCTGCCGTCGGGTCAAAGCCAATGTAAAAGGTTGCTTTCCCCTCGTTTACAAGGTCACGGATCTCCGCTTCGTCGGTGACCTGTGCGATCAGGCCTCTCTCGACAAGCTCTTCATAAATTTTCATTGCTTTTCTATCTCCTTTGCTTTTCTATCTCCTTTGAATGTTGACATATTAAAACAAAAACGCCCCTGCCAAACGGCAAGAGGGCGAATGACCGCGGTACCACCTCTGTTACCGCCTGTGGGCGGCATCTCACAAAAACGCGCATGGCGCTTTGATTCGCATAACGGGCGATACCGTCACAGCCTACTGCGCGCTTTTTGTCGCTTTTCGGTGTGCAACTCGCGAATGTACTTCGGCAAAGCCCGCCCACCGTTTTACACCAGCCAACGGCTCTCTTTGCGGCATCTGCTTGCTTACTCTTTCGGTCATCGTCTTTACCCAAGTAGTATAGCACACCTTTTTTTGATTGTCAAGCCCATTTTTTGCGGCTTCTGTCATTTTCCCTCCCGCTATTGACTTTTTTTATATTTTGATATAAAATATAATATTGATATGCTTGATGCTGCCGCCATGCGGCACCGACGGAGGAAACACCATGAAACAAAATCTGCTGCAGCAAATGACCGCGCGCATGTCCGAGTTTTCAAAGGGACAGCGCCTGATCGCACAATATATCCTTGATCACTATGACCGTGCCGCATATATGACGGCTTCGCGCCTCGGCGCGTTGGTTGAGGTGTCGGAATCCACCGTCGTGCGCTTTGCCAACGAGCTGGGCTTTGCGGGCTATCCCGAAATGCAGCGCGCTTTGCAGGAGCTGGCAAGAACAAACCTCACCGCTGCCCAACGTATGGAGGTGGCGGACAACCTGCTTGATAAGGATACCATTCTCGATAAGGTCCTGCAGGCGGATGCCGATAAGATCCGTCACACGCTGGAGGCGATCGACCGTGATGCCTTTTATGCCGCGGTTGAAAAGATCGTGTCGGCGCGCAACATCTATATTCTCGGCGTGCGCTCCGCCGCCGCCCTTGCGGATTTTCTTACCTTCAACTTCCGCATGATGTTTGATAACGTGCGTGCAGTGGAGGGAACCACGGGCACTGAGATCTTTGAGCAGCTGCTGGATATCGGCAGCGAGGATGTTTTCATTGCCATCAGCTTTCCGCGCTACTCCAAACGCACCGTGCGCGCTGTGGAATTTGCACACCGTGCAGGGGCGGATGTCGTGGCACTGACTGATAGCGTGACCTCGCCGCTTGCCAACGATTGCGATCAGCTGCTGACCGCACGCAGCGATATGGCGTCCTTTGTCGATTCGCTCGTCGCGCCCCTCAGCATCATCAACGCCATGGTGGCGGCTGTCTCTATGCGCAAGCATGATGAGGTGACCAAACGCCTGCACCGTCTCGAAACTATTTGGGATGAGTACGATGTCTATGACAAAAATAACGGATGATGGATAACGGGGCTGTAAAAATAGCTGTGATCGGCGGCGGCGCCGCCGGTATGATGGCGGCGATCCACGCCGCGCGCCTTGGCGCCGCGGTCACGGTGCTTGAAAAAAACGACCGCTGCGGCAGAAAGCTGCGCATCACGGGTAAGGGCAGGTGCAATGTCACAAATCATTGCACACGTGATGTGTTTTTTTCCAATATTACGGGCAATGCCCGCTTCCTCTACTCGGCGTGGGATCGCTTTTCTGCGGAGGATACCGAGGCTTTCTTTGAGGAGTTGGGCGTGCCGCTAAAGGTAGAGCGCGGCAATCGCGTATTTCCCGTTTCCGATAAAGCCACCGATGTGGTGGATGCGCTGGTGCGCGAATGTCGCCGCCAAGGTGTTAAGATCACACACACCCGTGTTGACGATCTACTCCTTGAAAATGAGCAGGTGCGGGGCGTAAAAGCAGGTGATCATACCGAACTGTTCGATGCCGTGATCGTGGCAACGGGCGGCGTCTCCTATCCATTAACGGGCTCCACGGGTGACGGCTATTGCTTTGCAGCGCACGCGGGGCACACCGTTGTGCCGCCCGCTCCTTCGCTTGTTCCGTTGGTGGAGGATGGCAATTTTTGCACTACGGTGCAGGGCTTATCGCTTCGCAACGTGTGCCTCTCGGTGAAGGATACCGCAGGGGGCAAGACTGTGTTTGAGGATTTTGGCGAAATGCTATTCACCCACTATGGGCTCTCCGGTCCCCTGGTGCTGTCGGCATCCGCACATTTGACCGAAATGAGCCCCAAACGGTATGAGATCTTGATCGATCTCAAGCCCGCGCTTGATGAAAAAACGCTGGATGCGCGGCTGCTTGCGGATTTTCAAAAATATCAAAATCGCGATTTTTTAAATGCGTTAAGCGACCTTTTGCCGCAAAAGCTTATCGCACCCTTGGTGCGCCTGTCGGGTATTGATGCACGCAAAAAGGTCAATGCTATCACAAGAGAGGAGCGCCGCGCGCTCCTGTCGCTGCTCAAAAATTTGCCTGTCAGCATCCGCGGATTTCGCCCCATTGCCGAGGCAATCGTCACGCGCGGCGGCGTTGCCCTTAACGAGGTCTCACCGCGAACCATGGCTTCAAAGAAGATAGGCGGGCTTTATTTTGCGGGTGAGGTGCTCGATCTTGATGCCTACACGGGCGGCTTTAATCTGCAAATTGCGTTTTCCACCGCAGTGCTTGCGGGCGAGAGTGCCGCTATGGGAATGGCGTAATAGAGTCATATGGAGGTTGAGCAATGCACAACTGCGATTATTTGTTTGAGGAAAGGGACATATTCGAGCGAGCTGCTTTTGTAAGGGGGATATATCCGGCAGCTGCTACGGATACCGATGTATTTGTTAAAAATGAGGGGGCAGAGAGCGAAAAGGGTAGCTTCATCCTGCCTATTAAAGGGCGCCGCAGTGTGTACGTTACCCGTTTTGACGGCAAGCCCGCCGCATTGCGTGTCGCCTTGTGTGACTTTGATCCTCGTGCTCTTAAGAAGGGTGAAAGCGCAGGGAGCGTGCGCAACGGACATCTGCCTTATTTTGATGCCGAGCCTGTGGGAGAAAACGTGGATTTTCTCTGTGCTCCCACCAAGGAGGACCAGTATCTGGTCATTTACACCGGCAACGAGGCGCGTTTTTTTATCGGTGAAAATCCCGTTTATATCGGCGAGGATACCGATGATTGCTGGTTCACTCCCGCCCCCGCAGGACATCTCACAGGCGGCGAGGGCAGCTTCGGCGATTGGCGGTGGTCGGCTGACGAGCTTTATGAGAATCTTTATGAGCCCATGCGCCAAAAGTATCCTGCGTACATTACCCGCAGTTGGATCGGCAAGGATCAAACGGGCACCTACGATATGTGGCAGTATACCTTCGCGCCCGAATGCTACGAGCAGACCCTGTTCATTACTGCTTGCCTGCACGGTCCCGAGATCGACGGCTATTACGGGCTGACCCGTTTTCTGCACCTTCTCACAGAGGAGGACGGCAGTCATTTGGGGCTTCATTATATTCGTACCAAGGTGCGCCTTATTGTGATTCCCGTTGTCAATGTGTATGCGGCTGCCACTACCCACCAGCGCCGCAACAGTGCTGAGGTGGATCTCAACCGTGATTTCGCCGATCACAGTCAGGCGGAAACCGTCAACGTGCTGTGGCTCTTGCATCAGTACAAGCATGAGATAGCCGCTGTGATAGATCTGCACGGTTGCCGCAAAACGTCGGCTCCTCTTTACTATCAGTTCAGCCTGCAGGCGGGCAATTCCGCGGTTTCGCGTAAGGTTGCTAATCACATTCATCAGCGCTTGCTTGATATGGGCAGAGAAACGGGTGAGCCCGATCTTAGCCTGATACCGGGTAAATACAACAAGAGCAATGTGTTTTTACAGGGCTACTGCTGGAACACCTTTGGCATTCCTACGCTGGTTGCGGAGCACAATCCGCAGCGCTGGTACGAGGAGCATTCGTCAGAAAGCCTACAGTGGGCAACCGAGTGCTACGGCAACTTTATCATTCAGCATGCGCTGACAGGTTTGAAGACCAAATAACTGCCGCTGCTCGAAAGGAGAATTGTTTATGTTTCAGATCGCTATCGATGGCCCCAGCGGGGCGGGAAAAAGCAGCATTGCCAAGGCGGTTGCCGCACGTCTCGGCATCGTTTATGTGGATACGGGTGCGCTTTATCGCACCGTTGGTTACTATGTAAGAAGCCGCGGCTATGCGCGCACCGACGTTGAAGGCATCGTTTCCTGTCTGCCGCACATTAAAATTGAGGTGCGCTACGAAAACGGTGCCCAGCACGTTTATCTCAATGGTGAGGACCTCGGTGACCGCATTCGCGAGCCCGAGATCTCCATGTATGCCTCCGCTGTTTCCGCAGTGCCCGCTGTGCGCGACTTTTTGCTTGATACCCAGCGTGATATTGCCGCCAAAAACAGCGTGATCATGGATGGGCGCGATATCGGCACGGTGATATTGCCCCACGCCGATGTAAAGATCTTTATGACCGCCTCCAACGAGGCGCGCGCGCTTCGCCGCACCAAGGAGCTTGAGGCAAAGGGAATGCCTGCGTGCTATGAGGATGTGCTCCGCGAAATGATCGAGCGTGACAACAACGATCGCAATCGCACCGTAGCGCCCGCCGTGGCAGCACCCGATGCCGTTTTACTTGACAATTCCGACATGAGCATTGAGGAAAACGTGGAGGCGGTTCTTGCCATCATCAAGGAAAAAAGTGGGGTAACGGTATGAAAAGCGTTTTCTATGTGATCATCCGCACGCTGCTTGTTATTCCCGCCAAGCTCCTCTTTCGCGTGAAGGTAGTGGGCAGAAGGAACGAGCCGAAGCGAGCAGAGGGTGCCTATCTTGTTTGCGGCAACCACCAGACCCTGCTTGATGCCGTCTTTCTTTGTATTGCGCTTCGTCGCCAGCAGCCGCACTTTATGGCAAAGGCAGAGCTTTTCCGCGTGCCCGTGATCGGGCGGTTGGTGCGCTGGCTCGGCGCTTATCCCGTGTCGCGCGGAAAGGGCGATGTCGGTGCCATCAAGCGTACCATCAAGCTGCTGCAGGAGGGCAGAAGTGTAGGACTTTTCCCGCAGGGTACACGCTGCCCGGGCAAGGATCCTCGCGACTGCAAGGTGAAAAACGGCGCTGCCATGATCGCCTCGCACGCAGGTGCACAGATCCTTCCCGTTCACATCAAAATGAAGGACTACACATGGAAGTTTTTCCGCCGCGTGACAGTTGTGATCGGTGAGCCGATCCCCTTTGAGCGCTTTGGCTACGATCCCGAAAAGGCTGGCGAATACATCCGCATTTCCGAGGAGATCTACGCCGAGATCTGTCGCCTTGGTGATACGGTGAAGTAATGGAGGTTACCGTTGCAAAAAGTGCGGGCTTTTGCCCCGGCGTGCGCACTGCAACCGACCGCCTGTGTAGCCGCATGGATAACGCCCGCGCGGGCGAGCGCATTTTTACCCTTGGGCACCTCATACATAACGAGGAATATAATCGCATGCTGGCATCGCGCGGTGTTACTGCCGTTGCGGCAGATGCGCTTGCAGCGCTTGCCGCCACCGCCACCCCCGAGGCGCCGGTTACGGTCTTTATCCGTGCTCACGGTATCCGCCGTGAAACGCGTGCACAGCTGGAGGCGCTTGCCACCGCCCATGAGGGCTTTTCCTTTGAGGATTGTACCTGCCCATTCGTTACCAAGATCCACCGTATTGCATGTGCGCATGCCGCAAACGGCAACGAGCAAAAATATATATTCCTTTGCATCGGCAATGCAGTTCATCCCGAGGTGGAGGGCTTTATGAGCTGCTTTGACGGGGAAAAATATGTATTCTCGGATTTTTCTGCCTTTGAGGCTGCAGTGCTCGGCGAGCTCGGCACAAAATTTTCGTCAAAAGTGCCTGTAATGGTAGCACAAACGA
>CAZOFQ010000086.1:0-5834 GCA_964579105.1 uncultured Lachnospiraceae bacterium
GCCGTGATCAACGGCGACACCTGCTCGGTCGTGGTTAACAGCGAGGGTGAGCTGCTTCCCGCACAGATCTCGCAGATCAACGAGATCGTCTACGAGCAAGCAGGCATTCAGCCCACAAACATCCGCATCATCACCAAGTAACATAAACGCCCGAAAACGGAGTCCGTTTTCGGGCGTTTTTATTGTATCTCCTGTTCTAGGGCACGGAACTCCGCCGTTTCGAAAAATTCGGGCAAAGAAATTCCTAGCCCGTCACATAGCATTTTCAGCGTTACGATACCGGGATTCTTGCTTTTGCCATATAAAATATTTTTGATCGTAGAGGGCGCTACGGCAGATTCCATGGCAAGCTTGTGGATGGACATTTTCTTTTCTTCACACAGCTTCAAAAGCCTATTTTTTACAGTAGTATAGGTATCCATATGCAGTAGGGTTCTCCTTTTCTCCTTCAAAAATACCATTTGTAATCTCATTATAGACTTTTGTGCTTGACAAGGTGGGCTATATATGATACAATATAGACTATAAATAGCCCATCCATGGGAGAAAGGAAACCATATGAACGACGAAAATATTGTAAAACAAACAGTGGAAAAGAGTGATCTTGTCACTTCCGAGGTGCAAGAAAAAGAAACCCCGACACCGCAAAAGAGCATCTGCGTGCAATGCAAGGCGCAATTGCCGCCCGACATGAAATATTGCCCGCATTGCGGAAAAAAGGTGGAGCCTATCGCACCGCCGCAGCCTCCCCGCTGTATTCGATGCGGCACGACCCTGCCGACGGGAACATCCTTCTGCCCGCATTGCGGGAAAAGCGTTAAAAAATCCAACAAATTACTTCAAAACACCGACAACAAAAAAATTCTAATCGTTGCGATCGCATTTGCCGCGCTTATTCTTATATTTTTGACAGTTTCTCTGATTTTGCTCTTTAACTACTTATCCGTTGAAAGCGTTTCCCTGTCTGAATCCGAGATCACCTTGCTTGTTGGCAAAAGCCAAACGGTCACCTATACCGTCAATCCGGGCAAGATCAAAAATGATAACAAGCCAAAATTTAAATCCTCCGACGAGAAAATTGCCACGGTAGACGACACGGGCAAAATCACTGCCAACGCCGAAGGAGAGTGCGTTATCACGGTCAAGGTCGGCGCAAAAAAGGATACACTGAGGGTTACGGTAAAAAGCATTGATTTTCAAGAATTATTTGATGCATATTGCCATGAGGAATGGGCAACGCTCGGTAGCGACGGCAGTTTTTTAGCAATTGACACCAACCCTTACAACCGTAGCGGTGCTCACGATGCTGCCGCCTACGCCGCGATCAGAAAAATTACTCCCTCATTGGGCTTGCCGGACTCGTTTCTTAATGATTTATTACACACCTCTTACGACATGGGAAAACAGACAGAGCATTTCGACGATGTGGGGATCTCGGTTACTTGGATGTTTCACCCCGATAAAGGAATGGAAATTACATATAAGCTTTCGAATTGAAAAAATTCCCGACAGCATGCTGTCGGGAATTTTTATTGTGCTTTAATCCCACAGCAGCAGTAAAAGCAGCAGCGGCAGGATATCGTCGGTGGAGTCCTCTAAAAACAGCAGCACGGCAAGCCCGATGATCGCCCACTCCACAAGATCGCCGTGTCCCCCATGCTTCTCCTTGCCGCCCTTCCCGCGAGACGGGGGCAAGAGCGAAGAAAGAAGGGGAAATCGCCCCAAGAGTCCGCCACGCTCCCCGTGCGACGCCTCCTGCCGTGCCTCCCGCCGCGGCTCGCGGTGGGAGGCATCCCGATGTAAAAAAGCTCCCGCCTGCACGCTCTCCTCCGTGCCTTGCTGCTCCTTCTCCTGCGGTGGCTCGCTCACCGCACCCGCGACCTCCTCACTTGTGTCGGGATGCGGCTCAGGCGGCGGTGCTTGCGGTGAAAAAAAGGCATTTCCGCTGTAATCGCGCGGAATTTGCACGCTGCCCTGCTCCTCTTGCGGCGGTTGAACGTACATAACCATCCCTCCTTATCGCAACGCTTTGATCGCATCCCCCACACGCCACAGACGAATGAGGTAGTCCACAGCCTCGCACCGCGAGGGGGAAAGATAGGGCTTTAAGGCACACAGCAGCGCCTCGCGGCTACCGTGATCCTTCCCCCGAGGGGGAGAGGCATTCTCCTCTCCCCTTCCCCCAATGGGCGACAAAAAGCCCTTCACAAGAGGCGCCACGGTGCTGATATTCTGCATCAGGGCGGCAAATTCCTCCTCGGGCAGCCCCACGCCCTCGGTGCCTTCCTTTTTTTCGGGAACGCTCTCACTCATGCTTGCCTCCACCCCGCAAATTACGGGTCAACGACAGTAGCTCCTCATCCGTTGCGGCACGCAGGGCACGGCGTAAGCCCTCCATATCTCCCTCGCGCACTGACAGCGTGGAAATATCCACGTTATACTCACTCGCCAATTTATCCACCACGGCGCGCAGCTGTGTATCATTCAGCGAAAGCAACCGATTGAGCGCCTTTCTATCCAATCTCATCACGATCCCTCCCTTCTCCTGCCAGTATATGCAGCGACGCGATGGGCGGAAACAAAAAAGAGCACGCGGCGCGGGGCAACAGAAGCCCCTCACCCACAAGAGAAGGACTACCGTACCCGTTATTCTTGGGCAAAGTGGAATGTACGTCGGGGATGGCGTATTTCCTGTAGGGACCGGCGTCCTCGACGGTCCGTTTGTGTGTCGGGGATGCCCGTTCCTTGTAGGGGACGGCCCCCGGACGTCCCGTGTCCGTGACCAACATCCCGTCCGTTTGTGCATCGCGGATTACGGGCTGTCGTGGGCGCCAGCCCCTACATGTTTGTACGTTGTCCGTTTGTATGTCGCGGATAGCGTATTTTCCGTAGGGCGAGGGCATCCTATCACAAAAAGCACAGCGATCCTGCCCTGTGGCAGATCGCTGTGCTTTGCGTTTGCATTTTATTTCACCGCACATTCCTCGGAGCCTTGCTTGCTCTCCTCGCTCTCCTCGTGCAGCACGCGATTCGCGTTTGCCAGCATCAGCTTCAGGCGGTTTTCCTGATTGATGCGCGAGGCGCTGGAATCGTAGTCGATGGAAACGAGGTTGACGTTGGGATGGTGCTCACGGATGACCTTCATCATCCCCTTGCCCACGATGTGGTTGGGCAAGCAGCCGAAGGGCTGTGCGCACACCACGTTCTTTACGCCGCTTTCGATCAGCTCAAGCATCTCGGCGGTAAGCAGCCAGCCCTCGCCCATCTGCACGCCCTCGCCGATATAGCCCTTGATAGCGGCACGCGTTTTCTCAAAATCGGTTGGCGGTGTGAAGCTGCTGTTTTCACGGTACATGCGGATAAAGTCCAGCTGCTTTTTGTGCAGGAAATCGTACAGGAGCTTCATGATCGCGCCGCGCTTTTTGTTCATGCCGTAAAGGCGGCTATCCACCACGGACGCATTGAGCGTATACATAAAGAAGTCCATAAGCCCCGCCATCACGGTTTCCGCACCCTCGCCAACAAGGAAGCTTTCCAGCTCGTTATTGCCAAGCGGCGAGAACTTCACAAAGATCTCGCCCACGATGCCTACGCGCACCTTCTTCTCTGCGGTGCGGGGAATATTCTCAAAATCGTGCAGGATCTCGACGTAGTTTTTTCTTACTGTACGGTAATTGAGCTTGGATGGGTGACTCATCTGCTCGGCAAGCCTTTTTACCCACTCGTCTGCCTTTTGGCGCGTAGCGCCCGCCGTGATCTCGTAGGGGCGGCACTGGTTGACAAGGCTCATGAGCAGATCGCCGTAGTACACCGCGTAAAGGATGCGCTTGAGCAGCCCGACGGTAAGCTTGAAGCCCGGATTTTTCTCAAGCCCCGCAATATTAAGGGAGATCACGGGGATCTGCGGGAAGCCTGCTTTGACAAGCGCCTTTCGCAGCAGCGGAATATAGTTGGAGGCGCGGCAGCCGCCACCCGTTTGCGTGAGCAGCAGGGCTGTTTTGTTCACGTCGTATCTGCCGCTTTGCAACGCACTGATAAATTGCCCGATGATGAGTAATGCGGGATAGCAGGTGTCGTTATGTACGTACTTGAGTCCCGCCTCGATCACGGCGCGGTCGGCGTTCTCCAGCAGCTCACATTTATAGCCGCAGGTGTTCAGAATGGGCTCCAAAAGCTTGAAGTGCATGTGGAGCATGTTGGGAAGAAGGATGGTGTAATCCTTTCTCATCTCTTTGGTAAAAACAATGCGCTCGTTTTCCATATTACGCCTCCTTTCCCTGCTGCTCCAGTGCGCCCAGAAGCGAGCGCAGTCGGATGGTGACAGCACCCAAATTGGTGATCTCGTCGATCTTGATCTGCGTGTAAAGCTTATTGCCCTTTTCCAAGATCTCACGCACCTCGTCGGTGGTGATGGCGTCGATGCCGCACCCAAAGGAAACGAGCTGTACCAGCTCCGCCCCCTTGGTTTCGGTGACGAAGCGGGCGGCATTATACAGCCGCGCGTGATAGGTCCATTGGTTGAGCACCTTGGTTCTCACGGGTGCGTCGGCAAGGTGTGCCACGGCATCCTCAGTCACCACCACAAAGCCCAGCGTGGTCGCCAGCTTATCGATGCTGTGACCGATCTCGGGGTCGATGTGATAGGGTCTGCCGCAAAGCACCATAAGACGCTTGCCCTCCTCACGCGCGTAGCGCAGGGCGCGCTCACCCTCGGCGCGCGTGCTTGCCATGTGGCGGGCATAGGCACGCTGTGCCTTTTCCACCGCCGCGGCAACCTCCTTTTTCTCGAAGCCGCCGAATTCCTCATTGAGGAAGGCAAGCAGCTCCTTTACCAGCTCCTTATCGCTGTTGATATTAAGATAAGGATAAAAGAAGCGCACATTCGCAAGCGAATCCATATTGTTGGCAAGCACCTCGGAGTAGTATGCCACCACGGGGCAATTATAGTGATTATCCGACACGTGCTCGTTGACGTTGCGCGTAAGACAAGGATAAAAGACCGCATCCACGCCCGCCTCAAGCAATGCTTCGATGTGACCGTGCATGATCTTGGCAGGGTAGCAGGCGGTATCCGAGGGAATACTGTACTGCCCCTTGGCGTAGATCTTGCGCGTGGAAAAGCCCGAAAAGCGCACGCCGAAGCCGAGCTCGCGGAACAGCGTATACCAGAACGGACCCAGCTCATACATGCCGAGCGCAAGGGGAAGCCCCACGGTAAAGCCGCGCTTGCCCTCCACGGGAGTCATCGCGGCAAAGGCGTCGCGCTTAAAGGCGTGCAGGTCGGGTAGGGGGTTGCCCGAGGGCTTTTTGCCCGCACCTCGCTCGCACTTGTTGCCCGAAATGTATTTTTCGCCGTCGGCAAAGGTGTTGATGGTAATATTGCAACGGTTGGTGCAGGCGTTGCACACGGCTGCCTTGGAGGTGTGCGTGAAGCCCGCAAGCTCCTGTGCCGTGAGCATAGAGGAGATGGGGGCGGCGTTTCTTTGTGCGTACAGCGCCGCACCCAGCGCGCCCATGAGCCCTGCAATGGCGGGGCGGATGACGTCGTGTCCAAGCTCACGCTCAAAGCTGCGCAGCACCGCGTCGTTGAGGAAGGTTCCGCCCTGTACCACGATATTTTTGCCGAGCTCCTCGGCGCTTGTCGCGCGGATGACCTTGTAAATGGCGTTTTTCACCACGGAAACCGAAAGTCCCGCAGAAATATCCCCTACGGTCGCACCGTCCTTCTGCGCCTGCTTTACCGAGGAGTTCATAAATACGGTACAGCGCGAGCCGAGGTCAACGGGGGCGGGCGCGAAGAGCGCAAGATTTGCAAACTCCTCGGTTTCATAGCC
>CAZOFQ010000087.1:0-5799 GCA_964579105.1 uncultured Lachnospiraceae bacterium
GACAGACCTGTTTACTGCAGCGCTTGCTTCGAGGCAAGAAAGAACGCACAGTAATCGTTACTTTCCGCATAGAAAAGACCGCCTTTTGGGCGGTCTTTTCTATTGGCACGGCGAAGGGGTTATTTTTTACAAGGGCGTATTTCAGCGTTTTCATTGACAATTGCGCTAAAATGAATTATAATATATGCAGAATATTACGATATGGGAGGATGGCATGAAACTGATCACGCGCATGCTGGCATTTTCGCTGGCGTTGGTGTTATGCTTGTGTTCCTTGGGCGGATGCGCTTCTGCAAACAAACCCTTGAAATATTTAAAAAACAGTGCCGAGCAAACGCTCTCGCAGAATTTGCTCGGTGAGCTGCTTGCGTTTTTACTGGAAGTCGTGCAGGAGGGCTCGGTGGCGTTGGAGTTTGGCGGTACGGACGTCGTACAGGGCTTGCCCGAATCTGCAGAGCTGAAGCTCTTTTTGGATGCCGAGGCACGCAAGATCGTAGCGGATGGATCGCTTTCCTTGGAGGGCACCGTATATGATGCTTCCTTGTGGGTCACGGATCTTGAGGCGATCCTTTCCTCTGCCTCGTTTCTCGGCTCTACCACGGTCGGCGTGGATTTCACCACGCTGCAAAACGATTTGAAGACCTCTATTTTTGCAAACAACAGCGGAACGGTTTATGCACGCCCCGACGTGTCGGATGCCACCGCAACCTCGGTGATAGCCCTGAAGGACGGTATTTTTACTATGCTGGATTCCTCCGAGGAGCTGCTGGAGCTGGCAGACGAGGCGTTGGAGATCTTCCTTGCACAGCTTACGGAGTACGCATTCAGTAATTTCTATAAAAAGGATGGGCGCACGTACGTGTCGCTTTCCGTGAACAACGATGCACTTTCCCGCGCACTGCGCGCAACGCGCGCCGAGGTGGTGAAGGATCGCTCCTTCTGCCGCGAGCTTCGCGAATATGCCAAAACGCTGGATGCCATCCGTGCCGCCAAGGAAGGTGTTGTGACCAATGAATACAGCACAAAATTGGAGTATTTTATCTCCAGTGAGGCGGATATTGACGCCATCTGCTTAAAGATCGACAACGCAGAGCCCTTTGTGCTTGAGCTGGATGCCACGGTACATACCTACGGCAGACGCATTGAGGAGGTGAAGTGCGCCTTTACGCAAGGCGACGTGCGCCGCTTGGACGCGCGGCTGTATCTTGCGGAGCGCGAGGGAGTGAGCTCGCTTGCCGTTACCTTTGACGGTGTTCACCGTGAGCTTACGTATCAGGTTACTAAGGATAGCTTCCGCTATTTCGGCGCGGAGCTCACCTACAAAAAGAGTGTTGCCGATGCGGAGCTGCTATACGTAACGGGCAGTCTCTCGGCGGATCGCCGAGAGGATACCTATTCCTTGACGCTAAGGAAGGGCGAAAGCACCCGCACCTTTGGCGGAAAATATTCGTTTGACGATGAGGTTCTTTCTCTGTCGGTGGATCAGTGCGTTGTAGACGGTGAGAGCAAAAGACTGATGCTTTCGCTCATCATTACCAAGGAGGATGAAATACCTCAAAAGAAATCGTACGTCAACGTGGTCAGTATGGAGGCGCCCCGTTATGAGCCCATCGGAGAGCGCTTCACACAAACAAGGGAGGCGTTTCTCGCATCCTTTGAGCGCACACAGCTCACCCCGTACACAGCCTTGGTGAATGCATTGAACATTCTTGGCATGGAGGAGGAGATCCCGCCCCCGCCCGTGCCCGATGAGGAATAATGAAAAAGCCGCCGAAACGGCGGCTTTTTCAAAGAATCGCACCTCATAAACGAAAACGGATAAGCCTATAGAGGGCTTGTTCCCGCCTCGATGCGCAACCAACTTACTTGAAAGGTGAAAACACCTATGAAATTATTACATATTGCCGATCTGCATTTGGGAAAACGCGTGTGCGAGTATCCTATGCTGGAGGATCAGCGAGCCGTTTTAAACGAGATATTGGAAATTGCCCGTGCCGAGGGGGTAGCTGCCGTGCTGATCGCGGGAGATGTATACGATCGCCCCGTGCCCCCGCAGGAAGCGGTCAAGCTTCTCTCGGAGCTTTTATATAAGCTTTCGGGGGAAGATATTACCGTTTGTATGATCGCGGGGAATCACGACAGCGCAGAGCGCTTGGAGTTTTGCTCTGACATTTTGAGATTCCACGGCGTGCACATCGCGCCGCCCTGCAAGGGCAGCCCGTCGCGTGTGCTGCTGGAGGCTCCGCTCGGTCGCGTTGCCGTTCATATGCTCTCGTATACGCGCCCCGCCGCCCTGCGGCACTATCTCGGCGAAGCGGCACAAAGTGCGGAGAGCGCCATGCGCGCCATGATAGAAAAAATTGATTTTCAGGATGCCGAGCGCCATATTTTACTGTGCCATGATTTCGTTACGGGCGGCAGCCCCTCGGAATCCGAGCAGGCGGCTGTGGGGACGCTGGAAACGGTTGGCGCTTCGGTATTTGCCCCCTTCGATTATGTTGCGATGGGGCATTTGCACCGCCCGCAAACAATAGCGGGGAAGATCCGTTATGCGGGCTCGCCGCTTGCGTATTCCTTTTCCGAAATACAAGTGCCCAAAAGCGTTACGCTGGTGGAGATCGCGGATCAGATCCGTTTTCGCGCGCTGCCCTTGCACCCCATACACGCGATGCGCGAGGTGCGCGGCACGCTTGACGAGCTGCTTGCCATGGAGTACAGCGAGGATTATATCCGCGCCGTTGTGACGGATGAGGATGTGCCGCCCGATGCGCGCGTGACGGTGCGTACCGTTTTCCCGAATCTTATGCGCTTTGCGGTGGAAAACAGCCGCACGGCATACGAGGAGGATGCGGGTGAGGCGGAGCACGTTGAGAGCCGCACTCCGTTAGAGCTTTTTGCCGAGTTCTACGAAAAGCAATGTGGCACGGCACCCGATGAGGCGCGTCTTGCCGTGATGCGTGAAATTTTTGCCGAGAGGGGAGAGCAGGAATGAGACCGTTGCGCTTGGAAATGTCGGCGTTTGGTCCTTATGCCGATCACACAGAGATCGACTTTACCCCCTTCCACGGCGGCATTTTTCTGCTTACGGGCGATACGGGGGCGGGAAAGACCTGTATTTTCGATGCGATCTCCTTTGCACTGTACGGCGAGGGAAGCGGCGGCAAGGAGCGCAGAAGCGGAAGATCCTTTCGTTCCGATTACGCCGCGCAGGATACGCATACCTATGTAAAATTCACCTTTTCGGAAGGGGAGAGGATCTACACCGTCACGCGCTCGCCCGAGTACGAGCGCCCCAAAAAACGCGGCGCGGGAACGACGCTGTCTCTCGCTGCTGTTTCGCTGGAGTGCGAGGACGAGGATACCGTTTTTACCCGTATCGACGACGTGGATCGCCGTGTGCGTGAGATCGTGGGCTTGGACCGCCGACAGTTCTCGCGTACGGTGATGATCGCACAAGGAGACTTTTTACGGATCCTGAATGCGGGGAGCGACGAGCGTAAAACGATGTTTCAAAATCTCTTTCATACCGAGGTGTACGCGGCGGCAGAGGAGAGGCTGCGCGAGCGTACCCGCGTCGCAAGGCTCGCACGCGAGGAAGCGGTAAAGGAAGCGGAGAGTGCTGCGGCAAGAGCCGTGTGTGCGGCAGATTTTGAGAAAAATTTGACCTTTGAGCGCGCAAGAGCAAATGCGGGCGCAGCCCCGGCGCTATTCGCAGCAATGCTCGCGGAATACGACGGCATCCTTGCCGAGGAGCTGGAGGCACTGGGTACAGAGGTCGCGTGTGTCGAACAAAAAAACGAGCTTTCCGCCCTTGCTCTGCAGGAGGGAAGGGATCGGAACGCAAGGATCGACGAGCACGGCAAGCTGCGATCCGCAGAGCTTCTTAGCGCTACGCGCGTGCGCGAGCGAGAGCAGGAGGCTGAGTCGATTCGTGCGGCTCACCGCGCCCTGCGCCTGCGCCCCACAAGGGAAGCGGTAAGCATGCGAGAGCAGGAAGCCAAGCATGCGAAAGAGGTGCAAAGGACAGCGGCACTGGAAAAGGAGCAAGCCGAGCTTGCGCTAAAAACCGCCGCCGTGCGCAGAGACAAGGCGCAAAGCGTTGCGGCGGGGATCCCCGAGGGGGAGGAGCGCATGCATGCGCTGGAGCGTGCCGTTACGGCAGCTGAGGAGCTTGCAACGGCGCGTGAGAAAAAGAAGAATGTACAGAAGGAGCTGTTGGAAGCTACCGAGGAGATGAAGCGCACCGAGCAGTCGCACGCCACGTTACGTGACCGCTTTTGGCTGGGTCAAGCGGGAATTTTGGCTTCACAGCTGCAAAGCGGCGCTCCCTGTCCCGTTTGCGGCTCGCCCGAGCATCCAAGCCCCGCAGTGCTCTATGGTGATACGCCCGACAAGGCGTCGGTGGAGCTTGCCGAAAAAAGAATGAAGCAGGCGGGCGAGCGCTATCGCACAGCCACCCTTTCGGTGCAAGCGGTGACCGCCGCCGAGCGCGCGGCGATCGAGGTGCTAAGGAGCTGCCTTGTTGACACGGATATTCCAAAGGAAGCACTGCAAGAGCAGCTTGCCGCGCAAAAGGAAGCACTCGCGGCGTGGCGGCGTGAGGCACAAGCCGCCGCGCAAGCCTTTGAGCAGGCAAGCCGCGCGCAAAGTGCTGCAGATGCCGCGTTCCTCGCCGCAGAGCAAAAGATGCTCCAAGCGCAAAAAGCCGCATTGCTCGCCCGCGAGGAGTTTGAAGAAAGGCTGCTTGCTGCAGAGTTTGCCAATGAATCGGCATACCTCAAGGCTCTTTGCACGGAGGTGCAATTGGAACGGCGCGAGCGAGTGCTGCGTGAGGAAAATGAAAAAGCAGAGCAGCTGCGTGGGCGGTTGCTGCAATTGGAGCAAGGCCTTGCAGATAAAGCAAGGGTGGATATTTTGGCGTTGCAGGAGCAAAAAAATACCTTGGAGACGCAGCTGGAGGCCTTGCGCGCTCAAATTCGCAAAATAGAGCTGATGCGCTATGGCAACGAGGAAGCGCGGCGCATATTGGAGAAAAACGATACCGCGCGGCGCAAGGCGGATGCCGAGTGGGCGGTGTTGGATGAGCTGAGTCGCGTTGTGGGTGGACAAGGGCGCGGCGGACGCGCCAAGCTTTCTTTGGAAAGCTACGTGCAGCGCTACTACTTCAAGGAGGTCGTTTGTGCCGCCAATCGCCGCTTACACGTGTTGACGGACGGGAATTTCGTGCTGCGTTGCAGAGAGCTTCCCAAGGATCTTGTGCGCCAATCGGGACTGGATCTTGAGGTTTTGGACCGTTCTACGGGCGTGTGGCGTGACGTGAATACGCTCTCGGGTGGCGAATCCTTTATGGCATCTCTCGCGCTTGCCGTGGGGCTTTCCGACGTGGTGCAGAACCAAAGCGGACACGTGCGCTTGGAAATGCTGTTTATTGATGAAGGCTTCGGCTCTCTGGATGAAGGGACGCTGCAGCGTGCGATCGAGCTGCTCGCGCGGCTCTCCGACGGAAAGCGCACCATCGGCGTGATCTCTCACGTTGCCGAGCTGCGGGAGCGCATTGAAAAGAAGATTCTTGTGACGCATACGGCACGCGGCAGTCGCGTTACCACCGAATGTTAAATAAAAGGGTCGTACCCTAAAGGACAGCTTTGTAAGTATACGGTATATCTCGAAAGAGGTATGCCGTATTTTTGTAACAGAAAACCACGCGATAGTCGCGTGGTTCAAAAGAGGTTAACCGATGAGAGGAAATCCTCCAAATATGATATAATAAATTTGACCTGCCAGTCGAAAGTAAAAAAC
>CAZOFQ010000088.1:0-5537 GCA_964579105.1 uncultured Lachnospiraceae bacterium
CGTCGCGGAGCACGTCCACGTAGTTAAGGTCGAGCAGCCAGTCGGCGTTGTTCACCAGGATCGCCTTGTCCTCGCCAAACTCGATGAAGCGCTCCATTTGCTTTTTGAAGCAATCCACGTTATGTTGGATGGTCTCGTGCGTCATCATCTGGCGCATATCCGTGCGTCCCGAAGGGTCGCCGATCATCGCCGTGCCGCCGCCGATCAGCACCACGGGGCGGTTGCCCGCCATTTGCAGGCGCTTCATCAGGCACAGTGCCATAAAGTGACCCACGTGCAGGGAATCCGCAGTAGGGTCAAAGCCGATGTAAAAGGTCGCCTTACCCTCGTTGACGAGCTCGCGGATCTCCGCCTCGTCCGTGACCTGCGCGATAAGTCCGCGCGCGACCAATTCTTCGTAGATTTTCATGCCAAACTCCTTTAAGAGAAATAAACAACACATTTATTATAGCAAAGCAAAAAGGGAATGTCAAGCAAAAACGAAAAAATGCCCGCGAGCAAAAAGTATAGCATGTTTTGGTGGAAAAGTAAAGCTCCGTTCGCGTTTTGAGACAAGGAAAAGCAAGGGAAAGGCAAAAGGAGAAGGAAGGCAATTTGCGCAGAAGTGTTGACTTTTTTTATGTAAAAAGGTATAATAATTAAGATTATAGGGGGTGAGACAGTTGAAACAAAATTTTTTGCAGCTCATGGAGCAAAGGATGGGCGACTTTTCAAAGGGGCAACGCTTGATTGCCGCATATATCAAGGAGCACTATGACCGTGCCGCCTATATGACCGCCTCGCGCCTTGGCGCTGTGGTGGACGTTTCGGAGTCTACCGTGGTGCGCTTCGCCATCGCCTTGGGGTTCGAGGGCTATCCCGAAATGCAACGCGCTCTGCAGGAGCTGGCGCGCACCAATCTGACCGCCGCACAGCGCATGGGTGTGGCTGACAATCTCATGGATCGTGCTACGGTGCTGGATAAGGTCCTGCTCGGTGATGCGGATAAGATCAAGCATACGCTGGAGGAGCTTGACCGGGCTGCGTTCGAGCGAGCAGTGGAAAAGATCGTAGGGGCGCGCAATATCTATATCATCGGCTCTCGTTCGGCAGGTGCGCTTGCAGGCTTTCTCAGCTTCAACTTTCGCATGATGTTTGACAACGTCTGCCACGTGGAAATGTCCTCGGGGGCGGAGATGTTCGAGCAGATCTTAAATATCGGCAAGGACGACGTGCTCATCGCCATCAGCTTTCCGCGCTATTCCAACCGCACCGTGCGCGCCGTGCAGTATGCTCACAACCGCGGTGCGGACGTGGTGGCGCTCACGGACAGCGAGCAGTCTCCCCTTGCTCCCTTTGCGGATCAATTGCTGACCGCGCGCAGCGACATGGCGTCCTTTGTGGATTCTCTGGTCGCACCCTTGAGCATTATCAACGCTATGGTGGCAGCCGTCTCCATGAGTCGGCACGACGAGGTTGCCGCACGCCTGCATCTCCTGGAGGAGATCTGGGACGAATATAACGTTTACGAAAAGAACAACTGATATGCAGGAAAATCAAAAAACTCCCACCGTTGCCGTGGTTGGCGGCGGTGCGGCAGGACTGATGGCGGCGATCCACGCCGCGCGTATGGGCGCGGCGGTCGTGCTGTTTGAACGCAACGAGCGCTGCGGCAGAAAGCTCGGCATTACGGGCAAGGGACGCTGTAATCTCACCAATCACTGTAGCCGCGATACCTTTTTTGCCAACGTGATGTGCAATGCACGGTTTTTGTTTTCCGCATGGAATCGCTTTGACAGCACGGCGACCGAAGCCTTTTTCGAGGAGCTGGGCGTGCCGCTGAAGGTGGAGCGCGGCAACCGCGTTTTCCCCGTTTCCGACAGGGCGCGCGATGTGGTGGATGCACTCGTGCGCGAAGCGCGCAGCTGCGGCGTGCAAGTGATCCATGCGCGCGTGCAAGGGCTTCTTTTTGAGCAGGAGCGCGTTTGTGGCTTGCTGGCGGACGGCAAGCGGTATCCTGCCACGGCTGTCATCCTCGCCACGGGCGGCGCTTCCTATCCGCTTACAGGCTCAACGGGTGACGGATACCGCTTCGCGCGTGAGGCTGGTCATACAGTGGTGTCCCCCACGCCCTCTCTTGTGCCTCTTGTGGAATCGGGGCGCTTTTGTGCATCCGTGCAGGGGCTTTCTCTGCGGAACGTAACGCTCACCGCACGGGATAAAACAAGCGGTAAGGTGCTGTTTGAGGAGCTTGGCGAGCTGCTCTTTACGCATTTTGGTCTCACGGGGCCTTTGGTGCTTTCCGCATCGGCGCATCTTGTGCCGATGGAACCGAAACGGTATGAGCTATCCATTGATCTTAAGCCCGCGTTGGACGAAAAAACGCTGGACGCGCGCTTGCTTTCGGATTTTGCCAAGTACAGCAATCGCGATTTTTTGAACGCGCTCGGTGACCTTTTGCCGCAAAAGCTGATAGAACCGCTGGTGTCGCTTTCGGGCATCGACGGGCGGAAAAAGGTGCACACTGTTACAAAAGAGGAGCGCCGTCGCTTCCTCTCCCTGCTCAAGGCGCTGCCTATCGAGGTGCAGGGTACACGTCCCATTGCAGAGGCGATCGTGACCAAGGGCGGTGTTGCCTTATCCGAGGTCTCGCCAAAAACGATGGAATCCAAAAAGAAGCAGGGGTTGTATTTTGCGGGTGAGGTGCTGGATCTTGACGCCTATACGGGTGGATTTAATTTGCAGATCGCCTTTTGTACCGCAGTGCTTGCGGGTGAGAGCGCTGCCATCAGCGTGCTTTCAACGTAAATTCGAAAATAAACGGCGCACGGTCGGTGCGCGAAAGGAGCTAATATGCAAATAGCGATCGACGGTCCCAGCGGTGCGGGGAAAAGCAGCATTGCCAAGGCGGTTGCCGCCAGACTGGGCTTTGTATACGTGGATACGGGTGCGCTTTATCGTACCGTTGGCTATTACGTTCGTTCACAGGGTGTAACACGCGAGGATAAGGAGGGTATTCGCAAATGCCTGCCCGCTATTCGTATTGAGGTGCGCTATGAGGATGGCGCACAGCACGTGTATCTGAACGGTGAGGACTTGGGCGATAAGATCCGTGAGCCCGAGATCTCCATGTACGCCTCCGCCGTGTCTGCCATACCCGAGGTGCGCGCGTTTTTGCTGGATACGCAGCGTGATATTGCCGCAAAAAACAGCGTGATCATGGACGGACGCGACATCGGTACGGTCATTTTACCCAATGCGGACGTAAAGATCTTTATGTTTGCCTCGGTGCAGGCGCGCGCCAAGCGCCGCACGGCGGAGCTTTTATCCAAGGGCGTTGACGCAAAATATGAGGACGTGCTGCGCGAAATGGAGGAGCGTGATAAAAACGACCGTGAGCGTGAGATCGCGCCTGCCGTGGCGGCAAAGGATGCCATCCTGCTGGATAACTCCGACATGACGATAGAGGAAAACGTACGAGCCGTGCTTGACATTGTGGAGCGCGCGAAGGAGGGCGGACGATGAAAAGTGTGTTTTACGTGATCATTCGCACTCTTTTGGTCATCCCCGCGCGCCTTATTTTCCGCGTGCATCCCAAGGGCAGAAAAAACGAGCCGCGCCGTGCCGACGGGCCGTATCTGGTCTGTGCCAATCACCAAACGGTGCTGGACGTGGTGTTTTTGTGTGTGGCACTTAAGCGTCAGCAGCCGCATTTCATGGGCAAGGAGGGGCTGTTTCGCGTACCCGTTCTGGGGCGTTTGGTGCGCTGGCTGGGGGCTTACCCCGTGGCTCGCGGGCGCAATGACGTGGGTGCGGTCAAGCATACCATCAAGCTGCTGAAGGAGGGACGCTCGGTGGGGATCTTCCCGCAGGGCACGCGCTGTGCGGGCAGAGAGCTGCGCGAAACGGGCGTGAAGGCGGGCGCGGGTCTCATGGCGGTGCATACGGGCGTTCAGGTGCTGCCCGTGTATATCGGCATGAAGGAGCACAAATGGAAGTTCTTCCGCCGCGTGGACGTGGTGATCGGAGAGCCGATCCCGTTTGAAAAATTCCACTACAACAAGGAAGCTCCCGGCGAATACGCCCGTATTTCGGGCGAGATCTTTGAGGAGATCTGCCGCCTTGAGGACAGCGTGAAGACATGAGCGAGGTGATCGTTGCCCGCAACGCGGGATTTTGCCCGGGCGTGCGTGCCGCCGCCGAGCGACTCGCACGCCGCATGGCAGAGCGCAAGGCGGGCGAGCGCATCGTAACGCTGGGGCATCTCATCCATAACGAGGATTATAATCGCTCGCTTGCCCGTCAGGGCGTTGTGGCGGTGGACGCCACGGAATTGGAGTCGCTTGCTATGCAGGCTACCGAGGAGCATCCCGTGACCGTATTCATCCGCGCACACGGAATCACCGAGCAGACGCGCCTGCAATTGGAGCTGCTTGCCGCAAAGAATTCGCACTTTTCCGTTGTGGATTGCACGTGTACCTTTGTGGAAAAGATCCACCGAATTGCGGCAGAGAAAAACGCCGATGCCGAGCAATTCATCTTTCTTTGCATAGGGAGCGAGACGCACCCCGAGGTGGAAGGCTTTATGAGCTGCTTCGAGGGCGAAAAATACGTTTTCGCCACAGCGGAGGCGTTGGAGGAGGCGTTAGCGGACAAAAATCGACCGGATTTTTCGTCAAAAGTGCCTGTAATGGTAGCACAAACGACGCAAAATTTAACAGATTGGAAAAAATGTCAAAAACTTTTGAAAAAGTACTGTACAAAATCTTTGATTTTTGATACAATATGTAATGTTACGTACTTGCGCCAAACCGAGGCCGCGGCACTTGCCGCCGCATGCGACGGGATGGTGGTGATAGGCGGTGCGGAAAGCTCCAATACGGCAAAGCTTTTCGAGATCTGCCGCGCCCATTGCCCCGACACGCTACGTGTTACGGGAAAAGCGGATCTGCATTTGGTCAAGGCGTTTTCAAAAACCCATCGCAAAGTGGGACTGGCGGCAGGGGCATCGACCCCGTCGGACATCATTGAGGAGGTATGTAAAACAATGAGCGAAATGGAAAACTTTGCACAAATGCTTGATGGCGCAACTAAAATGATACATACAGGAGAGATCGTAACCGGTACCGTGACGGCTGTGTCCGATACCGAGCTTCAACTGGACCTTGGTACCAGCGTGACCGGCTACATCACGGCAGATCACGTCAGTGCCGATTCTTCTGTCAAGCTCACCGAGCAGTATCACATCGGTGACGTGATCGAAGCAAAGGTCATCCGCGTCAGCGACAAGGAGGGCATGGCTGAGCTGGACAAGCGCCGTGTCGATTCCGGTAAGAACTGGGCAAAGATCGTTGCCGCGAAGGAAGAGGGTGAGACGCTCGAGGCTGAGGTTGCCGACGTTGTCAAGGGCGGCGTGATCGTCTTCGTTTACGGCAACCGCGTGTTCATCCCCGCATCCCAAACGGGCGTTCCCAAGGACGGCGATCTCGCTCCCCTGAAGGGCACCACCGTGAAGTTCAAGATCATCGAGACCAAGGAGCCCGGCAATAAGGCGATCG
>CAZOFQ010000089.1:0-5491 GCA_964579105.1 uncultured Lachnospiraceae bacterium
CCATCACGTTTTTCAGGCGTTCTTCAAATTCGCCGAGGTATTTTGCACCCGCCACCATAGCGGCAACGTCCAGCGTCACGATCTGCTTGTTCCTTAAGGTCTCGGGGACTTTGCCCTCGGCAACCTTTTGTGCAAGCCCCTCCACCACGGCAGTCTTGCCGACGCCCGGCTCGCCTATAAGGCAAGGGTTGTTTTTGCTGCGCCGCGATAGGATCTGGATCACGCGCTCGGTCTCCTTATCTCGCCCGATAATGGGGTCGATCTTGCCCGCCTTTGCCATGGCGGTGAGGTCGCGCCCGTATTGCGAGAGTGTGGGCGCATCGGAAAGCGTGGACCCTTGCTCCTTTTGGCGGCTGCGGGCAGGCTCTGCCGTACCGCCCTCGCCGTTGCCTGTAACGCCAAGAATACCGTTCATCTCTCGCTGTAGGTCGGAGATCGACACGTGCAGGCTCTCCAAGAGCTTGACCGCCACGCAGTCGCGCTCGGAAAGCAGTGCGAGCAGCAGATGCTCGGTGCCGATATAGCTTTGACCCGCACGGTGCGATTCGATGGCGGAATGCTCGATCACGCGCTTGGTGCGCGGCGTCATGTCCGCGGGGGAAACGTCGCTGTGTGTGCCCTCGCCCACCAGAGTAACGATCTCCTCACGCACGCGCTCGGGGGTGATGCCGTGCTTTTCCAAAAGCCTTGCGGCAACGCTCTCCTTTTCGGCAACAAGCGCAAGCAGCAGATGCTCCGAGCCGATATAGGTATGCCCTAAGTCTCTTGCGAAGCGCAGGGAATTATTCAGCGTATTTTGTGCTTTTTGTGTGAAGCGGTTCATCATGTTTTGGATACCTCCAATGCTTCCTTGATAAAGGCGGCGCGCATTCTGTCGCGCTCCAATTCGCTCTTTGGCGTATCTGCCGCACGCAGAGTGAGCGTGGCGGGCAGCGCGCTGATCAAAAGCGCGCTGAGTGTCTCGTGCGAAATGCCTTGGATCACGCCAAGAGCCACGCCGAGCTTGAGCTGTGCAAACAGACGGAAAAATTCCTCGGATGAGAGCAGCGTCGCATAGCGCGCGATCCCCTCGGCGCGGGAAAGTGCGTCGGCACGGCGCTCGGCGGCGTCTCCCTTCACGGAAAGACGCAGCTCGCGCTCGCTCTTGATGATACTTTGCACGGCTTCCTCCAATTTATGCAAAATTTCCTCCTCGGAAAGCCCGAGAGACACTTGATTGGACACCTGGTACAGGCAGCCGTAGGATTTTGAGCCCTCGCCGTACAGCCCGCGCATGGTAAGACCGAGCTTGGAAAGCTGGTGGGAAAGCGAGGAGATCGCACCGCGCTCTGTGAGTGCGGGTAAAAAGAGCATGACCGAGGCACGCAGTCCCGTGCCGAGATTGGTGGGGCAATGCGTGAGGTAGCCCAGCTTTTCGTCAAATGCAAGCGGGAGAGCCGCATCCAGCGCGTCATCCGTTTCGCAGGCAAAGCGATAGGCGTCGCGCAGGGCGAGCCCGGGCAGAATACACTGCAGGCGAATATGATCCTCCTCGGGAGTCATCACCGAAACGCTCTTGTTGTCGTTGCGAAAGAGAGTGCGCGCCCCCTTAGCACTTGCGAAGTCGCGGCTGATCATATGCTGCTCCACCAAGGACTGTGCCTTGAGCGCCCCCACACCGTCAAGCTCGGTGGCGGTAAAAGCCTCACCCAGAACCTCACTCACGCGGCGGATGATCTCTTTTGCCGCCTCCTCGGACAGACGTGATCCGAAAGCATACCCCTCCAGATTGCGGGCAAAGCGGATGCGAGAGGAAAATACGACGTCAGCCTCGTTGCCCTTTACTTGATACCAAGCCATATTACCCTTCCTCCTTTTCCAGATCGCGGATCTCGTCACGCAGGCGTGCCGCCTCCTCGTATTGCTCCGAGGCAATGGCGGCTTGCAGCCTCGATTTTAATTCCTTTAACTTGGTTTGCTTGCTTTGGAGGGCACGCCGTTTTGCGGGGGCGCGACCCGTGTGCGTGACGTTGCCGTGCAGGGAGCGCAGCGTGGGCTCCAGCTCCGCGGCAAACGCGGCATAGCAGGCGGGGCAGCAGACCTTGCCCTCGCGGCGGATATCCGCAAAGGAAGCACCGCATTGCGGGCAAGCCCTTCCCGCCGTGCGCTCGGGGGCAGAAATGCCGAACAGCCCGCCGAACAGCTGATCCCCAAGCAGATCAAAGCCCTTGAAAAAGCCCTCCTGCTTGACCTTTGCCGCGCACTCGTGGCAAAGATGCATGGTTTTGGTCTCACCGTTTACGGTTTGCTCGAAAAACACGGTGGCTTCCCGTGCGTTGCATTTTTCACAGTTCATAAATAGTACCTCCTGTTTTAGTTTACATCAGCGAAAGCAGAATATGCTTAAAAACGCTTGCTCGTACGACGCGGCGCCCCTCGGGAGCTACGTCGGAAAGCGCCCCCTCGGATACGGCGCTTGTGATAAGGTTTGCCTCGCGTGCGGTGATGATGTCATTGCCAAGCAGATTTTGCACGTAGGCGCGTGCCTCCTGCTCGTCAAGGAGCTTTCCCACGGCGTAAAAGAAGTGCATCAAATACTCGTCGCGGTGCATCTGCTTGCGCACGATGCGGATACAGCCGCCGCCGCCGCGGCGTGATTCGATGAGATAACCGCGCTCGGGCGTAAAGCGGGAGGTGAGCACGTAGCTGATCTGACTCGGCACACAGCCAAGCCGCCCTGCCATCTCGTTGCGCTGCAGCTCCAGCGAGCCACCCGATGCATCTAACATTTCCTCTATCATTTTTGCGATTTGATCGGCTAACATAAGTGCCTCCTTTGACCTTCCTTGACTTTTGTGATTTTATTATAGATCGAAAGTCAATAAAAGTCAAAGTCAAAAAAAGTCAAAAAAGGATCGGCGCAACCGATGAAGGGCGGTTACGCCGATTTATCTACTGTTTTCCTCAAGAAATCTCGTTTTTTCGCTTTATTGTGAAAAATATCCCGCAAACAAACGGTTGTAGGCGTCGGCAAGTGCGTTCCAGGTTGCAAGGTCGACCCCTCCCGTTGCGGGCAGTCCGTGTGCTTGCTGAAATTTTCTCACGGCGGCGGCGGTGCTTTCGCCGTAAATGCCGTCAAGAGGTACCTCGGTGTCCCACTCGTAAGCCACGGCAAGCTCCTGCAGAGCGTGCTGGATGACCTGCACCAAAAACTGCGTTTCTCCCACCTCGACCGTATAGTTTTCGGGGAGCCTGGGGAAGTGCGAGATCCGCGCGGGTGCGTCCTTGGCGATGCGTTGCTCCAGATAACGCAAATAAAGCCGCTCCCACGTTGCCTGATCCACGCGTCCCGTTTCGGGCAGGCTCTCCGCACGTTGAAAGGCAACCACGCCGTTCTCGGTGGCGGTGTCGAAGATGCCGTCTATGGGTACCTCGGGTAAGCGCTTGTCGAAGTAGGAAAGCGTGCGCAAAAAGCGTTGTAATTGTCGAACGGCAGCTTTTTCGTTGTCGTGTGTCATAGCCCCTCCTATCTTCCAAGCTCAAAGCCCGGGTATTGCCCCTCGCCGAGGCTCGCGCCGTTATAAAGATCGCTGTAAATATCGGTGATCGACTCCCAGGCGACCGCCCCCACCGTGCCGTTGATGGGAAGCCCGAACTGCTCTTGAAACGCAATTACCGCTTCACGCGTGCGCGGACCGAAATACCCCGTCACACTCACGGTAGGGATTGTGGGAAAGGAGCGCGCGATATAGTTAAGATACTCCTGCAAAAGACGCACGTCGTCGCTATCCGCACCGATGCGGAGCACCACCCCCGGAAAGGGGACGACGTTTCCTTCGATATACTTCAAGGGGATGGTGGAAACGATGCCGAGATACGCATCGTAAAGCGCCTTCCAGGTGATCTCGCCTACAATGCCGTCGGCAGGAAGCCCGAAGGTGTTTTGCAGATCGATCACCGCCGCACGCGTGGACTGACCGAAGCTACCGTCAATGGCAAGCGGCGGCACGCTGTTGTAAAATCCCGAAAGGTAATTGATATAGTACTGCAGATTTGCCACGCCGAGCCCCGCATCTCCCTCGCGCAGCACCCCGGGGTATTGCGAGGTGACCTCCTCCGGCGAGATCCCCTCGGAGTCGATCTCGTTGAGACGCTTTACGCCGTTGTAGATGCGGCGGATATAGTACCACGTCGAGGGGCCGATGATACCGTCGGGGGTGAGCTCAAAGATCTCCTGAAAGCGCCGCACCGCGGCTTCGGTATCTGTGCCGAAAATGCCGTCCGTGAGTGCAATTTTCGGGATAGAGGGGTAGTTTGCAGAGATACGGTTGAGGCGGATCTGCGCCACGCGTACGTCGTCGTTTACGCTTCCCACGCGCAGAGGAACGGCGGGTGCACTCTCCTCCTGTGCGCCTACGGGGACGTCACGCACGATGTCGATGTCGTCACCGTAATAATAGGTAAGGATCTCGTAAGGGGTGTACCCTTGCTCGGCAAGATCCACGCTGCCCCATTGCGAAAGCCCGTCGCAGGTGACGCGTCGCCCGTCGCAATAGGCGGCGAACAGCGGCTCTACTGCGCCTTGGCGCGAAATGTAGCTGTTAAACAGCTCGTTTGAAAGCGTGCGGATGTTGTCGAAAATATCTCGCCCGTCGATGAACTTTTGATCGATCGACGTGGAGGCGGTGATGTCAAAGTCATAGCCTCTGGAACGGTAAAACTCGGTGTAGATACGGTTGAGCACGAAGGAGATCTGTGCATACATATTGGCACGTATGGCGTTTTCGGGCCAGGTTGGATAGATCTCGCTGGACGCCACGTTTGCCACGTATTCGAGAAAGGGAACGGTCACATTGCGCGCGTTTTCCTCGGGGCGCCCGAGGTGCACGGTCACCGTGTCGGGGATAAAGGGTAATCCGTTTGGCATACAGCACCCCCTTACAGACGGGACTCGTTGTCCGAGTCGAAAATGCGTGGAGAATCCAGGGTGAAGCCGTCGGTGTAGCCCGCCTCGGGCAACGGCGCGAGATCGGCTTGCTGAATGGCGGTGATGCCGTCAAACACGGGCACATGATTGTATTCCGCGCGCTCGTAGCCGTCGATGCTGACTTGAATGTTATAGGTCGCGAAAGGACGACTGCTTTCGGGGGAAAGCGAGTCCGCACGGGGCGGTGCTGCAAGCGACATCCGCGTGGTACGCCCGTCCTCGCCCGAGGTCAGCACGTAAAGGATCTGTGCGCTTTGCGGCTCGTCGCGCGTGACCGTGACCGAAGCCCCTTGCAGCGGGATCGCGGAGTTGGCAGTCGTGACCTGCACGATCAAAAAGCCCGTTCCCGTATCGGTGGGAAGGGAAATATTTTCATTCATAAACGCCCTCCTTTCATTGTCTTTGCCAGTATATGCATCCCTTTTTTGGTGTGAGAAAAAAGATTCTTTGAAAAAAGTAAAAAAAGGCTTGATTTTAAAAAAAGAATATGCTATAATATTTGCGTTGCGCCGGAATGATGGAATT
>CAZOFQ010000090.1:0-5476 GCA_964579105.1 uncultured Lachnospiraceae bacterium
GGCAAGCATTTCCGTAGATGATGCGCTGGCACATCCCACGTGGCAGATGGGGGCAAAGATCACAGTCGATTCCGCTACTCTGATGAATAAGGGCTTCGAGGTGATCGAGGCGGCGCATCTGTTCGGCGTACCCGCCGACCGTATTGACGTGGTGGTGCACCGCGAGAGTATAATTCACTCTATGGTGGAATATATAGATAACAGCGTGATCGCACAGCTGTCGGTGCCCGATATGCGCCTTTGCGTGCAATATGCGCTCACCGCACCGCACCGTACCGAGGCGGTCATTCCCGCCCTGGATCTATGTGCCATAGGTAAGCTTTCCTTTGCCAAGCCCGACGAGGAGACGTTCCCCTTGCTCCCCTTGGCAAGACGCGCCTTCCTTGCAGGCGGCGCGACGCCCGCGGCACTCAATGCCGCCAACGAGGTGGCGGTTGCCGCGTTCCTCTCGCGCCGTATTTCTATGCTGAGGCTGATGGAGATCGTGCTGCGCGTCGTGGAGGATATGCCGCATGCGGCACGTGCAAAGACCCTTTTTGAGATTCTTGACGTCGACCGTGAGGCGCGCGAGCGCGCCGCGGCGTTGCTATAATCTTAAAATAAGGAGCAAACATGACGTTTCTTTACGTAATTTTGGCAATTCTGATGTTCGGCGCGCTGATCATGCTGCACGAGCTGGGGCATTTTCTCGTGGCGCGCCTGTTCGGTGTGGGAATCAACGAGTTTTCCATCGGCATGGGACCGAAGCTTCTCTCCAAAACGGGGAAAAAGACGGGTACGGCGTATTCCTTGCGCGCGTTTCCGATCGGCGGCTACGTGAGCATGGTGGGCGAGGACGAGGCATCGGATGACCCTGCCGCGTTTGGTAACAAGCCTGTTTGGCAACGGATCTTGATTGTTATTGCAGGTCCCGTTGTCAATATTTTACTGGGCTTCCTTTTGATGCTGGTGGTTGTCCTGCTGACCTCGCGTCTTGCAACCACGACCATTGGCGACTTTAATGAGGGAGCTGTCAGCAAGGAGCACGGTCTGATGATCGGCGATACGGTCATAGAGGTGGGTGACGTGCGCGTCCACACGGGCAATGAGCTGGTGTATGAGATCATGAATCAGGGCGTTGCGGAATCCGCCGAGGGCGTGGTTGCGATCGATCTGACCGTTTTGCGCGACGGCGAGGAGCTCCTTTTGCCCGCTGTGCAGTTCCCGAGCATGGAAAGCGAGGGGATCTTATTCGGCTCTCCCGATTTCCGCGTATACGGTGAGGAAAAGACCTTTGGTAGCGTGTTGGAGCACACCTTTTTTCGGTCAATCTCCACGGTAAAAATGATCTTAGATCAGCTAAAGGATCTGATTGGCGGGCGCTATGGCTTCAACGCGCTGTCGGGTCCCGTGGGGATCACGCAGGAGATCGTTTCCGCCGCCAAAACAAGCTTTATGAATGTGCTGTATCTCATGACGGTGATCACCGTGAATCTCGGCGTATTTAACCTGATCCCGTTTCCCGCACTGGACGGCGGCAGACTGCTGTTTTTGCTGATCGAGCTGGTTATGGGGCGTCCCGTAGACAAAAATGTGGAAGGATACATCCATTTTGCGGGCATCATGCTATTGCTCGGGCTTATGGTCGTGGTGCTTTGCAAGGATGTAGTGGGGCTGTTTGTATAATGCTGTATAATGAAATTCGCCGCGCGGCGCGCCCCGTACAGGTCGGGCGTGTCACGTTGGGAGGCACGGCACCGCTTGCGGTGCAGTCTATGACGAATACCGATACGCACGACACAGCCGCCACGCTCGCGCAGGTGCGCGCGCTGGAGGCGGCAGGGTGCGACATTGTGCGTATGACCGTGCCCGATGTGGCGGCGGCAAAAACGATTTCCGAGCTGAAGGAAAGAGGGGTGAAGCTCCCTTTGGTGGCGGATATCCACTTTGATTATCGCGTGGCGCTGGCATGTGCCGAGCGAGGTGTGGACAAGATCCGTATCAACCCTGGTAACATCGGCGACGAAAGCCGCGTGCGCGAGGTCGTACGCGCGTGCCGCGAGAAAAGGATCCCGATCCGCATCGGCGTGAACGGCGGCTCGCTGGAAAAGGAAATTCTGGAAAAGCACGGCGCGCCCACAGCAAGTGCACTTGCCGAAAGTGCGCTGTATCACGCGTCGCTTCTGGAAAAATGCGATTTTGAGGATATCGTGATCTCCATCAAATCCTCTGACGTCTCAACCATGATCAAAGCGAACCGTATTCTTGCCGAAAACTGCCCTTATCCCTTGCATCTTGGCGTGACCGAAGCGGGCGGGGAGCAAATGGGAAGCATCAAGAGTGCCATTGGCATCGGTGCGCTGCTTTGTGACGGCATTGGCGACACACTGCGCGTCTCGCTTACGGCAGACCCCGTCGCGGAGATCGCTGCCGCGAAGCGTATCCTTTCCGCGCTCAAGATAGAAGGGCAGTGCGGCTTGGATATCGTCAGCTGTCCCACCTGCGGACGCACAAAAATAGATCTTATTGCGCTTGCTGCACGCTTTGAGGAGGCGGCGCGTGCCGAGGGACTCATGGACTTACCCTTGCGCGTGGCGCTGATGGGGTGCGTGGTCAACGGTCCCGGGGAGGCGCGCGAGGCGGATCTCGGCATCTGCGGCGGTATGGGCGAGGCGCTGCTGATCGCGCACGGCGAGGTGCTGCGTAAGATCCCCGAAGGAGAGATTCTCCCCGTGCTGATCGCCGAGCTGAAGAAAAGAAAATAAACGTGCCGAACGGCGCGTCTTTGTAAAAAATACAGCCGTGAAAGATAAGAAAGGATTTATCGAATAATGGCAAAGACGTTACTGGAAATTTTTGCAAAATATGATGCCCCCGAAAGGCACGCCGCGTGGATGCTGACAGCCACGGACGTACGCATGCGGGCGGATAAGGAGCGGCGCATGCTTGAGGTAAGCGCCGCTTTTCCCGCTTTGGTGAAAAAGGCGGATCTGTACGCCGCCGAAGCTGATATTGCAAGGGTGTACGAGCTTTCTCACGTACGGCTGCTGCCGCGCTATCCCGCGGAATTTTTCGGCGAAGCCTACATCCCTGAGCTGATCGCGGAGACCGAGCGTATCGGTATTGTTGCGCGCGGCTTTTTTCACACCTACAGGGCGTGCCTTGAGGGGAATGAGCTGATCATCGAAATGCCGTACCTTGACGAGAGCCTGCTCCTTATGAAGCTGGGGCAAACGCACGAGGTGATCGAGGGCATCATCCGCGCGGAGTTCGGTCTTTCCTACCGTGTGCAGATCCGTCACTCCGACGCACTTGCCGCAGGATATGAAACGGACAGAAGTGCGGAGCTTGAGGCATGGAGTGAGCACATCAAAAAGGTGGAGCAGGAGAGCCGTGAGCGCGTTGCCGAGACGGAAGCGGCAGCGCCGCAAGGCGACCCCGATAAAAAGCGCACGATGTCACTGCTCGGAGACGCGGGGGAAGCAGAGATCGACGAAAACGGCATCTGCCGCGTGGGTGCGTACCGCTTTGACCTTTCCTCGCCGCAATGGGTGGGTGAGAAGGAGTTTGAGATCCGCCCCGTGCCGATCGCGCGCGTGGACAGACAGATGCGCGGCGTGGTGATCGTGGGTGAGATCTTCGGCTATACGGAGGAGGTCACCCGTTCGGGGGATAAATACAATATTACCTTTGGCGTGACCGATGGCAATTCCTCGATCAACGTCAAAAAATTCGGCTTGCCGCTGGACGAGGCAAAGGCACTCTCCAAAACCATCGGCGACGGCACGGCGATCGCCTTGCGCGGGTATGCCAAGCACGATACGCGCCGCGAGATCGTGGACGAGGACGTCACCTTCTATTACAGCGAAATGGCGATCGTCAAGCGCTTACAGCGCACGGATAACGCGCCCGTGAAGCGCGTGGAGCTGCACTTACATACCACCATGTCCACGATGGACGCCATCATCCCGCCCGACCGTGTGGTGAAAATGGCAAAGGCGTGGGGGCATCCCGCCGTAGCCATTACCGATCACGGCAACGTGCAGGGGTATCAGGATGCCATGCTTGTGGCGGAAAAGATCGGTCAAAAGGTCATTTGGGGCATGGAGGCTTACTTTGTAAACGATACCGCCAGCGCCCTTTACGGGACGTACGACGGCACGTTCGAGGATGAATTCGTGGTGTTCGATATCGAGACCACGGGTCTTTCCAACCGCACCTGCGCCATCACCGAGATCGGTGCCGTTCGCGTGAGGAAGGGGGAGATCCTTGAGCGCTATAATAGCTTTGTCAACCCCGGGATGCCTATCCCCGCGGAAATTACCAAATTAACGGGTATTTCCGACGAGATGGTAAAGGATGCGCGCACCGTTGGCGAGGTCCTGCCCGAGTTTCTCGCGTTTGTCGGCGATCGGCTCTTGATCGCACACAACGCGGATTTTGACGTGGGCTTTATCCGTGCCGCCGCCAAGGCGTGCGGGCTGCCCTTTGAAAATCCTTATTTGGATACCGTGGCGCTTTCCCGCCATATCAACACCGATCTCAAGTCTCACAAGCTCAACGTTTTGGCAGAGTATTTCGGGCTTGGAGATTTCAATCACCACCGCGCCTCGGACGATGCCGAGATGCTGGCGATGATCTTTTTCCGTATGCAGGAAAAGATGAAGGAAATGGAGCTGTGCTCCTTTGCCGAGCTGCAAAGCGAGATGAGCGCATCGGCAAACCCCTTGTATCTTACGCCGTATCACCAGGTGATCCTTGTGAAAAACAAGGTGGGACTGAAAAATCTCTACAAGCTGATCTCTTACAGCTATCTGAACTATTACCGCCGCTTTCCGCGTGTGCCCAAGACCGAGCTGGAAAAGCACCGCGAGGGTCTGATCATCGGCTCTGCATGCGAAGCGGGCGAGCTGATGCGCGCGATCCTTGACAACAGATCGGAAAACGAGATCGAGGAGATTGCCAAATTTTACGACTATCTGGAGATCCAGCCCATCTGTAACAACCGCTTTCTTGTGGACGAGGGAAGGATCGCCGATGACGAGGGCTTGCGCGACCTCAATCGTCGCGTTGTGGCGCTTGGAGAAAAGCTTGGTATTCCCGTTTGTGCGACCTGCGATGCACACTTTATGAACGATGAGGACGAGATCTACCGCAAGGTGCTTGTCAGCGTAAAGTTCAAGGACCAGGATAAGGATTCCCACCTGTATTACCGCACGACCGAGGAAATGCTGGAGGAGTTTGCTTATCTTGGCGAGGAAAAGGCTTATGAGGTGGTCGTGACCAATACCAACGCCATTGCCAATATGATAGAGGATGGCATCCGTCCGTTCCCCGACGGCACCTTTACCCCCAATATGGAGGGCGCGGAGGAGGATCTGCAGCGCATCTGCTACGAGCGCGCGAAATCCATGTACGGCGATCCGCTTCCCGAGATCGTGCAATACCGTCTTGCAAAGGAGCTGGATTCCATTATCAAGCACGGCTTTGCGGTGCT
>CAZOFQ010000091.1:0-5427 GCA_964579105.1 uncultured Lachnospiraceae bacterium
ACTATCGAGCTGTATCAGGCGTATACCGACTATAACGCGCTGATGGATCTTGTGGAGGAAATGATGCGCACTGTAGCACAAAAGGTGTGCGGCAGCCTTGTTATCCCGTATTGCGGTCACCGGATCGACCTCGGTCACTGGGAGCGTATGACCATGCTTGAGGCGGTTAGAAAATACAGCGGTGTAGACTTTAACGAGATCCACAGCGACGAGGAAGCCATCGCGGTTGCCAAGGAGCATCACGTAGAGCTGCCCGATGTGCCCACTAAGGGTGCGATCCTTGCGGAATTCTTTGATGCCTTTGTGGAGGAAAACCTCATTCAGCCCACCTTTATCTACGATTATCCCGTGGAGATCAGCCCGCTTGCCAAGCGCAAGCCCGAGGATCCCGCCTTCACCGAGCGCTTCGAGTACTTTATCAACGCGACCGAGTTCGGCAACGCCTTCTCCGAGCTTAATGACCCCATCGACCAAAAGGAGCGCTTTGAGCGCCAGGTAGCCGAGCGTAAGGCGCTTGACCCGAGCTGCCGCGCGCAGGTCGATTACGACTACGTAACGGCTCTGGAGTACGGTCTGCCCCCCACGGGCGGTCTGGGCTTTGGTGTTGACCGTCTGGTGATGCTGCTCACCGACAGTGCCTCTATCCGTGACGTGCTGCTGTTCCCGACGATGAAGCCCATTGACTGAAGACAAAACAGCAAAACGCCTACCGAGTCTCGGTAGGCGTTTTGAGAAAGGGAAGAAAGATGGAAGAACCAAACAGAAAAGAGGAGAAGCTCGAGGGCGGCGAGATCCATATGCGCTCCGCCATGCGCCCCGCGCGTGAGCACGGTAGGCTCTACAAATGGTTTGACAACTTTTGGTATCACCACAAATGGAAAACCGTAATTGGGCTGTTTTTTACCGTTGTGATCCTTGTATGTACTCTCCAAATGTGCCAAAAGGAGGAGGCGGGGGATATTTCGGTCGTGCTGGCGGGTCCATACGCCTTTGAAGAAGAAGTGGCGTACAACAATTTCCGATCCTGTATTTCGCTGTATATTCCCGAGGAGTGCGACGAGGATGGTGACGGGCGACGCGCAGATATGATCGTTTACACGCTCTATTCCTCCGAGCAGATCACGGCGTTGCGCGAGCACGTGGACGAGAACGGAGACCCTGATCCGATCGAGGTCAATACCATCGCAAATTCGCAGGACTATAACAAGTATAACGAATATATGATGACAGGGGAGACCTCGGTGCTTTTCCTTGATCCCTGGCTGTTCGAGGAGCTGGCCGGGAAAGGGGAGTACCTGGTAGATCTATCTGAGGTATATGGAAAGACCCCCGAGGGAGCAGTTTTTAGCGCGAATGCAAGCGGAGAGGAAAAATGCCTTGGCGTGCGTCTTGGGGATACGGCTCTGTACCAAAACAACAGCGCCATCCGCGTGCTTTCCGAGGATACCGTGCTGTGCCTGATGGGGCCCTATTTCATCGGAAAAAGCAGCGACGAAGCGGAATACCAAAAGGCGGTAAAATACTTTGCAGCCCTTGCCGGAATCAAATAATTTTAAAAAGCCCGAAAGAGGAGTTCTTTCGGGCTTTTCCTTCTGTTTTTTTGCTTGAAAACAATTAAATAAATAAAATATGTTCTTTTTCAAAAGCAAAACCGTCTCGTGGATCGTTGTACACGTATAGGAAAAACAGCGCGTTTTTTGATGCGGGCGTATTGACATTTTCCGCGCTTTCTTGTATAATATTATGTTGAAATATTAATATATAAGGAGACGCGTATGACGCAACCGATTTTTGATTCCTCGTCACTGCTCAAGGTGCGGGCGTATACCGCCGCATACAAGCAAAGGCAAGGGAGCTCCCCCGCTTGCTTCGTGCTGACCTTCGGCTGTCAGCAAAACGTAGCGGACAGCGAAAAGCTATCGGGCATGGCGGCGCAAATGGGCTATCGCCTCGCGCAAGATCCGAGCGAGGCGCAATTGATCCTTGTTAACACCTGCGCCATTCGCGAGCATGCCGAAAACAAAGCCCTCTCCATTGTGGGGCAGTACAAGCATCTCAAGGAGAAGGATCGCGATCTCGTCATCGGTATTTGCGGATGCATGGTGGCGCAGGAGCATCGTCGCGAGCAATTGAAGCGCAGCTATCCTTACGTGGATTTTACCCTCGGCACCTCGGTGCTACACCGTCTGCCCGAGGTCCTTGCCCGCGTTTTGCAGGAAAATAAACGCCGCTTTGATACCGCCGAGGAGTGCGTGATCGCCGAGGGTGTTCCCGTTGTGCGGGAATGCAATTACCGCGCGTGGGTCAGCATCATGTACGGATGCAACAATTTTTGCTCCTACTGCATCGTTCCTTACGTGCGCGGGCGCGAGCGCAGCCGCGAGCCTGCCGACGTCATCGCCGAGGTGCGGGATCTGGTGGCAAAGGGGTATAAGGATATCACTCTGCTTGGGCAAAACGTCAATTCCTATGGCAAGGAGCGTACCGACGGGTACGATTTTGCCTCTCTGCTTGCAGATCTTGACGCGATCGAAGGGGATTTTCTCCTGCGCTTTATGACCAGCCACCCCAAGGATGCTTCTCGCCGCCTTGTCGATGTGATGGCAAGCGGTAAGCACATCGCGCGCCATTTTCATTTGCCGCTGCAATCGGGCAGTGATGACGTTCTGCGCCGTATGAACCGCCGTTACGATAGGGCGAAATATTTGGAAATTTTAGATTATATGCGCGAAAAAATGCCGAGTATTGCGGTAACCTCGGATATTATCGTGGGCTTCCCGGGGGAGACAGATGCGGATTTCGAGGACACGCTCTCGATGCTGGAGCGCGCTCGCTTTGATATGATCTACTCCTTCATCTTCTCACCGCGCAAGGGAACGCCTGCGGCAACCATGGAGGCTCCTGTGCCGCGCGCCGTGCAAAACGCACGCTTTGACCGCCTGCTTGCCCTACAGGAGGGCATCTCGCAAGCATCCAACGACCCGCTTGTGGGCAGGTGCGTGCGCGTGCTGTGCGATGGTGCAAGCAAGACCGATGCCGCAATGCTATCGGGACGCACGAGCGAGAATAAGATCGTCTTTTTCCCCGACGATGGCACAAGGCAAGGGGAATTCGTCAATATCGAAATCGACCGTGCTGCGCCCTTTGCGCTGTACGGCAAGCATATTTGAAATCACTTGGAAAGGAAACGGGAAAAATGGGGATTTTTGAACTGGCAGCAGAGCTCGGACGCACGCTGAAGGCAGATAAGCGCCTGATCGCGCTGGAGGAAGCACGCAAGGCTTATGAGAACGACGAGCGCGTAAGCAGGCTGATGACGGAATATGAGGTCCAGCAAAAGGCAATGCAGAACGAGGCAATGAAGGATACGCGCGAGGACGTGCTTTTGAAGATGATCCAGGACCGCATTGATGCGCTGTACGACGAGATCGTCGCCACCGACGTTTACAAGGCGCTGGAGGCGGCACAAAACGAGGTCAACAGCCTCATGGAAATGGTCAACACCACCATCACCTTCAACATCACGGGTGAGCAGCCCTCGTCCTGCACGCACGACTGCTCTACTTGCGGCGGCTGCCACTGACATTCAATCCAAAAGAAAAGGAGTGCTGTGCCATGACACCCATGATGGAACAGTATTTTGAGATCAAAAACCAATACAAGGACTATATCGTTTTTTACCGTCTCGGCGACTTTTACGAGATGTTTTTTGACGATGCCATCACCGCCTCGCGCGCGTTGGAGCTTACGCTCACGGGCAGAGATTGCGGTGAAGCGGAACGTGCGCCGATGTGCGGCGTGCCCTTTCACAGCTCGGAGGGCTATATTGCCAAGCTGATCGAAAAGGGCTTTAAGGTTGCGATCTGTGAGCAAATGGAGGACCCCTCCAAAGCCAAGGGGCTTGTGAAGCGGGATATCGTGCGCGTGGTGACCCCCGGCACGCTCATCGAGCCGAGCATGCTTACCGAGCAGCGTAACAACTACGTGGCGGCGATCTGCTTTGCGGAGTCTCGCGTAGGGCTTTGCTTTGCCGATGTTTCCACGGCGGAGGTGTATGCCACCACGCTTGTGGGGAGCAATCTGGAGGCGCGGCTGCAAAGCGAGCTTGGCACCTATATGCCAAGCGAGGTCGTGACCGACCTTCCGCGCGCTGAGCTTGAGCCGATGGCGGATTTCATCACCGCGCGTGTCGGCGCGATGCTCACGGATGCACAAGGGCATCGCTTTGATTTTTCTCACGCGCGCGAGCGCGTGTCGGCGCAGTTCCAAAATCTGCCCGAGGGCTGGGAGTACGATACCGCTATGGTCAGCGCCGTGGGTGCGTTGCTTGACTATATCGCGGATATGCAGCGCGGTGACGTGGGCTATCTGCGCGAGCTCACCGTGTATTCCGACGGGCAGTATCTGGATATGGACCTGAACACCCGTCGTAACCTGGAATTGACCCAAACCATGCGTACCAAGGAAAAGCGCGGCACGCTGCTTTGGGTGCTGGATCGCACCAAAACGGCAGCGGGAGCACGCCTCTTACGCTCCTTTGTGGAGCATCCGCTGCTCTCCACGCACGAGATCGCCACACGGCAGAGTGCGGTAGAGGAGCTTTACGGCGATTTCATGCTGCGCGGCGAGCTTGCCGAGGCACTCTCGCACGTGTTGGATCTGGAGCGACTCATTACGCGTATCGTCTACGGCACCGCAAACGCCAAGGATCTGCGCGCCGTGGCGGCAACTGCCTCGGTCTTGCCCGAGGTCAAGCGCTTGCTTGGCGCTTGCACAAACGGGGAATTGACTCGCCTGTGTGCGGAGATTGACGATCTTGCCGACCTTTGCGCATTGATCACCGCCGCGATCCGTGAGGATCCGCCCTTCGTGTTGCGCGAGGGGAATCTGATCCGTGACGGCTACAACGCCGATGTAGATCAGCTGCGCACCATCCGCACCGACGGAAGGTCCTGGCTGGAGCGTGTTGCCGCCGAGGAGCGCGAGGCAACGGGCATCCGCACGTTAAAAATTGCTTATAACAAGGTATTTGGATACTATATCGAGGTCTCCAAATCCTTTGTCGACCAAGTGCCCGACCGCTACATACGCAAGCAAACGCTTGCAAACGGCGAGAGGTACATTACGCAAGAGCTCAAGGATATGGAGGCGACCATTTTGGGCGCTACCGACAAGCTGTACTCCTTGGAATATGAGCTGTTCCAGGAGGTCCGCGCCGCCGTGGCGGCAGAAGGGGAGCGCATCCAAAAAACCGCCAATGCGCTGGCTCTCTTGGACGTTTATCTCTCGCTTGCAGACGTTGCGGCGAAGAATCACTATGTCCGTCCCGAGGTGGACGGCAGCGACGTGATCTCGATCCGCGACGGCAGACATCCCGTGGTAGAGCAGTTCGTCAAGGACACCTATTTTGTGCCCAACGATGCTCAC
>CAZOFQ010000092.1:0-5268 GCA_964579105.1 uncultured Lachnospiraceae bacterium
ATCCGCCGCAAGCTGCAGACGATGTACGACGTGGGGCTTGGATATATCGGCATCGGACAGTCCTCCACGACGCTCTCGGGCGGTGAAGCGCAGCGCATCAAGCTGGCGACCGAGCTTTCCAAGCGCAGCACGGGCAAAACGATCTATATTTTGGACGAGCCCACCACGGGCTTGCATACGGCGGACGTTGCAAAGCTCATCGTGATGCTGGAGCGTCTTGTGGAATCGGGCAATACCGTGCTGGTGATCGAGCATAATCTGGACGTGATCAAATCCGCAGACCACATCATCGACTTAGGTCCCGAGGGCGGCGAGGGCGGCGGCACCGTGGTTGCCGCCGGCACTCCCGAGCAGGTCGCGGAGCACCCTACCTCATATACGGGGAAATACCTTAAAAAATGGCTGGAGAGGAACAAAGCATGATACTTGTAGCAACCTGTCTGTTCGGTTTGGAAAAGCAGCTGGGTGAGGAGATCGACGCGCTCGGATGTAAGCGATTGGAAACCATGGACGGGCGCGTGACCTTTGAGGGGAGCGAGGCGGATATTGCAAGAGCCAATATCCGCTTGCGCCTCGCGGAGCGCGTGTATCTCCGCGTGGGGCAATTTGAGGCGCGCAGCTTTACGGAGCTGTTTGACGGTGTGCGTGCGCTTGCGTTTGAGGACTTTATCGGTCCCGACGATGCCTTCCCCGTCAAGGGGCATGCCATTCGCAGTCAGCTGTTTTCCGTACCCGATTGCCAGAGCATTGTGAAAAAAGCCGTTGTGGAGCGACTTTCTGCAAGCTACGGCATCAAATGGTTTTCCGAGGAGGGGAGCAAATACCAAATCGAATTTTTTATCTTCAAGGACGTTGCTACGCTGATGATCGACACCAGCGGCGTAGCACTGCATAAGCGCGGGTATCGCCCCGCGGCGGGTGCCGCCCCCTTGCGGGAGACGCTGGCGGCGGCTCTGGCACTCACCTCCCGCCCGCGTGAGGACACCCTCATATGGGATCCCTTCTGCGGCTCGGGAACCATTGCCATCGAGGCGGCGATGATCCTGCGTGATATCGCCCCCGGGCTTGACCGCAAATTTGCGGCAATGGACTTTGACTGCCTGCATCAAAGCATCTGGCGCGAGGCAAGGGAGGAAGCGCGTGACCTGATCCGCAAGGATGCCACCCCCGAGCTCTTCGGCTCGGATATCGACGAAAGGGTACTGCAATACGCACGCGAAAACGCCGAGCGCGCGGGAGTTGCCTCGAATATTCGCTTCTTCCGCGCGGATGCCCGCCGCATTGAAAAGCCGAGTGCCGACAGGCGCGGAACGGTCATCTGCAATCCGCCCTACGGCGAGCGCTTGATGGAGAAAAGGGAGGTGGAGGAGCTTTACCGCGAGATCGGTAAGCAGTTCGCAGGGCTCGCGCCGTGGCAGATCTATATTTTGACCTCGCACGAGCAATTCGAGCGCTTTTACGGACGCCGCGCCGATAAGGCGAGAAAGCTGTTTAACGGCATGATTCCTTGCCGGTTGTACCAATTTTTTAAGCTGCAAAATAAGAGATAATATCTGAATTTACAAAAAATACATAAATATACTGCCATTAAAGTGATATAATGAATTTATTATAAAAAATCGAGGTGTTTTTGCGTGGAAAAACGAAGAAAACCGGAATATAAGTGGATCGTCGTAGGCGCATGCTTTTTGATGATCTTTACTTGCCTTGGCTTTTGCAGCTCGATCAAGCCCTTGGTGCTTGCTCCGATCACAGAAGCTCTTCAAATCAAGCGTACGTTGTATTCGATCAACGACAGTCTGCGGTATATCACGACCGCTATCGTCAATATTTTCTTTGGCACGCTTGTAGCACGCTTCGGCGCACGCCGACTGATCGCTGCTGGTTTTTTATGCCTCATCGGCTCCGCGCTTTGCTATGCGCTGGCTCCCAACGTTTATATTTTTTACATAGGCGGCATTCTGCTTGGCATGGGTCTTTCCTGGACAACAACGACCATGGTAGGCTTTGTGGTCAACAAATGGTGCAAGAAAAACAAGGGAACTATCATGGGTGCCGTGCTTGCCGCGAACGGTCTTGGCGGAGCGACCTCGGCACAGATTTTGACTCCCATTATCGAAAAAAGCACGTACGGCTACAAGAACGCTTATTTCGTTGTAGCGATGATCCTTTTGACGGTCGGCATCATCGTCGTATCCTTGGTGCGCGAGTCTCCCAAGCCCGGTGAAGAGGAGCACGTCGAAGAGTCCGCCCCTTCCGCAAGGAAGCATCGCGGTACGAGCTGGGTTGGTGTCGAAAGCAGCGTTGCCTTCAAAAAGCCGTTTTACTGGGGCGTGTTTTTCTGCATCTTTTGCTGTGGACTGACCTTGAACGGTATTACGGGTATCTCCGCCGCGCACATGCGCGACATGGGCTTGGATCCTACCTTCGTTGCAACGGTCGTCAGCGTGCATTCGCTTGCTCTTGCAGGCTTCAAATTCCTTATAGGCTTCCTTTACGACCGTTTTGGCTTGCGTGTGACCGTTGGTATCTCCACTGTGACGGGAGTCTGTGTCATGGTCGCGCTTGCGTCCGTGACCAACACCACCACGGGCATGATCCTTGCAATGATCTACGGTATTTTTTCCTCGCTTGCGTTGCCCTTGGAGACCGTGATGCTTCCCATTTTTGCCAACGATCTGTTCGGCGAGAGATCCTACAACAAAATGCTCGGCATTATCGTATCGGTAAATACCGCAGGCTACGCAGCAGGCTCGCTGTTCATGAATACCTGCTACGATCTGCTTGGCAGTTACCGTTCCGCATTGCTGATAAGCGCTTGTGTTATGGCAACGGTAGCCATTTCGCTTCAGCTCTGCATTTTCTTCGCGCACAAGCTAAAGAAGAGTATCCTTGCCCAAGAGCCGAATACGGTCTCTGCCGCAGAATAAACAGTTTTATATATAATACACGTAATAATATTGTAAAAGAGAGGCGCGTGCGCCTCTCTTTTTTGACGAAATTGAAAATATTTAGCACTTCCGCTGAAAAAACACCAAAAAAATCGTATAAAACGCTTGACAAAAGCGGAGAATCGTGATATATTTTTAATGTGATTTTAGCACTCTTTTGCTTCAAGTGCTAAAAATCGGCGTAAAAACGGGGAGGAAGGATGGATGATTGTACACGTCAACGGCTTGAGCGAACGCAAAAAATTGATTCTGAAGGCTATTGTGGAAGCCCATATACAGGGCGGCGAGCCCGTTGGCTCAAAATACCTGACCGAAAGCAAGCAGCTGACCTGCTCCTCTGCCACCATCCGCAACGAAATGGCGGAGCTGGAAAGCATGGGTTTTCTTGAGCAGCCGCACACCTCTGCGGGGCGCGTGCCCAGTAAGCAGGGCTACCGCTTTTATGTGGACGCCTTGCTGGAGGAGTATGCCATGACCGCCAAGGACATCGCGCAGATCAATCAGCTTATGAAGATCAAAATGGCGGAGCTGGACTCCATTTTGGATAAAGCCTCCAAGGCTGCAACGGAGCTGACCAACTACACGGGCTTTGCGATAAAGCCGCGCGCACACTCTGCCACCGCGACCAAGTTTGAGGCGGCAATGATCGATCCTCACAGCTTTATATTAATTGTAGTGTCCTCAAGCGGTGCGGTCAAAACGCGCAACGTGATCACCGAAACCGAAATCGACACGCGCACGGTGGAAAGGATCACCGAGGCGCTCAACGACCTCGCTACAGGGCTTAACGCCGCGGAGATATCCCTGCCCATTTTGATGCAGCTGGAAAACCGCATCGGGGATGCGGCGCTGCTCAACACCGTGACGAAGGCAATCTATGAGATCTTAAGTGATCTTGACAGCGGTGAGCTGAAGGTCAGCGGCTTGCAAAAGCTGCTGCAGTATCCCGAGTTTTCCAACACCGAAAATCTTGGAGAATTGCTAAGCGCACTGGAGCGCAAGGATGATATTCTGGATCTCGTCGGCGATGCCTCGGATGACCGTGTCAACGTGGTGATCGGCTCGGAGGGCGCGGTAAAGGTCATCAACAACTCCACGCTTGTCTTCAAGCCGATCCTGCGGGGCGGAAAAACGGTAGGCGCTATCGGCGTGATCGGACCCTTGCGCATGGATTATGCACGCGTGCTTGCCATGCTGGATAATTTGGGTGAGAACGTCACAAATCTGTTGAGTGAGCCCAATCATAAAGGAGAAACAACATGAGCGAAGAGATCAAAAACGAAGAAATGACCGAGCAAGCGATAAGCGAAGACAATGTCTGCGAGGATAAGGCTGCTCCCGAAAAGGAAGCGAGTCCCAAAAAGAAGCTGCGCGAGCTGGAGGCACAGCTGTTAAATGCGCAAAAGGAGCTGGAGGAGCTCAAGGCAGCAATGGCAGAGCAGAGCGATAAGTATTTGCGTCTTGCCGCGGAATACGAAAACTTCCGCAAGCGTACCGCAAAGGAGCGCGAGCATCTGTATGCCGACGTGTATGCAGAGGCACTTGCTGCTTTTTTGCCTGTGGTGGATAATTTGGAGCGTGCGGCTTGCTTTGCCGACGGCGAAAGCGTTTCCAAGGGCGTGGAGATGACGCTCAAGGGCATGAAGGATACGCTGGAAAAGCTCGGCATCACCGAGATCGAGGCGCAAGGGCAGCCCTTTGACCCCGAGCTGCACAATGCAGTGCTTCACGTAGAGGACGATTCGGTCGGAGAAAGCGTTGTGGTGGAGGTTCTGCAAAAGGGCTACCGCAAGGGTGACCGCATCCTTCGCTACGCCGTGGTAAAGGTAGCAAATTAACTGAAAATATTTATTGAAAGATTCTCAAGGAGGAATTATAATCATGGGAAAAATTATTGGTATTGACTTGGGCACCACCAACTCCTGCGTAGCAGTTTATGAGGGCGGCGAGCCCAAGGTGATCCCCAATCCCGAGGGTGCAAGAACGACTCCCTCTGTGGTGGCGTTCTCCAAAACGGGCGAGCGTATGGTGGGTCAGGTGGCAAAGCGCCAGAGCATCACCAACCCCGATCGCACCGTTAGCTCCATCAAGCGTCACATGGGCTCCGCATATAAGGTAAGCATCGAGGATAAGCAGTTCACCCCGCAGGAGATCTCCGCAATGGTGCTGCAAAAGCTGAAGGCTGATGCCGAGGCGTTTCTTGGCGAGGCTGTGACCGAGGCGGTGATCGCCGTGCCCGCTTACGTCTCCGCTGCACAGCGTCAGGCAACCAAGGACGCGGGCAGGATGGGGGGGGTTGACGTCAAGCGTATCATCA
>CAZOFQ010000093.1:0-5256 GCA_964579105.1 uncultured Lachnospiraceae bacterium
ACCAGCTTAGCTGGTGGTTATGATTTTTTATGCCAAAAAAGCTCCCGCGGCGACAGCCGCGGGAGCAGGGATTTAGGATTTCGGGAGATTTTTGTAAAGCTCGTCAACGATCAGACGCATCATCAGCTCGTGCCCCTTGAGGTTGGGGTGGATCGAGGAGATGTTCTCTTCTTGGTCGTGACAGTAGAGATAGGAGTTTTGCTTTGTGATATAGCCGTTGTTCTGCTGGTCGATCAGCGTGCAGTCATAATACTCTGCAAGCGCGCGCAGGCAGATGTTGGCGCGGTCGATATGGACCTTTTTGCCCGAGCTGTGCGCATTGCTTTCCACAAGCGTCATGATGCAGATCTCTGCGTTGGGATAGGTCGCCTTGATCAGGTCGAGCGACAGGGCGTACGCTGCCTGCCAGCTCTTATAGAGGCAGGAGCACGACGCGGTTTCTTCGTGGGTGCAGGGGTAGACGGTCATGCCCGGGGTATAGGCTGAGCCTCGGTCTCTTACCTCGGTGATCCAGCTTGCCATCAGCGCCTGCTGATCATTCGTTGCGGCAAGCTCCTCGGGCAAGGTGCCCCAGGGGGAGTTGAGCACGTCGTTGATGCCCATGTAAAGAATGATCAGGTCGGGCTGGGTGTCGTCGGTGGGGTCGTTTTCGGTGCCGCCGTCACGGTGCAGCTGGTCGGCACGCTCCAGCATATTATCCGTGGTGCCGTAGCCCTTGTTTTCGTCCGTCTCGGAGCCAAAGACCTTGGAGCCGCTCCAGGAGTTGATCACGCAAAGCTCCATTTCAAGTGCCACCGCGAGACGCCCCCAGTAGGTCAGCGTCCAATCGCACACGTTACTGTCTTTGGTGTTGTGTGAAGAATGACCCGCCAGGTTGAGGTTGATCTCCGCATTGTTGCTCACGCCGGCAAAGGTGGAAATACTGTCGCCCATGATGGAGATCTTCTTACCCTTGTAGCCCGCGTCCTTGAGTGCCTGCACCTTTGCGGCAAAGGCATCCTCGGCAGCCTTCAGCTCTGCGGCGTACTTTTGGTAGGCAGCCTCATCCTCAAAGGTCTGCTCCATCTTGAAATCAAAGCAGAGCAGATCGCGGTCGTAATCAAGATCTGCCGAGCCGCCCTTTTTGAACATGCCGGGCTCGCCGCAGTTCTTTTTGAGATAGGTGGAAATATCGGATTCCTGCGTTTTGACGTACGCGGCGATCAGCGTGTCGTCGGGAGCACCGAGCGCCAGCGTTTGCCCTGCACCGAGCTCGATCGGGGTTTTGGAGAGGTCAACCGTGATGTAGCGGTAGATATAGGCGTTTTCGGAAAGATCGTACTGATTTGCATCGATCGCCAGCGTTATGCCGGAAACGGGGGCGGAGCGCATGCCCGCAAGTGAGCTGTCGACCACGCCAATGGTGTAGGAAAAAGCACCGAAGCCGTCAGCCGCAAGCGTTTTGAAAACGGGAATGGAGATGGCGGTGATGCTGCAATCGGAAAGGATCTCGATGTTCATGCTGATTGCAGGGGCCATGGTGTCATCCAGAGCAGCGAATGCGGGATCCTTTGCCTCCAGCGCAGTTTTAAGCGTGGAAAAAGCCGAATCGGAGAGATAGTTTTCGGAATGAACGTAGCCCTGTTCCTCCTCGGCAGGGGGTGTGGTGTCGTCGCCGCTATCGTCTGCGGGGGGCTCGGTGTCCTCGTCCTTGTTGCAGGAAACGAAGCAGCAAAGCAGCATCGAAAGCGCAAGCATGAGCGCAAGCAAAGAAAGCCAGAATCTTTTCATAGCAAAAACTCCTTTGTTTTTGTAAAAAATGCTTATGATCCATTATAACACATTTTTCAAAATTGTGCAATATGATTTGAAAAAGTATGTGAACGAGTGTGTGAGCGTTTTGGATCGCGCGCCTTATCCGCTGTCTTTTTCTGCGCTCTTTCTGAAAGCTGAGAGCAAGGAGCCTTTATTTAAGCTTTTTGGCAAAGCCACTGACCTTAGAGCAGTACCTTCAAGGACGGTCTCAAGAATACGGGATATCTCGAAGGAGGCATGCCGTATTTTACGGCATCGGGCACTCTATGATCACAACGGTGCAGGGATATACTCAAATCCTGCAAGAGACTACTCTAATATTCTGCCATCCGTAGAAATCGTGACGACTCTCCAAGGAATAAATTTTCCGCTTGCCGACAAAGCACGCTTAACTGCATTTTCAATTCCGCCACAGCAAGGCACCTCCATACGGGCAACGGTCACACTCTTGATGCTGTTGTTTGCGAGAATCGCCGTGAGCTTTTCGGAATAATCGCCGTCGTCGAGCTTAGGGCAGCCGATTAAAGTGACGTGATTGCGGATAAACTCATTGTGAAAGCTTCCGTAAGCATAAGCCGTACAATCTGCCGCTACAAGCAGATTGGCGCCGTCGAAATAAGGCGCGCTCACAGGAACGAGCTTGATCTGCACGGGCCATTGAGACAGCTGACTTGCTACGGCAGGCACGGAGGCAGATACGGCGCAAGCATGGCGATCGATCGCTCTTGATGCTGTTCCCGGGCAACCGCAAGGCAGCGGCGACGCCTTTTTTTGCTTTGCCGCAAGAACTGCTGCTTCGTCATAAGCAGGTGCTTCTCGCTCCTCAAAGGTGATTGCATTCACGGGGCACGCGGGCAGACAATCTCCAAGCCCGTCGCAGTAGTCCTCGCGGGTGAGCTTTGCTTTGCCGTTTACCATTTCAATAGCGCCTTCATGGCAGGCTGATGCGCACGCACCGCAGCCGTTGCATTTTTCTTCATCAATTCTTATAATTTTTCGTATCATCAATATCGTGCTCCTCTCTTGACTTTATGCCATCATTATAGTACAATTAGCAAAACAAGTCGGTTGTTTTTACAACGGAAGGAGATGCTTTATGAAGAAATATATTCCAACGTTGAAAAAAACACGATTATTCGCAGGGATATCGGAGGACGAGATAGTCGCAATGCTGTCTTGCCTTGACGCAAGCTTACGCGAATATCAAAAGGGTGAGTACGTATTTCGCCAAGGGGAGCATCCGAATCACATAACGGTGCTGGTTAAGGGAGAGCTTCATATTCAAAGAGATGATTATTGGGGCAATCGAAGCATTATCAATCGGGTTGGCGTTGGAGAGATGTTTGGCGAAGCCTATATTGCCCCCGAAAGCGAGGCGCTTCTTAACGACGTTGTTGCGATTCGGGACAGCGCGGTCATATTCCTTGATGTAAAACGAAGTATGACCGTCTGCTCCTCCGCCTGCCGTTTTCATTCTATGGTGGTGCAGAATCTCTTTTTTGCCATATCGGATAAGAACAGAGGGCTTGTGCAGAAGCTCGGATATATCTCCAAGCGTTCCACGAGAGAGAAGCTGATATCCTATCTGTCCGATGAAGCAAAAAGGCAGAACAATGCATCGTTTATTATTCCGTTTAACCGCCAACAGCTTGCGGATTTTCTTTCGGTGGACAGAAGCGCGATGTCAAACGAGCTTTGCAAGATGCGCGACGAGGGACTGCTGGAATTTGACAAAAGCGCATTTAAGCTGTTGTAAATCAACGGCAATGTTTTTTTCGACAAAACCATTGACAGATCCCTTGTATTATGATATAATTAAGATACCGAGTGAGGGAGTAGCGAGCGCACCGTGTGCGTAGCAAGTCAACATACTGGTCGAATACGATCTGGCTTGCTTTAAATTGCGAGACTCATGTATAGGCGTAAGCCGTACATGGAGTCTGCCCGAGGAGGAACGTTTCCGAGTATTGCTTTGCGGCTTGCTCGGAATTTTTGTTAGAAATAAGGAATGGAAAAATGAGCTTCGATTTTATGTTTTTCTTCAACAGCGTTTTACTCGGAATCGGACTTGCGATGGATGCCTTCTCGGTCTCTCTTGCCAACGGACTTAACGAGCCTGCGATGAAAAAAACTCGCATGTGCGGTATTGCGGGCGTGTTCTCCTTCTTTCAGTTCGCCATGCCGATGATCGGTTGGATCTGCGTATCCACCATTGCGCAATATTTTACGGCGTTTGAAAAATGTATCCCTTGGATCGCGCTCGCGTTACTCGGCTTTATCGGTGGCAGCATGCTGATCGAGGGCATCAAAAACAAGGATGCCGAGGAGGAAAAGCCTGTCGTCGGTTTTGCGGCATTGCTCGTTCAGGGCGTGGCGACCTCCATTGATGCCTTGTCGGTTGGCTTTACCATTTCCGACCACGATTGGATCCATGCGCTCGTCGCCTGCCTTGTGATTGCCGTCGTTACCTTCTTCATCTGCATAGGCGGTCTGTTCCTTGGCAAGAAGTTTGGAACAAGGCTCGCAGGCAAGGCAAGCATCCTCGGCGGTGCCATCCTTATCTTCATAGGGCTTGAGATCTTTATTACGAGCTTGCTCTGATAACGATTGACGGCGTCTGATGGCTATGTACCAAATTGCCGTTTCAGCACGCTTCGAGAAAGCTCCGATAGAAAGACCTCGTCCCTCGGCTTCGCCGATACCCTCCTCAAGGGGGAGGGCTGGTAAAAAACACCATGCGCAAGGCGCGCACTGACTTGAATATACTAAGGGAGGAACGATATGAAGGGTAAAATGAAAAACATACTATGGGGCGTATTTGCCGTGGCACTTGTGGTGGTTGTCGTGATTTGGTTTGCGGCAAGCCCGAGCCCCGATCACATCGAGGACACCAACGGCGCGGATAACTACTCCCTGCAGCAGATCACAAAGCAGGACGTTGTTGAGTTGAAAATGGGCTCGCGAGGCACCGTCAGCGAAAGCGAGATGAGCTTTGACTTCGGCTCGCTGGCAATCTCCGATGGCGTGAAGTATTCCGCCGACAAATTTACGGGTGTTTACCGTATCTACGCCGCGACGCTTTTCGAGGGCTCTGACATTCACGTGATGCTCGGTGACTTCAAGATCCACGAGGGCAACTTCGCCTTCTACGTCGTCTTTGACGGCGTGGTGGTCGGGCAGGTCACGCCGAGCGAAGCGGGACTTTCCGAGTTCATCCTCGAAAACGTGGAAAAAACCGCCTCGCTCGAATACATCATCGCAGGCGAGAGCGCCGGCTTCGAGTTTGTCGTCCCGGGCGGCTTGGAATAAAAAAGCAACGAAGCAGCCATCTTTGAGCATGCCTTCAAGCTCGGAGCTCCGTTGGCGTTGGAGATACGGAGGGATATTTAAATACCCCAAGGGGCTGAGTCATTGAGCGCCGAGCAAAAGCAAACAAAAGAAAAACCGAAAAAGAAAGCCGCC
>CAZOFQ010000094.1:0-5255 GCA_964579105.1 uncultured Lachnospiraceae bacterium
ATAGTATCTTCTGACCTTCTGCTTTTCGCGAAGGTGCATACCGTACTCACGGACCTTTTTGTTTGCGGCGCCATGCTGACCGGGAGCCGTATTGCGACGGTCAATTGCGCACTTACCTGTCATGCAACGCTCACCCTTGAGGAACAGCTTCGTGCCCTCGCGGCGGCAGATGCGGCATACAGGACCAGTATATCTTGCCATATTCGTTTACCTCCTGAATGATTAAACGCGGCGACGCTTGGGGGGACGGCAGCCGTTGTGGGGGATGGGGGTAACGTCCTTGATCATGGTAACCTGAAGACCAACAGCCTCCAGTGCACGGATAGCGGACTCACGTCCGGAACCGGGACCCTTCACGTAAACCTCAACAGACTTAAGACCGTGCTCCATTGCAGCCTTAGCAGCCTGCTCTGCGGCGGACTGTGCAGCAAAGGGGGTGGACTTACGGGAGCCCTTAAAACCGAGTTCGCCTGCGGATGCCCAAGAAATTGCATTGCCTGCAACGTCTGTTACGGTAATGATGGTGTTATTGAAAGTGGCGCTGATATGAACCGCACCCTTTTCAATATTTTTGCGCTCGCGGCGTTTCTTAACGACTTTTTTTACATTAGCCATTTCTATGCCACTCCTTTATTTCTTCTTGTTTGCAATGGTCTTAGCGGGTCCCTTGCGAGTTCTGGCGTTGGTCTTGGTTCTCTGGCCTCTCACGGGCAAGCCTTTTCTGTGGCGGATGCCGCGGTAGCAGTTGATCTCGACCAGACGCTTGATGTTCAGCGCGACGTCACGACGAAGGTCACCTTCCACATGGTAGGAATTTTCGATCTCGTCACGCAGCTTTGCAACCTCTTCCTCGGTCAGATCCTTTGCACGGGTATCGGGATTGATACCGGTCTTTACGAGGATGTCGTTTGCGCTCTTGCGGCCGATGCCGTAGATATAGGTGAGTGCAATTTCCACTCTCTTTTGATTGGGAATATCAACACCTGCAATACGAGCCATAGTTATTTACCTCTTTCTTCAGTGTGGGGATTAGCCCTGTTTCTGCTTGTGCTTGGGATTCTCGCAGATGACCATTACGCGGCCCTTTCTTTTGATAATCTTGCACTTTTCGCAGATCTTTTTAACGGAAGGCTTTACTTTCATTTGTCACACCATTCCTTTCATCTAAAATGTTTGATCCAACAGGATCATTTCGCACGCCAGGTAATGCGTCCCTTGGTCAGGTCGTAAACCGAAACCTCAACGGTAACGCGGTCACCGGGCAATATACGGATATAGTTCATGCGAAGCTTGCCCGAAATATGCGCCATCACCAGATGGCCGTTGGGCAGCTTGACTTTGAAGGTGGCGTTGGGCAGAGCCTCAAGCACAGTACCCTCAAACTCGATCACATCATCCTTTGGCAAAAGATTCCCTCCCTTGTTTGATAGTTGCGATGTTATTCTCCGATTTCAACCTCGGTCAGATTCAGCACACCCTCCTCGGTCAGCGCTACGGTATTTTCGTAGTGCGCCGAAAGGCTGCCGTCTGCGGTTTTTACCGTCCATCCATCGGGCATCTCGCGTACCTCGTGCGTGCCCGCGTTCACCATCGGCTCGATGGCGATGACCAGCCCCGAGCAAAGTCGGGGACCGCGCCCCCTTGTTCCGTAGTTCGGAACGTCGGGTTGCTCGTGCACGTCGCGCCCTACGCCGTGACCGACGTATTTTCTCACCACGCTGAAGCCCTGCGAACGCACGTAATCCTCCACAGCCGCACCGATATCACCGATGCGATTGCCTATTTTCAGTGCCTCCAGTGCCTCATAAAAGCTTTGCTTGGTGGCAGCAATGAGCCTCGCGGCATCGTCGCTGACTCTCCCAACGGGGAAGGTGCGCGCGCTGTCGCCGTGGTAGCCCTTATAAAAGGCGCCCACGTCGATCTTCACAATGTCCCCCTCACGCAAAATTCTTTGCTTGGAGGGAATACCGTGAATGACCTCGTCATTGATGCTGATGCAAGCAGAGCCGGGAAAGCCGTAAAGCCCGAGGAAGGACGGCTTCGCGCCGCGCTTTTCGATATAAGACCGAATCACGCTGTCCAGCTCCTTGGTGCTTACGCCCTCGCGGATGTGATCACGGGCGACGAGCAATGCCTCGCCCGTGATCCGCCCCGCTTCCCGCATGGCTGCGATCTGCACGGGATTTTTAATCTGTATCATGGGATCAGATGCGGCTGAGCGCATCGAAGGTAAGGCGAGTGGTATCAGCCACCTCTTCCTGACCCTCTACTGTGAGCAAAATGCCCTTCTTCGCATAGAAGTCCTTGAGGGGCTCGGTCTGCGTATGATAGGTGTTCAGCCGCTTCAGCACGGTTTCTGCTGCATCATCCGGACGGATGAACAGCTCTGCACCGCACTTGTCGCAAATGCCATCCTTTTGGGAGGGCTTGTAGACGGTATGGTAGGATGCGCCGCAGGAGCAAACGCGTCTGCCACTCATACGCTCTACAATCTTTTCGTCCGCGACCTCAATGGAGAGGACCGCGTCGATTTTGACGCCCATTACCTCCAACGCCTCTGCCTGAGGGATGGAGCGAGGAAAGCCGTCAAGAATGAAGCCATTCTTGCACACGTCGGACGCCAGATACTCCTTGATAATGCCGATCACGATCTCATCGGGAACAAGATTGCCTGCATCCATATAGGACTTGGCGGTCTTGCCGAGCTCCGTGCCTGCCTTGATCGCTGCACGGAGCATATCGCCCGTAGAGATGGCGGGGATTCCCCATTTTTCTGAAATCTTCTCGGATTGCGTGCCTTTGCCCGCACCCGGAGCACCCATCAGAATCAAATTCATAGTATCCTCCATCAATGAAAAGGGGTTGATCAACCAAGGAAGCCCTTGCTTTGACGCAGGCTGAGCTGTGCCTCAAGATCGCGAACGGTCTCAAGCGCAACGCCGACTACGATGAGCAAGGAGGAGCCGCTGAAGGTCAAGCCGCTGAGGTCGGGAGCATTGACGCCGAAATCCTGGAGCGTCGAGGTGATGACGGTCACCAGCATAGGCAGACCTGCAACAATGCACAGGAAAAATGCTCCGATCAGCGTGATGCGCTTGAGAATGCGGTTGATATACTGCACGGTGGGACGACCCGGGCGATGTCCGGGGATCGCGCCGCCATTGCTGTTGATGTTGTTTGCCACCTCTACGGGGTTGAAGGAGATCAGCACGTAGAAGTAGGAGAATGCAACGGTCAACACAAGGAACAGAACAAGATACAGCCAAGTATCGGGAGCAAGGAAGCTATCGATAAAATTGGTGAAGCCGTTTTCCTTGGTAAAGAACGCAGCAATCGTTGCGGGGAAGGAAACGATCGAGCTGGCGAAGATGATCGGCATAACGCCCGTCATATTCAGCTTGATCGGCAGATTGGTAGCTTGACCGCCGTACATCTTGCGACCCACAACGCGCTTAGCGTACTGGATCGGGATACGACGCTCGGAGTTGGTTACCCAAACCACAAAGCCCACTGCCGCAATGGTGATAGCGACCACGCCAAGCGCGATCACTACACCGATGATAACGGACACAGCCTTGATGTTGGTGTAATCAGCCATGATAACGACCTGCCATACCGACTGCACCATGCTGGGCAGACGGGAGATGATGTTGGCGAACAGAATGATGGAAATACCGTTGCCGATACCCTTATCATTGATCAGCTCAGCCAGCCACATCACAAGAGATGCACCTGCACAGAAGCACGCGTTGATCACCAGCATTGCGAACCAGTCGTCGCGTACCAGCCATCCCTGCGAGCTGAGCAGCATGCTATAGCCGTAGCTGGTGATCAGTGCCAGTGCTACGGTAACGTAGCGAGTGATGGCATTGATCTTCTTTTGACCGTTTGCTCCGTCCTTTGCCAGTCTTTCCAGAGGAGGAATGGCAATAGTCAAAAGCTGCATCACGATCGAAGCCGTGATGTAGGGGCTGACCGAAAGAGCAAACAGCGTTGCGTACTGCATAGCACCGCCCGAAAGAATACTCATAAGTCCCAGAACGGAGGAACCGTAAAGGGCGCTGAAGGATTCAGCGATCTCCCCACTGACATAGGGAACGCAAATGCATGCACCAAGGCGATAAAGGAGGACGATAAACAACGTGAAGAGCATCTTCTTTTGAAGTTCGGGTGTCTTCCATGCGTTTTTCAGCGTCTTAAACATCCTTATGCTACCTCGATCTTTCCACCTACTGCTTCAATCTTTTCCTTTGCGGTCGCCGAAAAGACGGTAGCTTTTACGGTTAATTTGCGGGTGATTTCACCGTTGCCGAGAATCTTGACACCGTCCACAACCTTGCGAACGAGCCTCTTTGCAAGCAGTGCATCCAGATCCACCACGGCACCGTCCTCGAACACGTTGAGCTGCTCAACATTAACGATGGCGTAAGCCTTGGCAAACTTATTGTTAAAGCCGCGCTTGGGGTGCTTGCGGTAAAGCGGGATCTGACCGCCCTCGAAGCCGGGACGGACACCGCCGCCGGAGCGAGCGTTTTGACCCTTGTGACCCTTGCCTGCGGTCTTGCCGTTGCCCGAGCCGGGACCGCGGCCTTTCCGCCATGCTGCCTTTGCGGAGCCTTCGGCGGGAGAAAGTTCATGGAGCTTCATCATCTTTACCTCCTTTACGCGTTTTCTACCTTAACAAGGTGGCTGATGACGCGCACCTTGCCGGCAAGAACGGCGTTGTCCTCATGAATGATGAAATCGCCGATTCTGTTAAGGCCCAAAGACTTTGCAGTGGCCTTCTGATTCGGGAGAGCGCCGATCGTGCTCTTTACAAGAGTAACCTTTTTCATCGTGAGCCCCTCCTTATTTCACCTGCGCCACGTCGAGATCGCGCGTCTTGGCAACCTCTTCTGCGGTACGCAGTGCCTTCAAGCCCTCCACGGTGGCCTTGACCACGTTGGCGGGATTGTTAGAGCGCAGGCTCTTGGCACGAATGTTCTTGATGCCTGCAAGCTCCAGTACGAAGCGAACACCGCCGCCTGCGATGATACCGGTACCGGGAGCAGCGGGCTTAAGAAGCACCTTGCCTGCGCCAAACACACCGACAACCTCGTGGGGGATGGTGGTTCCCTTCAGGGAAACAGTGATCATATTTTTCTTTGCATCCTCAATGCCCTTGCGGATTGCTTCGGGCACCTCGGCTGCCTTACCGAGACCTACACCGATGCGGCCCTTGCCGTCACCCACTGCCATAATAGCGGCGAAGCGGG
>CAZOFQ010000095.1:0-5212 GCA_964579105.1 uncultured Lachnospiraceae bacterium
ACCTCTACACCCTCCCCGAGGAGGAGAAGGCAAAGCTCAAGGGCTTGCCCGTGTGCCTTGAGGATGCACTCGACGCGCTGGAGCAGGATCACGATTACCTGACCGCAGGCGGCGTGTTCCCCGAGGAGCTTCTCAAAAACTTTATCAAGACCAAGCGCGCGGAATGCAGCGAGCTTTCCAAGATCCCGCACCCCGCAGAATTTGATAAATACTACAACCTCTAATCGTGCCTCTTGGGCGCGGCAATAAAAAAGGACAGCACCGCTGTCCTTTTTTTGTTTCGGCTTAAATTTCCTTTTGGGAAAATTCATAGCAGCGCATGGTTCCTCTGTCTCCTGCGACCAGCAATAGCTTGCCCTCGTGCGAGGAGATGTTTTCGGGCTCGCGCGGACCGATGTCAAAGTCAATAAGCCCTGCAAACTCGCCGTTCCAGCGATAGGCAGCTACCGTATTTTGGAAATTTTCGGGATCGTCGCGCAGCGTCTTAGCATCCCAGAACGCGAAATAGATAAAATCGTCGTCCGAGCCGATGCCCTGATTGGTGTAGCGCTCGGTAAGGGGCGTAGGGGGATAGATCCTGTTGTCGATCACGCGAAAATCGGCATCCAAAAGGCAAAAGCTTTTGCCAAAGGAGATCCCCGCCGCATAAATATCGCGCTTTGCATTGTAGGTGATGCCGAAGATCTCGACGGAAAGCTCGATCGTGCGCTCCATCTCCAGCGTTTCGGGGTCAAGCACCGTGAGCCAGTTGCGATGCGGCGTGTTGTTGCAAACGATCAGCTTGTCCGTTTTCGGATTGTAGGTGATATCGTTGGCGTGGTGAAGCCAGAGGTTGCGGCTCAGCCTCACGACCTCTCCGTTCTCCATGTCGATCTTGGCAACTCTGACCTCGTTGTGCTCCTGAGCAAAAACGTCCTCACGGCGCAGAAAGACCTGGTAGTAGTATTTCACACCGTCCGAGCAGCCGCCCTGAATATTTGTATTGGTTTCCAGAGGTGTGCGAACACAGAAGCGCTCGGTTGCTGTGGCGGTATAGCGTTGGCCATGCTTTTTGGGAAAGGGAAGCTCGCGTTGCTGCATGTTTTTTCTCCTTTTTATGGGACTGCTGCCCGAAACGGGGTAAATGTTGTGCTTGAACTGCCCCTTTGTATCAGAGCAGAGCTTTGATATATGCTGCGATTTTTTCGTCCTTGCAATTTGCAAAGAAAAGCTCTTGGAAGCGCTCGCCGGCGATTGCACCTCGCAAAAGCTCCTGATCGATGCGATCCAGGCACTCGGTAAGGGGGCGCAGCGTTTCGGCGCGCACGCCGTCCAAAATGCGCTTGTTGCGCTGCTCGGGTACGACGCGCTCCTTGGGGTAGCCCTCTCCGTGGCCAAAGCCGAAGAGCTTTTCGAAAATATAGGTGAGATTCAGCTCACCGCCCCAGCCAAAGCCCTTGGCGAAGGGGAGGGATACGGCGTTGCCGTCGTTGACATGAGCGAAGGTGTAAGCGTCCACGGGGTCCTCGATATGTCCGCAGATCACGTTGGGGAAGCTGTTCATAGCCAGCATCGCGCCCTCACCCGTGCCGCAGCCGGTCACCACGTAGTCGGCAGCGCCGCTGCCGAGCAGGATCGCGCCCAAAATGCCCACCTGTACGTAGGTGAGCTGTGCCGCATCGTCGGCGGCGTACATGCCGTAGTTATCCACCGTGTGCCCCATCGGCTCTACCACGGATTTCAATGCCTTCAGGATCAGCTCGTTTTTCGCTGCCTGGCTGTTCTCGTTGATCAATGCAATTTTCATATGCCTGCTCCTATAAAAAATTAAACTTTATTAGTTGTATTATATTGTAAAGATGGGATTTTGTCAATATCCTTTCGGTTATCGGGGATCGATGCCGAATGCTTTGATCTCGTTTTTGCTCATGCAAAAGAAAAGATTTCCGTCGCAGGTGTAATAATTGATGCACCCCATTTCCTCGCAAAGCTTCACCGTGTCCTGAGTTGCCTTTTTGGGGGAGGTGGTAAACACCGCATATTGAGGCTTTGCCACACTGAGCAGATACGGTGAGTAATTTTTCTCGCCGTGATGGGGGATCTTAAGCACGTCACACCCAAATTCATTCTCCCCGTAGTGGCGGATCATTGAGCCAAGCATCTCGTCGCTGTCTCGTTGATCGCCTGTGATGAGCACGGAGCGCTCGCCCTTGCTCACCTTGACCCAAAGTGAATTTCCGTTGAGGATTCCGTTGGCGTAACCCTTTATGGGGTTATCCTTATAGGTATCCGAGTTGTTGGTGAGGATAAAGCGGAAGCCCTCTTTGTCACAAGGGCGATCTTCTGACCAGTCGATGTGAGAGGGATATATTTTCAAAACGAGGTCATCGCTTCCCGATGGGATAGCGTAGACCGTCCCGTAAGGTATTCGAGTGATGCCCTTGGCAGTGTGACCTTTTTTTGAAAGATCTTCGCACATTCTCTCAAGTCTATTCTCACTTTCTACGAGAGGTGGAAGTGCTCCCGAAACGTCAAGGCTCAAATATGAGCGCTTCGGAGCATAAATATCCGTTATGCAAAAGCGTTCGTCGTTTACAAGGAGAGGAAGCGCCCCCGTATGATCGGAATGCGCGTGAGATACGATCAGCGTAAGCTCAAGTCTTGCAAGCTCTCCATCCGCCGAAGCCGTTTCACCCAGCCACCTTTGGCGCAGTGCAAGCAGGTAATTGATCAGCTCAACGTCGTCCTCCTTGCCGATATCTATCACAAAGACCTTGCCGTTATGCACCACGGCAAAGCCGTCGGATTTGGAGTCTGCGACCTTTTTGAAAAATACCGTGACCCATTCCTCGTCTCCGGGGGCAAGGCTGTTAACGGGAAAATAATTCTTGCTTTTGTTCATGCGTTTATTCCACAAAATCCCTTCTCATAGGGTGAAAGAAATCCAGCATCACGCCGCCCTCCAAGGCGACGCAGCCGTGGAGGATGCCATTCTTCTTCAAAAGCGTGTCACCTGCAGATACTTCCATTGTTTCCTCGCCGACGGTGAAGCGAAAGCGCCCGGAAACGATATAGGTGAGCTGGGTGTGCGGGTGGCTGTGAAGCGCCCCCACCGCGCCCGTTTCAAAGGTGTTTTCCACGCACATGACTTGGTCGTCGTAGGAAAGCACGCGGCGCACCACGCCCTCGGCGGCCGTAACAGCCTCGGCATCCTTGTGATAAAGCACGGTTTGATCCTTATATTCCTTACAATTCATATTATCCTCCTTATGGTTGTTTGCCGATATAGGCAAGAATACCGCCGTCTACGTAGAGAATGTGACCGTTGACAAAGTTGGAAGCATCGGAAGCAAGAAATACTGCGGGACCTACAAGATCTTCCGTAGTGCCCCAGCGTCCGGCAGGCGTTTTCGCGATGATAAAGCTGTCGAAGGGATGCTTGCTGCCATCGGCCTGCGGCTCCCGTAAGGGAGCTGTCTGGGGGGTGGCAATGTAGCCGGGACCAATGCCGTTGCACTGGATATTGTACGCGCCGTACTCGGAGCAAATGTTACGGGTCAGCATCTTCAGACCTCCCTTGGCAGCTGCGTATGCAGAAACAGTCTCACGACCCAGCTCGCTCATCATAGAGCAAATGTTGATGATCTTGCCGTGGCCCTTCTTGATCATGGAGGGGATGCAGGCCTTGGACACGATGAAGGGGGCGTTCAGGTCAACATCGACCACTTGACGGAACTCCGCGGCAGTCATCTCGCACATGGGGATACGCTTAATGATGCCTGCATTGTTCACCAAAATATCGATCACGCCCACCTCCTCTTCGATGGTCTTGACCATGGCCTGAACGGCATCCTCGTCAGTGACGTCGCAGACATAGCCCTTGGCATCAATGCCGTCAGCAGCGTAGGCTGCCAGTCCCTTGTCCACGAATTCTCGCTTAATGTCGTTGAAAACGATCTTCGCGCCGGCCTTTGCCAGACCGCTTGCAATGGCGTAGCCAATGCCGTAGGAGGCACCGGTAACCAGAGCTACCTTGCCACTTAAATCAAAGCTGTTCATAATCATATTCCTCCTAAAATCAGTCGTCGTACTCTATGTACATCACGGTATCACAGTGCCAGCCGCCGGTGTGGGCGGTGTAGGTGCCCTCATGCCAGTAAACAGGCATGTTGTCCTGGGCGTGGATGGGAACGGTGGGACGCCAGATCTTGACGCCCCTCTCGCCGGGAATACGCCTTATCTCCTGCTCCGGCTCGTAGGTCTTGCCGTAGGTTTTGGTGATGTAGGACTCCAGCACTCGGTCCTTTCCGTCAAAGCGGGCAATATAGATTCGGTTGGTAGGAGCAAAGGTCTGCTCGGGGAACTCTGTCTCATAGCCGCTTTCGCCGACGCCATAATAGAATGCCATGCCGCCAAGGTATGTCTGGGAGCCATCGTAAATGCCCTTGGACAGGAACTCGCCTGCCTTGCAGATAGGCTCACTGGTTTGCCACTTGCCGTCTCGGAAGGTAGCACAGTAATAGGTGGGCTTATCGGGGTCGGGATCGTTGATGGTGTTCATGTGAAAGGTAGCGTAAGCTACACGCAGAGGCAGCGTGGAGGACACGTCCAGCAGGCGGGAGGAATAAGCCGTATCCTCCGGTGCGCGGTAAACAGTGTCCAGCTCCTCCAGATCCAGGATCTTGCCGTCGTCTGCAAACAGATTCAGGTCAGTGGGTGTACCGTCGCACTTCAGCAGCTGACCGTCAGAACGGAAGATGCCGCTGCGGATGGTGTGATCCATGGATTTATAGGGATGACCGTACAGAGCAAACAGCCACTGCTCGTCATGACGCTCGTCGGTAATGATGTCCTGCTTGCGGACGTCAAAGTAGAACAAAGACTTGGTCTCGCCCAACTGGGTGACGTAAATGTTGTTCTGCTTAACATATCGGTCAAACCTCTCGCCGGGGTCGGTGTTAAGAAACACTCTTGCCTCGCTCCACGTCTCGCCTTCGTCCTTGGAGTAGCGAAACACCCACTTGTAGCCATCCACACGGGAGAACATCCACAGCTCGTTTCTGACCGTGTTCTCATAAACCTGGACATAGGTAGCCGCACCGTCGTAGGGCAGGTAACGCTCGGGGCAGAAGGTGGAAATGTCGTAAGGCTTTTCCGTAAAGCGATATTTGACCGCCTTGACCTTGTGACCTGTGTAGGCCACGATGATCCGTCCGCTGCGCAAAACGCACAC
>CAZOFQ010000096.1:0-5094 GCA_964579105.1 uncultured Lachnospiraceae bacterium
AGGACCCAATCGCAATCCGTCTCCAATGCCCTTTGCATCCCCGCATAAAAGCCACCGCTTCCACCCTCGTTCTGCGGAAGCGTCAGCACCTCGCGTACGGCACGCCCCGCCCCGCCCTGCCATGCGGCAAGCAATGCGTCGGTCCCGTCGGTGCTGTGGTTGTCCACCACAAGGATGCGCGCGGGCAAAAAGGCTTGCGCCTCATACGCGAGCAGCGTTTTTTCCAATGCCTCGCGGCGGTTATAGGTCACCAATACAACACAGATCCTCATGCCCGTTACCCCGCCAAATACTTGAAAAAGAAGGCTTCGGCATAGCGTGTGGCGATAAAGTTTTTATCCGTTCTGCCCACAGCGCCGCCAAGGATGTTCCCGAAGCTGTAATATGCATCGCTCACAAGCGCAAGCTCACCTTCCCTTATGACGGCAAGAATCCCTCGCCCGAATTCCCACAAGGGTGTGACCGCGCCAAGAAGCAGCGCCACGGCAAGCAAGCACACGCATACGCGCGCGAGTGATCTCTCTTTTTTGAGGATGCGCGCTCCGTGCGCAAGCAGCGTTTGCAGGCACAGCACGGCAAGCACCGTGATCGCGGGGAGGGAGGCGCGCATGGAAAAATCCGCGGAGGTGCCCACACGGATCAGGGGGCAAAGCATGCACACGAGCAGCGTGAGGTAAAGCAGCGGATCGCGCGAATGATCGAAAAGGATCAGGATAAGATATATGCCGCACTCCAAGAGCAGGAAGGAAAAATACAAGGGCGAGATCAGATCGGTCAAAAGCACGCCCCCTGCGATCACAAGCAAGGGCAGAATGGCAAGCAGTAGCTCAAAGCGCACCCGTATGCCGCGCTTTGCGGCAAAAAGCAACCGCACAACAGCGGTCACAACCAGCAACGCGCCAAGCGAAAGCATCAAGACATGGTACCATGCAAGCTCGGGCGTTTTGGTAAGCCCCATGGCAAGGTTGGTCTTGTAATACAAGAAATAGATCGGCAATAGCGTAAACGCGGGGATCAGGTTTTGCGGCGTGAGTACATCAAGAAAAAACTCCTTTACGCGAGCATTTTGCGCTGCGTGCCACAGCTGCACCGCAAGAAGCCCCAGCATGTAAAGCGCGAGTCCCACGCACGAGAGGGGGGTCGTGCCCAGCGCACAGATAAGCAAAAAACCATAATTGCGCGCATTCCTTTCCTGCAAAAAGCAGAGCGTGGCGATCCAGGCAAGCACCGCCTGATTGAACACCCAGAAAAGCGCCGTGGTATTGGAGCTGAACTGATACAAAAACGCCCACCACTCCAGATGATCGGGGATCGGCTTATCCATAAACCAATGGTTGCAAAGTGTGCCGAGAATATCCAAGCCGCCAAACAGTACAAAAAAGATAACGAGAAAATAGAGTTGCTTCACCCCTCGCGCGCGCAAAAGCGTACACAGCAACAGAAACACGAGCGTGACGCAAATGCTCGACCACAAAAGCAACGCCAAATTCCCTACAAAAAATGCCGTTTGCACGCTGCCGCAGATGCCCAATACCGCCTTGCCCACAAGCGCGGATGGCAACCAATAGCCGATGTAATAGACAAGTGCCGCATTCTTGTTTGTATAGATCACGGGCCAGTCATAGGTGATCAGATCGCGGAAAACAGCGTTGCGCGCAGACCAGTCCGCGCTTTGATAGAAAAGATTGCCTATCCCCGCAAAACAACACCAGACACCCGCAAGCAAAAACAAGATCAAAAGATGCTTTTTTGCAATAAAAACGCCCTGTACCCCCTTCTCCTGTGAGCGCAACGCGCAAAGATACGCAAGGATCACCAAAACGGCAACGGGAATACCGATGAAGGGGCGTAAAAAGCCGCACAAAAAGATAAGACAAGGCAGCATAAGGCAAAAAAACGCCACACGCCGCAGCGCGCTGTAAGTGATGTGCATCCCTTCGCCCCCCTTTTTTGTTTCGAACGCTTGTGATTTTATTTTACCACGCACACGCGCAAAAGTCAACACACAGAACGTCCCCGTGCGATCGGCGTTGACAAAGCGAGGGCGGCGTGCTATAATACAAGCAATACAGCCACGAGGAGGGGGGCGGCATGCATTTTGGATATTCTTTATGCATTTGATGAAAATTACGCACCGTTTGCGGGGATATCCTTGTTTTCGCTTCTGGAGAACAACCGCAACGCGCCGCGCATCCGCATCTTTGCCGTAACAGAAGGCGTTTGTGAGCACACCCTTGAAAAATGGAAAAGCATGGTGCAAAAATTCGAGCGCGAGCTGATTTTGATCGACATAGCCTCGCTGCTTCCTTGTATGCGGGAATTCGCCCTTCCCTCTTATCGCGGCTCTTATGCCGCCAATGCGAGACTCTTTGGCGATGCATTTCTTCCGCCGGACGTGGAGCGTCTGCTTTATCTGGACGGTGACACGCTGGTATGTGCCGATCTTTCCCCGCTGCTTCAAGCAGAGCTTGGCGGTTGCCCCGTGGGGGCGGTACAGGATGCACTGACTGCGCGCTACAAAACGCTGCTTGGCTTTTCGGAAAGCGAGCCGTACTTCAACTCGGGCGTTCTTTTGATCGACGTCCCGTGCTGGAAAAGCAAAAAAGTGCCGCAACGGGTAAAAAAACACGCGCAAAGCGCCCGCCTCTATCCCGACCAGGACGTTTTAAATCTTGCCTTGCGCGGCGAGATCGCCGCGTTGCATCCTCGCTACAATCTCCAGCCTCAGCATCTTGTCTTCGACGACAACGCATACCTCGCCGTATATCCGCAAGCCGCTTATCACACGGGGCAAATGCTGCAAGAGGCGCGAACCTCGCCCGCAATCCTGCATGCTTACCGTTTTCTCGGAGATTTTCCGTGGCACACGGGTAATCATCATCCCAACACCGCCGAGTGGGATGCCTATATGCGCCGTTCTCCCTGGTGTGACCTTAAAAAAAAGCACGCGCGCCGCGGACCTTTGTTCAAAATTGAAAAATTGCTTTATCACCTGTTGCCGAAGCGGCACTTTCTTTCACTTTTTGCGCACGTCTCCTTCAAAAAAGCAAAAAAAGCCTTCAAAAAGAATAAGACCGAGTGAACACACTCGGTCTTATTCTTTTTGAAGCAACACGATAAGCTCCTTATTTTGCATACCGTGAATATAGTCTCCCACGTTCACCGCGGAAAGCCTTTGCTCCAGCGCATCAAGCGACACGTCAACAAGCAGAGTCTCCAGCGCGGAAATATCCTCCGTTGCGAAAAAATCCCCTGAAAAGGTCACGCTTTTGATGACACGGTTGCTCATTTGCAGACATGCACACACACTGCCAAAGGGATACCGCATTTTTTTTACCGCCGTATATCGAGAAAGCAGGTCGCGCCGAGGATACAGCCACTCTTCCGAGGCATTTCGCGCACGCAGTGCCGCTATTTCGTCACACGTGGGAATTTGCAGAATTTCGGGGTGGTATTTTTCCTTGATAAATTCCGCAAGCAACGCAACAAACTCCCCCGTTTGGCACTTATTTTGCAAAAGCGGCAGGAGATTCGTTACACGGGAGCGCACGGATCTCACCGCCTTGGACTTGATCTTTTCCTCATCGGGACGAAGCACACGGGAAAGCATTTCCAGATCACTGTCAAAAAGCAGTGTCCCATGGTGCAGAGTTCTGCCGCCGTGGGAATATTGGGCATTCCCCGAAAATTTTTTATCCCCCGCAAGCAGATCATTGCGCCCCGAAAGCACGGCGTCTATACCAAGTGAGCGCAAGGCCTCCAGAACGGGGGCTGTGAAAAAGGCAAAATCGATTCCGTCGCTCACGCTGTCGGCAATAAAGCTGTAATTGACGTTGCCGAGATCGTGATAGACCGCCCCGCCGCCCGTGATGCGGCGCGCAAGACGGATGCCCCTTTCTTGTAGGATCGGCATATCCACCTCAGCATATGCGTTCTGATTGCGTCCGATCACCACGGTCGGCTCGTTTTGCCAAAGCAAAAAAATATCCCCTTCGCCGTGACGGAACAAATATTCCTCTACGGCAAGATTCAGATAAGGGTCTTTCGTTTCTAAAATCAAAAGCTTCATATCATAATAGGAATATCCATCGGGTGGAAGCACCCGATGGATATTTGCAGTTATACCTGTGGATTACAGACCCTTCTTGGCACGCTCTACCTTCTCAATATCGGTAAAGTTGGTGGTGGGTACGTAGCCTGCGATGGGCATGATCTTTTCATGCAGTGCATCAATGATCCATTCGGGCTGCGGGAAGAAGCTCTTCTCCAACTCGAAAGCGGGAGTGATCCAGTTGCGAGAGCCAACGACCACGGCGGGACCGTCAAGGTAATCGAAGCACATTTCGGTGATGTTGGAGGCCATATCGCGCATGATGGAGGCACGCTCGCAGGCGTCGCCGACGATGAGGATCTTGCCCGTCTTCTTCACGGACTCGATCACCTTTTCGTAGTTGAACGGAACAACGGAACGAGCGTCGATCACCTCTGCGGAAATGCCGTACTTCTCCTGCAGAATCTTAGCGGCATCCAGGGCGCGGTAAAGCACTGCGCCGATGGTCAGGATGGTCACATCGCTACCTGCGCGCTTGATATCGGGCTCGCCGAAGGGGATCTCGTAATGTCCTTCGGGAACGCCGCCCTGCATGAACTCCTCGCCGATGCCGTAGATTCTCTGAGACTCAAAGAACACAACGGGGTCGGTGCCGTCCAGTGCGGAGGTCATAAGACCCTTTGCGTCGGCAGGGGTTGCGGGGAATACGACCTTAAGACCGGGAATGTGTGCGCAGAGCGCGGTCCAGTCCTGAGAGTGCTGTGCGCCGTACTTGGAGCCAACGGACACGCGCAGCGTGATGGGCATCTTGAGGATGCCTGCGGACATTGCCTGCCATTTTGCCATCTGGTTGAAGATCTCGTCGCCTGCACAGCCGATAAAGTCGGCGTACATCAGCTCAACAATGGCACGACCACCGCACATTGCGTAGCCCACAGCGGAGCCGACGATAGCAGACTCGGAAATGGGAGAGTTGAAGAAGCGGTGGTAAGGAACAGCCTCGGTCATCTTCTTGTAAACGCCGAATGCGCCGCCCCAGTCAC
>CAZOFQ010000097.1:0-5076 GCA_964579105.1 uncultured Lachnospiraceae bacterium
TGATGGCACTGCCCATCATGCGGATGGCATCCATATTGATGCCCGCCTTGGTGGTTGCCACGTTCACGGAGGAGCAAACGGTAGAGGTCTCGGCAAGTGCCTCGGGGATCACGGAAATGAGATTGCGTTCCCCTTGCGTCATGCCCTTATGCACGAGCGCGGAGTAACCGCCGATGAAGTTGATGCCCAGGGTATTTGCCGCCCTTTGCAGGGTGTGGGCAAGCTTGAGAAAGCCCTCGGGCGACAGATTGCCGCCAATAAGAGAAACGGGGGTGACCGATACGCGCTTGTTGACGATCGGGATCCCGTATTTGTGCTCGATGCTCTCCCCCGTTTTGACCAGATGCTCCGCCTTCTTGGTGATCTTGTCATAAACCCTTTGGCACAGGCGGTCGGCATCGTCACTGACGCAATCAAACAGGGAGATCCCCATGGTAATAGTACGGATGTCGAGGTTTTCCTCGCGTATCATGCCAATGGTTTCCAAAATGTCCGCAGTATTCAGCATGGTCTACCTCTTAAATGTGATGCATGGTGTTAAAGATGTCCTCGTGCATGGCGCGGATATCCAGACCTCGCTCCTTGCCTGCCGTTGCCAATGCATCGGCAAAGCGGGAAAACGAGGTGTTCAGCGCATCGATCTCCACCAGCATGATCATGGCAAAATATTCACTGAGAACGCTTTGCGTGATGTCGATAATGTTGGCATTGTGCTCTGTACAAAGGGCGCTGACGCGCGCGATGATCCCGACGCTGTCCTTGCCCGTAACGGTGATAACTGCTTTCATGTAGAACTCCTTTATCTCTGTATTTTTGATACCGTTTTAGGTTTTATTGCTTTTTGGGGGCGGGACGGCGAGGGGCGGCGTGCTTCTTGCGCTTTACAGCAGAAAAGCCGAAATGCCCGATGCGCTTGCCCATTGCGTAGTAATCTCCGTGGGCATAGGCGCAAAGATCTGCGCGCTCAATATGCAGCTTGCCACGCTCATCCATCAGCTCCTCGTTTGCATATACCTCTACGATGTCGGCAACAAACATATCGTGCGATCCCATTTCAACCACATCCGTCACACGGCAGCAAAGCGAGAGAGGGCATTCCTCGATCATGGGCGCGCTCATCTGCTCGGCGGCAACGCGCGTCAGGTTGCAGGCGGCAAACTTATCCACCTTTGCCCCCGTATACGTGCCGCAATAATCGGCGGTACGCACAAGGCTTGCGGGCGTGAGATTGAGCACAAACTCGCCGCGCTCCTTGATGATGCTGTAAGAATAGCGCTTTTTGCGAATGGAGATATAGGTTTTGGGCGGTATCGTGTTTAAGATCCCCGTCCAAGCCACCGTGAGGATGTTGGAGTTTTCCATATCGCCGCAGCTGACAAGCACAGGAGGCACAGGTGCAAGAAGCGCGCTGCCGCGAAATTTGACTTTGCTCATACCGTTCTCCCCCTAAATCAAAATTTTACAAGGCTTACCGCCTGCGCCGTGCCGCTTGACGGATTCACCTCAAACAGCGCGCCGTGGGCGCGGATCTCCCCACCCGCCACCGTAAAGCGGCGCGGCATGTGCGTGCGGTTGCGATAGATCACATCCTCGACGCAAACGCCGAGGATGCCGTCCACGGGACCCGTCATGCCAAGGTCGGTGATGTAGCCCGTGCCGCGAGGCAGGAGCTGCGCGTCGGCGGTCTGTACATGCGTATGCGTGCCGAAGATCACGGAAAACTTGCCGTCAAAATAATGCGCCAGTGCCAGCTTTTCCGCTGTTGCCTCGGCATGGATGTCAAGCACCGCCACGTCGTAACGCCCGCGGTAGGCATCCAGCTCGCGCTGGACGCAGGTAAACGGATTCGCGAGCGGCTCCATAAAGGAAACGCCCGACACGTTGACCACCAATACCTGCCACCCATCGGCAGAGGTGACCATCTGCGCGCCCACACCCGGACATTCGGCGGGATAGTTGCACGGGCGCACGATACGGTGCGAATTTTCCAGCAGTGCATGACCGTCGCGACGGTCAAGCACATGGTTGCCCGAGGTAATAAAGTCTACGCCCGCATCAAAAAGTGCTTCGGCAGCAGCGGGAGAGATGCCGTGGATATCGCACACGTTCTCCCCGTTGGCGATCACCAGATCGGCAGCGTATTTCGCCTTTGCCAAGGGCAAGGTCTTTCGTAAGTAAGCGAGCGCGGCTTCTCCCACCACGTCGCCAAGTGCCAAAATTTTCATAAATTTTCGCTTTCTATCGGGGCTGTAGATCCCGCCCCTTTAGTATATCATACAACGCTGACAATTGCAAGCAATACAGGCAAAAATTCCCCCGTTTCCACGCAATTTTTGCCACGCTCCGCTGCCGCACGGATATGCAATATCGACAGAAACAAGCTTGCACTTTGGATATTTTAACTAAATTTTAAAAAAAGCCTTTACAAACTATTCACTTTTTGATATAATAAGCTTGATTCCACACGCGTGCGTTTACTTATTTGTAAGCCCACGCCCTACTCTTCCTTGTTCGAGCAAGCCGCGCCGCGGCAAAAATCCACCCATTTAAGGAGAAAAACGATGAAAGTCATTCGAATTTTATCCCTGCTTCTCGCGCTTTTGATGATGTTCTCTCTCACTCTCACGCTTGCTGCTGCCAGCACGGAGTCCGAGACCGACACGGAGACCGATGCAGCCGATGCAACCGACGAGGAAGCCGTACAGGCGATGGATATTGTTGTCAGAGGTCAGACCGAATACGTGATCGTGCGCGATTACAAGGCAGGTCCTAAGCTGGCAAAGGCCATCAGCGAGCTGCAGCTCGCCTTCAAGACCTATTTGAACTGCGACATTAAGGTAGTAGACTGCTACAGCGACCGCGAAGTTGAAGAGGAGGTTGCTCCCCAAGCCAAGGAGATTCTGATCGGCTCCACCAACCGCCCCGAGAGCGCAGAAGCGATCGACGGCAAGAAGGTGGGTGACTACGCCATCTCCATTTCGGGAGAAAAGGTCGTCATTGTGGGCGGTTCCGACGACGCTACCGCACTTGCGGTCACCCGTTTCCTCACTGCCTACGTACAGGATCAGGGTAACCGCTTCGAGGTTGCCAACACGGGCGCTATGCTTTCCATGTCCATTGACCCCAGCACGCTTTCAGAATACGATATGACAGCTAAATACTCCTACGCCCAGGCAGGCATTTGCGGCGCGCGCATCGACAGCTATCTCATCACCTATGCAGGCACGGGCGTCATGTCCGACACCTACAAGGCGTTTGCAGAGGAATTCCAAGGCTACGTTTACAAGCAAGTCGGTCTTGACCTCAGCTTGAAAAAGGACTCCCAGGTCGTAAAAGCGGATTACAAGATCCTGATCGGCAACACGACCTTTACCGATAAGGGTCTGATCAATGCACTGGACGAGGATGAGTATTACATCGGCGTGGAAAAGACCGAGACAGGCGCAACCGTCACGATCTTGTTCGGACGTGCCGCTTACGACACCGTAATGGAGATCTTCACGAGCGAGATCATGCCCTCCTTCAGCACCCCCGTTAACTTCCACATCTGCTCGGGATTTGTCAGAACCAACATGAGCTAAAAAACGAAAAGCCGCCCTTCGGGGCGGCTTTTTTACGCTTTATACAAAAGGGCGTCCGAAAATTGCGGACGCCCTTTTGCTATCAAAGCTTGATCTTTTTTTCGCAGTATACGCAGCGACAAATACCCTTCTTTGCATCCACCAGGCGGTGAAGCTGATCCAGCTCCTGCTCGGTGGTCGTAATGCAGTGCTTGTTCTCGCACACAAGCGAATTGATCAGCAGATCCTTTTCGCCGCGTGCCGTGGGCAGCGGCTCGGGTCTGCGCTCCTTTCCTTGTGCTTCTCCAAGCAGCTTGAGGATCAGCGCCATGCGGATGTATTTGGCATTGAGCACCTGCTTGAAATAGCAGGCGCGGGGGTCGGCATCTACCTGCACGCTGATCTCGTTCACGCGGGGCAGCGGATGCAGCACTGCCATGTCGGGCTTGGCAAGTGTCATTTTTTCGGCGGTGAGGATGTAAGCATCCTTAAGTCTCTCGTAGGTGTCCAGATCGAAAAAACGCTCGCGTTGGATGCGCGTCATGTACAAGATGTCGAGCTCGGGCAATTTGCCCTCCAGATCGGTCGTCTCCTCAAACTCCATGCCGCGCATGACCTCGTGCTTAATGTATCCCGGGATCTGCAGCTCCTCGGGCGAGATCAGCACCAAACGGATCCCCGTATAGCGGGAAAGCGCGGAGATCAGCGAATGCACGGTGCGACCGTATTTGAGGTCACCGCAAAAGCCAACGGTAAGATCGCAAAGACGGCCCTTTTCCCGCTTGATCGTGAGCAGATCGGCAAGCGTTTGCGTGGGATGCGCGTGCCCGCCGTCCCCTGCGTTGATCACAGGCACGGTAGCGTTGCAGGATGCCACCAGCGGCGCACCCTCCTTGGGGTGGCGCATGGCGATGATATCGGCATAGCAGCTGATGACCTTGGCGGTGTCGGCAATGCTTTCCCCCTTGGAGGCAGAGGAGCTTGCCGCCTCGGAAAAGCCCAGCACGTTGCCGCCCAGCTCGTACATTGCCGCCTCGAAGGAAAGGCGTGTACGCGTGGAGGGCTCAAAAAACAACGTTGCCAGCTTCTTACCGTGGCAAGCCTCCTTATACTTATCGGGGTTTTCGATAATATCCAGCGCTGTCGCAAGCAGCTCGTCCAATTCCTCAACCGAAAGCTCCAAAATATCGATCAGGCTTTTCATATTGCACTCCTCTTATGCTTTTGCGCCGTTTACGGCGAGATAGTTTTTGATTCGCTCCACGTTTTCCTTATTGACGGGATCCTCCTCCAAATATTCGATGATATCGTAAACGTCCACCACCGAGTAGACGGGGAAGCCAAATTGCTCCTCGATCTCCTGCATGGCGCCCTTTTCGGTCTGCCCCTTTTCTTTGCGGTCGACCATGATGAAGGTGGCAACGACCTTAGTGCCCTCCAGGTGCTTCAGGATCTCCATAGATTCGCGGATGGCAGTGCCCGCGGTGATCACGTCCTCGATGATCACGATCTCCTC
>CAZOFQ010000098.1:0-4782 GCA_964579105.1 uncultured Lachnospiraceae bacterium
GGCGGCGAGCAATCCTTTATTGCCATCGCGCTGTTTTTTGCCATTTTGCAGGTCAACCCCACGCCCTTTTTCATCCTGGATGAGATCGAGGCGGCGCTCGACGAGGTCAATGTGGCGCGCTTTGCCGCCTATATCAAGCGTTATTCGCTGGATACGCAATTCATTTTGATCACACACCGCCGTGGTACGATGGAGGCGGCAAACCGCCTGTACGGTGTGACCATGCCCGAGCGAGGCATCTCCAAGGTGCTGACGCTGGACGTAAGCTCGATTTCGGGCAAACAGGAAGGAGATGACTGGAATGGGATTTTTAGCCAGGCTACGTGAGGGGCTTGCCAAAACCAAAAACGCCATTTGGGGGCGCATTGATGCGTTGCTTAAGCACTTTGTGCGCGTAGACGAGGACCTTTTGGACGAGCTGGAGGAGCTGCTCATCACCTCGGATGTGGGCGTTGCCGCTACCGAGGAGATCCTGGACCGCTTGCGTGAGGAGATCAAGGAGGGCAGACTGAAGGAGCCCGAGCAGATCAAGGATACACTCAAAACCATTCTCGCGGATCTTATCGGTGAGGGAGAGGAGCTGCATCTTGACACGACACCCTCCGTGGTGCTGATCATCGGTGTCAACGGTGCGGGCAAGACCACCTCTATCGGCAAAATTTCCAAGAGACTCAAAAAGGCGGGCAAAAAGATCGTGGTTGCCGCCGCGGATACCTTCCGTGCCGCCGCCATCGACCAGCTTGCAGTATGGTGCGACCGCGCGGGCGTAGACCTTGTGAAGCAGCAGGAGGGCTCCGACCCCGCTGCCGTGGTGTTTGACGCCATTCAATATACCAAAAAGAAGGGCGCGGACGTGCTGATCATCGACACGGCAGGGCGCTTGCATAACAAAAAGAACCTCATGGATGAGCTTGCCAAGATCAATCGCGTGATTTCCCGCGAGCTGGAAGGCGCCGCAAGAGAAAACCTTTTGGTGCTGGATGCGACCACGGGGCAGAATGCGATCCTGCAAGCCAAGGAATTCAGCCGCGCCGCCGACATCACAGGTCTTATCCTCAATAAGCTGGACGGTACTGCCAAGGGCGGAATCGTGCTTTCCATCCGAAAGGAGCTGGGGCTGCCCGTGAAGTTTATCGGCGTGGGCGAGAAGATCGACGATATGCAGGAGTTTGACGCGGACGAGTTTGTTGCCGCGCTGTTTGAAGAATGAAAAGAATGACTGTTGTACTGGCATCCCGCAATAAGGGCAAGGTGGCGGAGCTGCAACGCTTACTCACCGCCGAGCTGGGGGATGTGATCGAGCTGAGAGCCTTGGACGAGGTGGGGATCACCGAGGAGATCGAGGAGAACGGCGAGAGCTTTGCCGAAAATGCTTATATCAAGGCGAGCGCCGCCGCCAAATCGGGCTATCCCGGGATCGGCGACGATTCGGGGCTTGTCGTGCCTGCGCTGGATATGGCACCGGGGATCTACTCTGCGCGTTATGCGGGGGAGCATGGAAATGATGCCGCCAATAACGCACTTTTGCTCAAGAACATGGAGGGAGAGCGCGACCGTCGGGCGGCGTTTGTTTGCGCGCTTGCTATGGTGTTTCCCGACGGGAGCGCACCCATCCGTGCCACGGGCGCGGTGGAGGGTGAGATCCTCCTTTCCCCACGCGGAGAGGGCGGCTTTGGCTACGATCCGCTGTTTTGGTACGACCCCATGGGAAAAACGCTTGCCGAGATGAGTGCCGATGAGAAAAACGCCATCAGCCATCGCGGTGCGGCGGTGCGGCAGTTTGCCGCGCGCCTTGCACGCCGTATGGGACTGGTGGAGGACAATTTTTAAGGAGTTATTATGCTGACAAGTAAACAACGCGCCAAATTGCGCTCGCTTGCCGCGCATGAGGATGTGATCATGCAGGTGGGCAAAAGCGGTGTGACCGAGGCAATGGTGCAGACCGTTAGTGACGCGCTGGAGGCAAGAGAGCTGATCAAAATGCGCGTGCTGGAAAATTCGGGCGAGGACGTGCGCGACGTGGCAGAGCAGCTTGCCGCCGCAACGGAAGCCGAGGTCGTGAGTGTGATCGGCAAGTGCCTGATCCTCTACCGCGAGTCCGAAACCAAAAAGAAGATCGAGCTATGATAAACGATCAGATCCGTATCGGGATTTACGGCGGTACGTTTGCTCCCGTGCACAACGGGCATCTTGCCGCCGCCAAGGCGTTTATCGAGCAGCTGCAGCTGGATATCCTCTACGTGATCCCTGCGGCGATCCCGCCCCACAAGCAGATCGATGCGGCGGATGATCCCGCGCACCGCTATCGCATGTGCGAGCTTGCCTTTTGGAACGAGGAAAAGGTGCTGGTGAGTGATATGGAGATCAAGCGCGGAGGGAAAAGCTATACCGTGGATACCTTACGCGAGCTTTCTGCCCCCGACCGCCGACTGTTCCTGCTGATGGGTACGGATATGATGCTGACACTGGACACGTGGAGGGAGAGCGAGGAGATCTTCAAGCTCTGTTATCCCGTGTACGCCAGACGCGAAAGAGACCCCATCATCGAATCCCGTATCGTGGCAAAGAACAACGAGTATCTGCAAAAATACGGCAGGATCGTGCGCCGCTTGATGATAGATGCCGTAGAGCTGGCGTCTACGGATATTCGCAAGCTGGTGCAGGAGGGAGGATCGATCGATGCACTTGTGCCGCCCGCGGTGAAGGCGTATATCGAAAAGCACGGGCTGTACCGCAAGGAGGCAAGGGAATGAGCAATTTCTCACCTGCGGTGCTGGAGCGCTTGCGCGCGGATATGAAGGCGATGCTGTCGCAAAAGCGCTTTGCCCACACGCTGGGTGTGGAGGAGTGTGCCGCACGTATGGCAAGGCTGCTTTGCCCCGAGCAGGAGGGGCTGCTCCGTGCCGCGGCGCTGCTGCACGACTGCACCAAGGAGTATGATGCGGAAAAGACCGCGCAGGTGCTCGCGCGCGAGGGGATCGCCCTTCGCCCCGACGAGGCGGCGTCGCCCGCCATTCATCACGCGATCACCGCGCCGCCCGAGATTGCGCGTCTTTATCCCGATTTTGCCAATCCCGTGCTGCTCTTGGCAGTGCGTTGGCACACAACGGGGCACGCGTGCATGACGCTGTGCGAAACGATCCTGTACCTCGCCGATGTGATCGAGCAGGGGCGAACGTACCCTGCGTGTGTGGCACTGCGGGATCGCTTTTGGAGCGCACCCCTCACTCGTATGACCTACGCCGCGCGCCTGCGGCATTTGCACGAGGTGCTCCTCTCGTCGCTTACAAGCGTGCGCGACAGCCTCTTGGCCGAGGGTGCACCCGTGTGCGAGGATACGCTTGCTGCCATTGCGGATCTGAATTTGAGAAAAACCTTTTGAAAGGAAGAGATAAATGGAAGAACTGTTTGAAAACTGGGAAGCATTGCCCTCGCTTGCCGACGCGGATGCCGCCGTGCTTGCCGAGGCTTGCCGTGCCGTTCTGGATATGAAAAAGGGCAACAACATTGCCGTGATCCGCGTGGAGGGGCGCAGCGATATCACCGACTATCTGGTGCTTTGCTCCGCCAATTCGGGTACGCACGTTGCCGCCCTTTCGGGCGAGCTGGAGTTCCGCATGGGACAGCGCGGTCTGCAGCCCCTGCACACCGACGGCGGGAACGCCCGCAGCTGGCAGGTCGTGGACTACGGCACGGTGATGGTGCATATCTTCGACCGCGAAGCACGCGAGTTTTATAATCTTGATAAACTTTACCGCGAAGTCACGGCTGTGACGAAGGAGGACTGACATGAAATACGATTTTGCCGCCACAGAAAAAAAGTGGCAGGAAAAATGGGAGAAGGCGGGCATTTTCCACGCCGAGGATCTTTCCCCGAAAAAGAAATTTTACGGGCTTGTGGAATTTCCGTACCCCAGCGGTGCAGGCATGCACGTGGGGCACATCAAGGCGTACGCGGGGCTTGAGGTCATCAGCCGTAAGCGCCGCATGGAGGGGTATAACGTCATGTTTCCTCTCGGCTTTGACGCGTTCGGGCTTCCCACCGAGAACTACGCCATTAAAACGGGTATTCATCCCCGTAAGGTGACGGATACCAATATCGCGCGCTTTACCGAGCAATTGAAGCGTGTGGGCTTCTCCTTTGACTGGGCACGCACCGTGGATACCACCGAGGAGAAGTACTACAAGTGGACGCAATGGATCTTCCTGAAAATGTTTGAGAACGGTCTTGTGTTCCGCGATACCGCGCTGGTCAACTACTGCCCCAGCTGTAAGGTGGTGCTTTCCAACGAGGATTCGCAGGGCGGCAAGTGTGATATCTGCCACAGCGATATCGTGCAAAAATCCAAGGACGTTTGGTACTTGCGCATCACCGCTTATGCCGATAAGCTGCTGCAGGGCTTGGAAACGGTGGATTACCTCCCCAACGTGAAGATGCAGCAGGTCAACTGGATCGGCAGAAGCACGGGCGCTTTCGTAAACTTCTCGCTGAAGGAGACCGAGGAAAAGCTCCGCATCTATACCACCCGTCCCGACACCCTCTTTGGTGTGACCTTTATGGTCATCGCCCCCGAGCATCCGATCATTGACCGCAACCGCGAGGGCATCGCGAATATGGCTGAGATCGAAGCCTACCGCGAGCAATGTGCGAAAAAGACGGAATTCGAGCGCACGCAGATGAATAAGGATAAGACGGGTGTGCGCATCGAGGGGCTGACCGCCATCCATCCGCTTACGGGCAAGGAGGTGCCGATCTACATCTCCGACTACGTCATGATGGGC
>CAZOFQ010000099.1:0-4632 GCA_964579105.1 uncultured Lachnospiraceae bacterium
ACCACTATTTTGCGAGAGGTCATTGAGCGCGAGCTGAACACCTTGACCCCCCGTGAGGCACACGTGATCCGCTTGCGCTTCGGCTTGTACGACGGGCGCACCCGCACGCTGGAGGAGGTAGGCAAGGAGTTTGACATTACCCGTGAGCGCATCCGCCAGATCGAGTCCAAGGCGCTGCGTAAATTGCGCCACCCCAGCCGTGCGCGCCATTTGCGCGGATTTCTTGATTGATTCTTTACAATTATCGTGAACTTGCACAAAACCGAGAATTTGCAATTCAACACAATCACGATTTTTCTGTCTGCTTTGCAGAATCTTGCCCGGCCCTCTTTGTGAAAAGTTACCTCAATGTTTGTGCGCAAGTGCTTTTTCAAGTCTTTGGTTTGAAATAGGGCGGCTTGACAGAAAAAGAAGTTTAGTGTAAAATATTATTTGTATTTATATGGTATTTCCCGCGCGAGGGAAAAGGAGGTTCTTGTATTATGGCAAAAAGACTGATTAGCCTGATGCTGGCAACGCTGATGCTGCTTTTCGTTTTCACGTCTTGCAGTGATGATGGTGACGCGATCAGCGGCACCATCGACGAAGCATCCCGTTATACCACCACGCTCAATTTCTGGGTGATCTCGGAAGAGGGAATGGATGCCGACCAGGCAGCCGCCGTAAATGCGGCGATCAACAAGCTCACCAAGAAAAAGTTCAGAACGCAGGTGAACATCAAGTACATCAGCGAGGCAGACTATTACGCAACGGTGGAAAAGGCTTTTGTTGATTACGAAACGGCACTTGCGGAGGCTAAGAAAAAGGGTGAAAAGCTTACCAGCTCCGCTACTTCTCAGGAAACGGTGCTCAACGAGTACGGCATCCCCGAGCTCAAGTACCCCGTGGCGCACGAATCCCAGGTGGACGTTCTCTTTATCGGCGATGCCGAAAAATATCGCACTTACATCGATAACGGGTGGATCACCTCCATCGAGGGCTTGCTGGAAAACTACGCTGCAGAGCTTGCTTATTACATCAGCCCGGCTCTTTTGAATACGGCAAAGTATAACGGCATTTACGGTGTGCCCAACAACACCACCATCGGCTCGTATACCTACCTTGCTGTTGACGAGGATCTTGCGAACGAATATTTGAAGGATCCCGAGGAGAATTTCGATAACGACATTTACAGCACGGGGTGCTACGAATTCCTCACCTACGTTTACGAGGATTATAAAAACCTCGCGGCGGACGATGATGATAAGATCTACCCCATTTACAGTGAAACCGGTAAGGTGGATTTCAGCCGTGTGCACTATTGGGGCTACGACGTGGATTCCGTTGCGAATGTCTGCCTTCCCACGCCCGATACCTTCTCCATCTTCGGCGGCTTCTACTTCAGCAATTCCTATCAGGGCAGCAACCTGGGCACCTACAACCTGCTTACCGACGAGTCCTATCAATCCATGCTCGCTAAAAAGGCGGTGTACGAAAATACGGGTAAGGATACTGCGGGAGTGGCGGATGACTTTGTCACCACTGACGCAAGTGCGCGTGCCGCGGTCCGCATCGTAGAGGGTGACTGGGCAGATAAGGCAGAGCTGGAGAGCTTGGGCTATACGGTATTTACCGTAGAGGAGCCTCGCGCTACCGACGAGGAGGTGTTCGGATCGATGTTTGCCATCGGCTCCCATACCACCGACGAGCAGCGCTCCATGGAGATCATTGCTTATCTCAACACAAACGAGGAAATGCGTAATCTTCTGCAATACGGTATAGAGGATGTGAACTACACGCTGAAGACCGTTACCGACGAAGAGGAAAATGTATACGAGTATGCAGAGCCCACGCCCGACAACAAATATAAAATGGACATTAACAAAACGGGCAACATCTTTATTGCATATCCCAACAGCGCAGAAAGCGCCCTTACGTGGGAGAACGGCAAGAAGCAGAATCTTGATGCGATCACCTATCCCACCCTCGGCATGTATTTTAATTTGACCGATTACAAGCTGAACGAGGATTGCGTGCGTGTTTTGAATGCAGTTTCCGCAAAGATCGAAGCCAATGTGCTTAACAGCTTCTCTTCCGAGGAGGAGGTAAAGAGCTTCTTCGCAGGAATGCCTAAGGCATCCGAGACTGAGGCTATCGCTAACTACCTTTTGAACAAGATCGGAGAGTCTGTGCAGTATACCGATGCCGACGGCACCTCCAAGGTGGTCACTGCGGCAGCACTGAAGGATGCGATCGACGTGATGAACACCTCCACGATTAACAGCGACAAGGACGCGCTGCAGTCTCCCAACGCCCTGTATCAGGTTTGGTTTAAGGAATTCAACGGTCTGTAATTTACAATTAGGACGGATGCGATGCCGACTTCGGCATCGCATCTTTGGTATTGTTATGAAATATACACACGTTTTATGGGATTTTAACGGCACGGTCCTTTGTGATATGGAGGCGGGCATCAGGGCGGTGAACGAGATGCTTACCCCTCGCGGTCTGCCCGTTATCGACAGCTTAGACACGTATCACGCGCTTTTCGGCTTTCCTGTTGAGCAGTATTACCGTCGGCTCGGCTTTGATTTTGAAAAAGAGGATTATAAAACCGTGCTGGCGCCGCTTTGGGTTTCCCTATATAATATATATAGTAAGGAATCCCCCTTATACGAGGGCGTGCAGCCTCTTTGTGCCGCCTTGCGCGCACGAGGCGTAAGGCAATCGATCCTTTCCGCTTCCGAGCGTGGGATGATGGAGGCGCAGCTCCGTGCGCGCGGTGCGCTTTCCTGGTTTGATGAGGTCTGGGGGACCGACAGCATCCACGCCGTTGGAAAAGGAGCGCTTGCAAGAAAGTGGCGCGCGGCACATCCGCAGGATACGGCGGTATTGTTGGGGGACACTGTACATGATTTTGAGGTGGCGTGCGATATCGGCGCGGATTGCATTTTGATCGCAGACGGACACCAAGGTGCTGAAAAATTAAACACCTGCGGCGTTCGCGTCGTGCGAGATCTTGCGGAATGCGCTGTGTTGCTCGGTATAAAAAATAAGCGGTGAAGGCCGCTTATTTTTTATGCAGAGTGTTGACAAGGAGAAAAGAACGTGAAGTGTGATCACGAATCGCTCTTGAATAAGGTGAAGAGCGATCCACTATTTTGCACCGGCTGAAAAAATCAAGGGCGGCAAAACATCACGTTTCAGCTTTCCGCTAAGGCGGGGATCCTCGTGCGGGCGCACTTGGTGTTGATAATGGCGGCTCGCCGTATTCGGTGACACAGGTGTGATGCTGCCGTCCATTCTCAATTCTATGCGCGTCATGATCGATCGCACATGATCTATATGATGCATTCCCAGGAAAAACGCTCCAAGCGACGCATGTGCTCAATATTTTTGATCGCAAGCATTCGCGCCAGCTCGAATTCGTAATCCTCGCCGTTGTCTGCTGCCGTTCGCAATTGAATCAAGCAGCTGTCCATCTCCGCTATTTCACTAAAGGATATCGAAAAGCTGATCTCGGTCCGTCGCACGTACCAATAGTCCTCCAGCTCGGCAAGCGCCGTATCCGCTTCGCTTGCCACAGGAAGCTGTAACAGTGCCTGCTCCAGGTATTCGGTGGTTTTTGATACGTAAAAGCAGTTGCCGACGATCGTACCGATCAACAACGCAAATACGCAAAGCGAGAGGATAAAAACCTTCATTTTCTCACTCCTTTTCTATCCAGTAAAGCGCGCCCGAATCATCTCGGCCAAGAAAAAACACATCGCGCTCTGCGAGTCCCTTTTTCGCAAGTGCCTTTTCCAGCCAGGCGGAGTCCAAGCCCAATAGATTTAAGTTATAACGGTTGCGTTTTCCATCCTCGATCAAGGGGTGAACAAGACCGTCCTCACTCACTTGAATGCCCAACTCCTTAGCCGTAGGGGGCTGGGCGCTTCTTTTGGCCAGAACCGAGATCTTTCCGTTTTGTTCTACGATGGCGTAATCGATATCGCCAAATGAAGAAAAACCCGATTGCCTGATCTCGCTGATCAATTCGTCTACCGAAATGCGATTGCGCCGCAATTCCTTTTGATCTACCTTCCCGTGGCGGATCAGTACGTTAGGACGGCTGGAGGCAAGACTTTTTAAGGGCGGGCATTTGAGAAGGATCATGGAAAGGACCACCTCCAATGTGAGGATGGTGATAAGAGGGATCACGGCGTACATCAGCGGTATGGATTGATCCAGAATGGGGAGGGAAGCGATCTCTGAAATCAAAAGCGTGGTTACCAGCTCCGAAATTTCCAGCTCGCCCAATTGGCGCTTGCCCATCAAACGCATGGTTGCAATCAGGATCGCATAGACCAAAACGGTTCGCAACAAAATTGTTAACATCTTTGTACCTCGAAAAAAATTCCTATCGTGAATAATTCTTCCGCAAAATGCGATACTACAAACAAGCCATTTTTTTCAAAAAGCCCGAAAAAGTTCCAAAAAACACTTGACAAAAAAAGCGAAGCGTGATAAAATAACAAAGCTGTCCCGAAAAAAACGGCAACACAACGAAAAGTCGCAAAAAACATTGAATTTTTTAAAAAAAGGTGTTGACAAGCTCGCTTGGTTGTGTTATAATAATCAGGCTGTCGCGAAAGCGGTAGCAAATGGTCTTTG
>CAZOFQ010000100.1:0-4594 GCA_964579105.1 uncultured Lachnospiraceae bacterium
GGTCTGGGTCAGGATCAGGGGGCAGTCCAGACTGTTGGCCAGCAGACCGCCGCACCGAACTGAATATTGGATTCGGTATCCAACACGCCCAGCGTACGGAATCCTTCCGCCACCGCCGCGCGCGCGTCCACGTCGTCTCCGCGGTCAATGATGATGGGCGCATATCCCTGCTCGGCAAGCATCAATGCGGCAAACAGCCCCGCGGGACCCATGCCAACAACAAGCGGTCTTTGCAAAAGAGGCTCGTTGCCGTGCGGGATCTCGGGCTGCTGCTCGGTAAAAGCTCGTGCGCCGATGGCACGTAGCCCTTGAGTCTCACGCTCCGTGATACGCACGGCATCCGCACACTCCGCCAACACCGAGCACACCTGCACGATGGCAGATCTTCTTCTGGCATCAAGCGATTTTTTATAAATGCGAAAATGAAGCCCCGCGGTAGGAATACGCGCGCGCTTCATTTTCGTCCGTGCTATTTGTAAGATCTCCTCCTCGGGGGCGTCGAAGGGAGCGCGAATATCCGAGAGGAGCCAAGCGATGGAATGCTGCATATTAATTACTCACCACGGTAAGCGTCAGCCTCAACTCGCCCACGGGATGCACACCGTCGGGCAGCTCAAGATCCGACTCGGTGAGAAGATACGTGCCGTTCGGCAGACCCTCGGGCACGGTGATGCCGATAACGGAAAGATGCCTGAGTGCCGCAACCTTCCCTTGCACCTGCAGGTTGTCCGCGGAAAATTCGTAGGTCACGTTGCTTTGCGGATTTTCGATGCGCAAGGGCACGTAATCGGTATCCTGCGAGTTCATCACGCTCACCCAAACGAGCACAGCGATCAAAAGGCAGACCAGAGCCGCCAGTACGTTTGTATATATCTTGTGGTGCGACACAACGGCGGGCTGCTGTGCACCGACGTCGGTCAACATATTTTTATCCTTCATCACAAATCCTCGTTTCTTGACTGAACAGGTCTCTGCATCCCCAGCAATTCCGCCAGCTTACGGCGCAAAGAGACCGATGTGAAGTTACGCATCAATTCCCCGTTGTGGGCAACGGAGATAATGCCCGTTTGCTCGGAGACCACGATGATGATGGCGTCGCTGTCCTCCGATGCGCCCACCGCCGCGCGGTGGCGCGTGCCGAGATCCTTGATCGGCTCGGTATTTTGTGTGAGAGGAAGATTGCAGCCTGCGGCAAAAATTTTCCCGTCACGAATGATCACGGCGCCGTCGTGCAAGGGCGTCATGTTGTAGAAAACGGTTTGCAGCAGTCTTGCACTGATGCTTGCTCCGAGCACTGTGCCGGATTCCGCGTATTCGCCGATCTTGATCGAGCGCTCGATCGCGATCAGCGCGCCCGTTTTGGAGAAGGACATATGCTTGACCGCCAGCACGATCTCATCCAGCGCTGCAGAGGAGAGCGCCGAACGGCTTCTCGCGTCGGTTCCTATCGTTTTCAGCCTGCGGAAGGAGACGGAGCCGACGCGCTCCACAACCGCACGCAGCTCGGGCTGAAAGATCACCACGAGTGCAAGCAGACCGTAACCGAAGAAGTTGCTGAAGATGTAACGCAGAGCGTAAATGTCAAGCAGCTCGCTAACGGCGTACACGCCCACCAAAAGCCCCACGCCCCAAAGCAATCTGCCCGCGCGGCGGTCGCGCACGTAGCGGAATACCGCATGAAACAAAAGCGCAAGCAAGGCAATATCCAAGACATCGCGCCAAGTAAAATTTAAAAAGGGATCTGTAAAATACTTTATAGAAAAACTGCCCGAAAACAGTCTGTCAAAAAATTCTTTCATAAAAGCACCTCTATATCGTCCGCAAACGGGACATGGCAGGGCAAGCGCCCGAATTCTTAAAAAGCATCGCTCCAAAACCTATGGCTTTTGCCAGCGGGAGCACGGCACCGTGTCGCAAAGCGCGCGCTTTGCGTTTTCTTTAATTTCATTATATCATAATTCTTACCTCGCGTTGACGGAAGGCAAACAGCCGAGCCGTCAACATAAAATGGCAGAATTATGATCAATAAAAACTACATTAGATTGCGCCGAGGTGCCCGCGCATAGCGGGTGCGGCGTATTTGTAATTTTTATTATATCATAATACATTTCGAAATGCAAATATTTTTTCAAACTTTTTTTCATTTTTTTGCAAAAATCCCCCACGATCCTTTTTTGACACCAAATTTGCGAAAATCTCATCCCGTTACGAGGGATATCGGAGAAAATTACCGTTTTTTTCAAAAAGCTCTTTTTTTCGCGGTGAAATTGTGTTATACTGAGCTTGCAAAAGCAAGAAGGGAGTATTTTTATGGACGCATCCTTTTATATGCCCACGCGCGTTTATTTCGGACAAAACGCACTGCTAAACAATCAAAAAGCATTGATTTTGGGGCGGCACGCCTTCATCGTAACGGGAAAAAGCTCCGCCAAGGCAAGCGGCGCTCTGGCGGAGGTGACCGCCGTGCTGGAAAAAGCCGGGGCTTCTTATACGATTTTCGACAAAATAGGAGAAAATCCGCCGCTTCTCACCTGCTTTGAGGGCGGAAAGCAAGCCGCCGCAGCAGGCGCGGATTTCGTGATCGGCATCGGCGGCGGCTCACCCCTGGACGCCGCCAAGGCGATCGCCGCCTTTGCAACGAATCGGGAGATCTCCCCCATGGAGATCTACGAGGAAGGCAAGCGCGTGCATCCCACGCTCCCCATCGTTGCCATCCCCACCACCTCGGGCACAGGCAGCGAGGTCAACTATTACAGCGTGCTGACGCTCCCCGAGGGAGAACGAAAAAAGACCTTCAAGGCTGCCGACGCCTGGCCTCGCGTGGCGTTTGCAGACCCGCGCTACACCTACTCCTTACCGCATGCAAACACCGTCAGCACCGCGCTGGATGCGTTTGCACACGCGCTGGAGTCCTATCTTTCCCCCAAATCCACCGTTTTCTCGGAGGCTGCCGCACTTTTTGCCGCAAAGGAGCTCTGGGACGTGCTTTCACAAGCACCCGCCGTCTTCTCGCCCCAAATGCGAGAGCAGCTGATGGCGGCTTCCACCGCCGCAGGCATGGCGATCAGCGTGACGGGAACGGGCTTCCCGCACCCTATGGGATACAGCATTACGCTGCTTGACGGTATTCCGCACGGCAAGGCATGTGCCGTTTTTGCGGGGGAATACGTGGATTACAACGAAAAAAACGAGCTTGGCAAAGCTCGCATCGCCGCCTTTACCTCCCACATCGGCACCTCGCCCAAGCTCATGAAGGCACTTCTCACAGGACTTGCGGACGTTTCCCTTTCCTTTACAGAGGAAGAGATCGACCGCCGCGTAAAGCTGATCTGCAAGGCGGGCAATTACGTCAACAGTCCTTACGTGATCTCGGTTGACGAAATGTACGAGATCTATCGCCGTTTGTTCTTGAAAAAATAAAAGAAACGAAAATAGAAAAAGCGCGAAAATTCGCGCTTTTTCTATTTTTTCTTCATCATTTTCCAATTTTATTTGATAATTTTCCACATCGAAACGATTTTTGAACTTGTTTTTTCAAAACAAGGTTTTTCCTCTCCTTATGGGAGAGTTGGGCATGACTCCGCCGCGGAGTAAGAAGGGGTACAACTAAAATTTATAAATCCCTATTGAAAAAAGCAAAAAAAGGTGCTATAATATAGGTGTCACACTAATAGAATAACAAAGCATCCTTATGGGCGTATTATGCCTTTTTGAAGGGGATACTATATCTTTTGGTAGATATACGGTATCGCCGGATATTCCCTTCAATAAGGATGTTCTGTTAGTGTGACAACTATGCGAGAGGTATTTCTACGGTGTCATCTCGCAAGGGGTGGCACCTTATTTATTTGTATGGAAAATTCTTTGATCTGTTCCTTTTTCGGACACCGTAATGTGAACGTCACGGAAAGTCTATATGCGGCAACCGCCGCCGAGATCCTACGCTCGGTGGAGCTTGGCTGTCGCGTTTTTTATTTCGGCGGCTTCGGGGAGTTCGACGATCTATGCTACCGCATCGTCAGTAAAATCAGGGAGGAGCGCCCCGAATTGAGCCTTAAGCGCGTATATTGCGTGCCTCAAGAGCGTCAGCTGCGAAAGCCCTCTCACTACAGAAAAGAGGACTACGAGGAGATCGTTTATCTCATCCCCGCCTTTGAGGGCTGGTATAAAAGCATCTATTTCAGAAACTGCGCCATGATTGACGCAAGTGCAGTTGTCATTTTCTATGCCGAGGTGCGCAAAAAAAGCGGTGCATATAAAGCGTATCTGTACGCCGATGCCAAAAAGGGGAAGCGCATCGTGAATCTCATTAAAGCATAATCCTTGCCGTTGGGCGGTTGTGTGTCGGGGATTGCGGGGCGTCCGGAGGTCGCCCCCTACGGGCGTGTGCGTTAACCATTTATGTATCTATCGGGGATTACGTATTTACCGTAGGGACCGGCGTCCCCGACGGTCCGAATTCACAACCGACATTCCGTCCGTTAGCGCATCGCGGAGTGCGTATTTGCCGTAGGGCGGGGGCTTGCTCCCGCCGGGTATGTATCGCGGATGGCGGCAGGAGCTAGCCCCTGCCCTACCAATTTGTGCGGTATTC
>CAZOFQ010000101.1:0-4456 GCA_964579105.1 uncultured Lachnospiraceae bacterium
ATCCAGATCGACATGCTGCTTGCCGAGAAGTTTGGCATGGAGTACGTGGATAGCGACGGACAGATGAAGCGTCCGTACATCATCCACCGCACCAGCCTTGGCTGCTACGAGCGCACGCTTGCTTACCTCATTGAGCGTTACGCAGGCGCGCTGCCCACATGGATGGCTCCCGTGCAGGTCAAGGTGCTGCCCATTGGGGACGAGCATATCGACTATGCATACGAGGTGAAACGCCGGCTGGAGTGCGCGGGTGTGCGCGTTGAGGTGGATGACCGCAATGAGACCATCGGTAAAAAGATCCGCAATGCACAGCTGGAAAAGCTGCCCTACATGCTGGTGATCGGCGATAACGAGATGAACGATAAGACTGTTGCCGTGCGTTCCCGTAAGGAAGGCGACAAGGGCGTGCAGAGCGTTGACGCGTTTAAGGCAGAGCTTCTCGCCGAAATTGCGGAAAAGAGAAGATAAAAACAGCCCATTAGAGACAATAAAAAGGCATCGCCGTGAGGCGATGCCTTTTTCATGGATTTTTATTTGATGTGAACGCTCACATTCGCACGTAACCGTGGAAGTTGCCGCCGCCCTGCACGCGGGACTGTCGTGCGGTTACGATGCGGGTCTGCAGATATTCCTCCAGCTTTTCGGGCTTTTGGATGTACTCGGTGTTGCTGACGTCCCATTTGCCAACGCAGCTCCACGCGCTTTTGGTTGCAACGTAATTGGGCTTCATAGAAAGAAAATCTCCTTTGAAAGTGTACTATACCAATATTTTGGTACAAAGATGCTATAACTAAAAATAATTGGTGTGTCAAGTGCAAATGAGAAAAAATATGGTAAAGTTGAAAAAAAGGGAAGATTTTTTCTATGAACAGGATCAAGGATCTGCGAGAGGATAGAGATCTGCGGCAGATAGACGTGGCACGGGCGGTGGGAATCGACCAACGCTCTCTTTCTAATTATGAAACGGGGAAGACGAATCCCGACAGTGAGACAATTGTGAAATTGGCGCGCTTTTTTGGTGTGACCTGTGATTATTTGCTTGGAGTGAGCGACTCAAATTTTTCCGATCACAAGGCGGTAGTCAAGGAGCTTGACGACATCAAGCTGCGCTCAGAAGAAATAAAGCGGTATTTGGGGAATTTGTGAAATAAAAGGCGTGTCGAAGAAAAAGCGCGGAGTGCAAGGCGCACCGCAAACGAGTCGGGTAAGGTGTAGAAGTCTACTCTGAGCCGACGAGCGAGGAGCAACGAAGCAATCTGCGTTTTTTCAAAGACAAAAAGGGGATGCACCTTGTGTGCATCCCCTTTTGTACAGTCAGGTTTTCGGAACGGTGGAAACTTACTTGAGTTCGACCGTAGCGCCGGCAGCCTCGAGAGCCTTCTTGATGTTCTCGGCTTCGTCCTTGGTTGCGCCTTCCTTAACAGCCTTAGGAGCAGCCTCAACGAGGTCCTTAGCGTCCTTCAGGCCGAGACCGGTGATCTCGCGAACAGCCTTGATAACGTCGAGCTTCTTAGCACCGAAGGATGCAAGAATAACGTCGAACTCGGTCTTCTCCTCAGCGGCGGGAGCAGCAGCTGCAGCAACGCCAACAGCGGCAACGGGAGCAGCGGATACGCCGAACTCCTCTTCAACAGCCTTAACAAGCTCGTTGAGCTCGAGCAGGGTAAGAGCCTTAACACTTTCAACAATAGCGGTAATCTTTTCGCTAGCCATTTTGATTGTCCTCCTGTAAATAGAGTATTTTTTAAATTTTAATTTGCGTGAGTCCGTCACGCTGCGGTTTCCGCCTTGCACGGTGCGGAGCCGTTATGCTGCATTACTCTGCAGCGGGAGCAGCCTCTTCTTGCTTGTCGATGATCGCCTGAATGGCGTATGCAAAGCCGTACAAGGGGGACTGGATGCTGCCAAGGAACTTGGCAATAAGAGTTTCCTTCGAAGGAATGTCGGCGAGAGCATTTACGGTAGCCTCGTCGATCACGGCACCGTCAAGGTAACCTGCAAGGATCTTGAAGGATTCGACCTTGTCGGAGAACTTCTTGAGAATCTTTGCGGGTGCAACGGCGTCGGTTTCGCTGATGGCGATAGCGGTCATACCGTTCAGGTACTGCTTCATTTCGCCATAGCCGACCATTTCGCAAGCACGACCCGTCAGCGTGTTCTTTACTACGGAGTAGCGAACACCTGCTTCGCGCAGTGCCTTACGCATGGCGGTATCATCCTCAACGGTGATACCCTGGTAGTTTACGAGCACGCCGGAAACAGAATTCTTGATCTGCTCTGCAAGCTCGGCAACTGCTTTTTGCTTTTGTTCAAGGATAACTTTGCTGGGCATTTTTGTTTTCACCTCCCATGGAAAAATTGATATAAAAAAATCTTTCTCCCGCCAAAGGCACTCCTTTTGCGCGAAGAAAGACACACTTCTATTGAAAAGCTGAGTCGCTCCTCGGCAGGGGAGTTACGCACGCGTAACCTTTACGGGAACCTGCTGTCTTTGGATAACGCAAGTATTATAGCACATTGCGCTTTGCTTGTCAATAGCTTTTTTAAAAAAAAGATAAAAAGATAAAAAGATAAAAAAAGATAAAAAATAACGACGGTGCGTGCCGCCGTTATTCCTTTTCGTTTTTGATGGCGATATTGTTTCGCAGCACGCGCTCCGCGGATTGGATAAGGCGTCGGCGTAGCCAATCGGGCTTGAGAATTGTGATGTCCGCCTCGCTTGCAAGCAAAAGCCCCAAAAACATTTCCACGCTGTGAAACTCGCAAATGTAGTTGCCGCGCGACTCCTCGCCCACGATGAATTCGGAAAGCTCCATGCGCGTGAGCTTGTCGGGGATGCGAAGCACGGCAGAATAAGGGATCTGCATTTGCAGGATCTCCTGCTTTGCGGCGTGGAGCGCTTCTCCCGTTACCGCCTCTACGTAATCGAACTCGTTTGCACCCGCTGTATAAGAGGGAAGGGAATACTCCTCGGTATAATAAAATCCGCGGTGCTCGGCGCTGTAAGCAAGCGGGGCGCCGAACTCCTCGCGCAACGCGTTGACGTCACGCTGTGCCTGTCTGTGCGAAATGCCAAAGCGCTCCGATAGGCGGCTGGCGTTGGGATAACGCATGTTGACAATATATTTGTGTAGCCACTGGATGCGGTTATAGGCGTTCATGCACGGTCCTCCCGCACAGAAAGGAATCCAAGGCATTTTGCGAAGAACCAGATGGACGCACACAGAACGACAAGGTCAAAAAACAGATAGGTGGTGTTGTTGTAAACGCCTGCAAGGAATGCGATAAGATCAGAGACGCCTACGGAGAAGCAAAGCAGTGCCGCAAATGCCGTGACGGGAATGCGCGCGCGCATTCCGCTGCGTCCGAGAGCCGTACGTGACTCAAAGAGCAACGCAAACATGATGGCAAGACAGGCGGTCTGCAGGGCAACCTTGTGAGGGGCGTTCATCTGCGTATAACGGTCAAAGTATACGACGGCAAGCATCATGAGCGCACCGAGGATCATTCCGTACCCGAGCAGAACGGTGGAATTGCTTTTTGGGAAGAACTGCATGACAAAGTAAGCCGCGCCCAGGGCGAGAAACAGCGCGCCGAGCAAAGTCAGTGCCGTGGGAGCTGCCACGGCGGTGTATTTGATCAGCAAATAAAAAGCGGTTACGGTAAGCGTGAGCGCACAGGCGGCTGCACCCACCAGAGCGAGGGTGGAAAGCGGCGGCTCCTGCTCCCTTACGGGCGCCTTATTAATAAGGAAGGGAAATGCAATGCAAGCGGCAAGCGACAGCCCCTCCAGTACGTACAAAAGAATGGGAAGGAAGCCCTGGCGGAAATAGCCGATGCCGGCATCCAGCGAAAGCAACAGCGCAAGCGTGCGCACTACGGTGAGGATCAAGGTGAGCACAAGAACGGTGAGGAGAAATGCGGCAAGCAGAGAAAGCTTTTTCGTGCCGTTTTTAGCTTCCATGAAAACACCTCCTTTGAGCAATTACGAATAGTATAGCGGATAAATATGAACAATTTGTGAAAAATCGCCCACTTGCGGAACTTTTTGCCCTCTCGGGGCGAGCTTTGCGGTGATTTTTACTTTCTTTTTGACAAACAGGGAAGAAACGTGCGCGTTTTCCTTTTGAAAACGCTTGAATTGTCGGTTGAAGGGGATTTCCGTTGTGCATATTGAATAAATAATGACAAAAAAGTTTGTTGAAAATTTTATACTGTGAAATTTGGAAAAAGTATTGCGTAACAGATTAAAATGTGGTAAAATAGACGAGTCTGATATGCGATGAAGCGAGAGGTTGCCGCGAAAGCGGGGAATTTTCGCAGAGTATGTCCGTAAACCGGGCGAGCGAGTATGCCTGTCCCTTGCACGTTCCCCAGTACCTATGACCCCGGAAACTACCCGTACAGATGCTGATGTGTGGGCAAATCCGGTTTTTGTCAGGAGGGAAAACAAACG
>CAZOFQ010000102.1:0-4313 GCA_964579105.1 uncultured Lachnospiraceae bacterium
TTTAAGAAAGCATAGCTCGGTCATTGGCGAATTCGCTACCGCTTGCTTTGGCAAACATGGCAAGCAGATCCTCAACGGTGAGCTTTTTCTTTTCCTCACCGCGCACGTCAATGATAATGCGCCCCTCGTGCATCATGATCAAGCGATTGCCGTGCACGATGGCGTCCTTCATATTGTGGGTGATCATCATGGTGGTCAGCTTGTTCTTTTCCACGATGCGATCAGTGATCTCCAGCACCTTTGCCGCAGTCTTGGGGTCAAGGGCTGCCGTGTGCTCGTCCAAAAGCAACAGCTTTGGCTGCTTCAGCGTTGCCATCAAGAGCGTGACCGCCTGGCGTTGACCGCCCGAAAGCAGCCCCACCTTGTGCGTCATGCGCGTTTCAAGACCGAGATCAAGATCCGCAAGCAGTGCGCGGTATTCCTCGCGCTCCGCCTTTGTGATGCGCCAGCGCAGCCCGCGGCGTTGTCCGCGGCGGCGCGCCAAGGCAAGATTCTCCTCGATCTCCATGTCCTTTGCCGTACCCATCATGGGGTCCTGGAACACGCGGCCGAGATAAACGGCACGCTTGTGCTCGGGCAGGTGCGTGACGTCGACGCCGTCGATGATCACGTGCCCGCAATCGGGCTTCCAGACGCCGGAAATAGCGTTGAGCATAGTGGATTTTCCCGCACCGTTACCGCCGATGATGGTCACGAAGTCACCGTCCTCCAGCACGAGATCAATGCCCTTCAGTGCCTTTTTCTCGTTGACGGTGCCCGGGAAAAAGGTTTTTTGAATATTTTTCAGCTCAAGCATCCTTCTTCTCCTCCTTCTTTTTCATAGGATTGGAAAAATACTTTTTCTTCCAATAGGGAACCGCAAGGAAGATCGCCACCACGATGGCGGAGAGCATCTTGAGGAAGTCGGTATCAAGACCCATAAAGATAACGGTTTGATAGACGAAGAAGTAGATCACGCCGCCAAGGATCACACCGAGCAGCTTTGCCGCAAAATTTTTAGCAAAGCGAGAGGTGATCGCTTCACCGATGATAACGGCTGCAAGACCGATGACGATCGCACCGCGGCCCATGTTAATATCGGAGAAGCCCTGGTACTGCGCGAGCAACGCGCCCGAAAGCGCAACGATCGCATTAGAAAGCGCCAGTGCAAGGATTTTGTTAAGCTCTGTGTTAATGCCCTGCGCGCGGCTCATGTTGATGTTAGAGCCCGTTGCACGAAGCGATGCGCCAAGCTCCGTACCGAAAAACCAGTAAAGCAGAGCGACCAAGCAAACGACAAAGCCCGCAAGAATGAGCAGCGCCATCGGCGTTTTGAGCGAGGTGATCAGCACGGGGAGCGTGCGCGAGGGAAGTGCAACATTTGCCTGCCCCATGATCTTCAGATTCACCGACCACAGGATGAGCTGGGTGAGAATTCCCGCAAGGATCGCGGGAATTCCCATAAAGGTGTGAAACATGCCCGTGAGCAATCCGCAAAGTGCACCGACCACGGTGGCGACCAGCATTGCCACCCAAACGTTCACACCCGCAGTCACCATCATGGCGCAAACGGCTGCGCCTGTACAGATCGAGCCGTCAACCGTAAGATCCGCAATATCCAGGATCTTATAGGTAATGTAAACACCGATCGCCATGATGCCCCAGATAATACCCTGAGCGGTAGCGCCGGGCAACGCGCCCAGCCAGTTCAATATACTCATGATGAAGAACCTTTTCTATGGTATTGGAATTATTCGGTGGGCAGTGCGACGTAGCCCTTGGGAGCCTCGCCCAACTCAAGCTCGGTCCATCTTTCGGAGTTGTACTTCTTTTCGATGGTGGAGGCGGGAACGGACTCAATTGCCATTTCGCCGACCTTTGCCTCGCCCTTGAGGATCTTCACAGCCATCTCGCCCGTGATCTTGCCAAGCTCGTAGTAATCAATGGAAAGGGTTGCCACACCGCAGCCCGAGCAAATACCGGATTCGCCCGCGATCAGAGGATCGGCACCAATGTTGGACTTGATGGTGGGAGCGAGAGAGGCGGCGGTGTTATCGGTGGGAACGTAAAGCACATCAGCGAAAGCTGCGGCACTTTGAGAAACGCTTGCTACGTCATTGGAGTCGGCAAATTTGAAGTCCTTGATGTCAGCGTCCGCATAGCCAAGCTTGACCAGCTCTGCGCGGATCACATCAGCCTGATACTTGGAGTTGGGCTCAGCGGAGCAGTAAAGCAGACCAACCTTGGTAGCATTGGGGAAGAGCTCCTTGATCATAGCAGCCTGCTGATCGAGGGGAGCAAGATCGGTAGCGCCCGAGATATTGCCGCCCACGGCACCGCCTGTGTAGTCGGTCAGGCTCAGTGCGGTAGCGTAGTCGGTGATAGAGGTGCCGAGAATCGGAATTTTCTCGGTGGCGTTAGCAGCAGCCTGCAGAGCAGCGGTTGCGTTGCCGAGGATCAGGTCGACCTTCTTGGTGACAAGGTCGTTGGCGGCGGTGGTGCAGGCGGTAGACTCGCCTGCGGCGTTGTGCTCAATGAACTCAATGTTCTCTTCACCGAATTCGGCGATCAAGACATCCTTGAAGCCCTTGGTAGCGGCATCCAGTGCCTGGTGCTGTACCAATTGGATAATACCAACCTTATACTTACCGTTACCTGAGCAGGAAGCAAGGGTTGCGGTCATAGAGGCAATCAAGAGGAGTGCCAAAAGCAGGGAGACGATCTTTTTCATTGTTTTTTCCTCCAAAAAATGATTATTTATAAAGCCTTGCGGCATTTATACAAAAGAAACAAAAAAGCCCCGCACCGAACAGTACAGGGACGGATGTGCCGTGTTACCACCTTGTATTCACCGCGCGCTCGCACCACGCAGCCTTAACGAGTGTGCCGACACACACCCTGCGAGTAACGGTCGCACCCGTTGTGCCTTTGCCCCTAAAGCTCTTGCACACGGCTCACGGATCGTATTTGGGGCAAGGAGTCCACTGTCTCACACCAACCGACAGCTCTCTGTGGGCACTTGGCTTGCCTTAATGATTTCCGATCAACGCCTTTAATTATGAGTATAAAAATATTTTATACGCATTCTTATGTTTTGTCAAGGGGGTTTTGCGATTTTTTTCATATTTTTTTTACAAAAAAGCAAAAAGGGGAGAGGCTCTCCCCTAAAATGCTTATTTTCCGTATTCCCGTGCCAATTTCTCGAAGGCGGGCAGGGCACGCTCTATGCGCTTTCTATCCACACAGTAGGCAATGCGCACATATCCCGTCACGCCAAAATCATCACACGGCACAACAAGCAGCTCGTGCTTCCGAGCGCGCTTGCAAAACGCAACGGCATCCTCCTCAAGCGCCTTTACAAAAAGATAGAATGCACCGTCGGGGCGAACACACTCGTACCCGAAGCCCGTAAGCGCCTCCACGAGAAGGTCGCGGTTCTCCCTATACACATTGACGTCCACCGTGACGTCCACGTTGCGCTCCACAACACGCTGGAACAGCGCGGGGGCGCAGACGTATCCGAGAGAGCGCCCCGCCCCGCACACGGCAAGATAAAGCTCCTGCGCATTCTGCATGGCGGGATTTACGGCAATGTAGCCGATCCGTTCCCCGGGCAGAGAAAGCGCCTTGGACCAGGAATAGCACACAAGGGTGTTGTCATAGCAGTTCATCAGGTAAGGCACCTGCACATCACCGTATACCAATTCACGGTAAGGCTCGTCGGCGATCAGGTAGATCACATGTCCGTATTCGGCAGATTTTTCACAAAGAAGGCGACAAATTCCGCACACCGTATCCTCGGAATACACCACGCCCGAGGGATTGTTGGGGGAGTTGAGGATCACCGCCTTTGTTTTCGGCGTGATCCTTGCAGCGAAATCGCACAGATCGGGCTCAAGCGTGGAGGGATTCGGCGCACAGATCACCAGCTTGCCGCCCGCGTTTTCGGCGAATACGCGATATTCGGTGAAAAAGGGGGCAAACACCACGCACTCCTCGCCCTCATTCAAAACAGCCTTAAGCGTGATGGAAAGCGAAGCGGCGGCGCCGCACGTCATGTAAATAAGATCAGGCGAGATCTCGACCCCGTGACGCTTCCCAATGCTGCTTGCCACCGCAGCTCGCACGGTGGCGTCACCCTGCGCCGAGGTATACCCGTGCAGCCACGTGGCGTCGCCCGTATGAAGAAGTGCCGAGATGGTATCGGAAATTGCCCGAGGAGGCTCCACGCTGGGATTCCCCAAACTAAAATCAAACACATTTTCCGCCCCAATTTCCGCAGCGCGCTTTTTGCTGTATTCGAAAATTTCACGGATCACGGAGCGCTTGCTGCC
>CAZOFQ010000103.1:0-4288 GCA_964579105.1 uncultured Lachnospiraceae bacterium
CCAAGGCACCGCCCTACGGGTTGGTGCGTTGGGCGTTTATATCTAACACCCCGTCCGTTGATAAAGCGTTGGTACATGGATGCCTTCCCTTGTACACCAACGCCTTCCCTTGTGAGGGAAGGTGGATTTTGAGCGTAGCGAAAAAGACGGATGAGTAGTCCGTGTCACAAGATACGTTTGCGTATCGCGGATTGCGGGGCGTCGTTTGTCCTCGCCTACGGCGAGCACTCACGCCCCCTACGGGTTTGTGCGTTGCTCGTTTGCGCGTCGGGGATCACGTATTTCCCGTAGGGCGGGGGCTTGCTCCCGCCGTTTGTGGGTCGGGGATGGCGGACCGTCCGGGAGGCCGGTCCCTACGAGTTTGTGCGTTGCTCGTTTGTGGGTCGGGGGTGGCGCATCGCACCAAAATTTGCCCGTTTCATGAGGTCAAACGCAAAAAAACGCGGAGTAATTGTAAACAATTCCCATGAAATTTCAGCAAAGCGTCTTTTGAAGCCCTCATACACACTTTTGCATTTCCGCAGCCGAAAGCGCCGTCCTTTGTGCATTTTTTTGACACGAAAACCCCGCAAACGGTACGGGATTTGCCCCGTTTTCCGCTTTCGTGCTATTTTTTTTGTGCAAAATACAGAAACTTAGGAAAAAGCTGCAAAACTTATTGACATGAAATGAAAAATAGTGTAAAATAACCGTGAACAAGTATTTACAAAGGCATACCTGTATACTTGACACACTTTTACTGCGGGGCAGAGAGCCCCGGGAAGAGAGGTAAACATGAAAGTATTTGCAAAACGCGCTCTCCTTCTCACCGTCCTTGTGCTGTGCCTGTTTGGAATCTCCATTCTGGGCGCATCGGCTGAGGATACCGTTGGCGTAACCGAGGCAGAGAAGGTTACCGACGGAAGCGTGACCTACGTTGCATCCGCCACCATCGACGGCACGGAGTATTTCTATACTTCACTCGGCGATGCCATTACCGAGGCAGAGGCAAACAGTGTGGACACTGTTTCTCTGCACGCAAGTGTGACCGCTGCCGAGAGCATGACCGTGACCTCCACAAACGGCATCACGATCAAGCGTGCCGAGGGCTTTACGGGCACCATGTTCGTGATCACGGGCGGCGACTTTGTTATTAATAATGTAACCGTTGTGTTCGGTGCGGACACCACGCTTTACGGTCGTGCGATCGACATTTCCGGCACGGCTTCTCTTACCATTGGTGATACCAATGCAACCGTTCCCACCGCGTTTACGGGCATTTTCGGCTCCGATATCGTTAAGGTCTCCGCCGCTATGACGGGTGACATTAAAGTGCTTTCCGACGCCACGTTGCAGTACGTAGGCGGCACGGGCACGTGGATCGGCATTGCGGACAATACCGCCGCTTCCTATTTTATGATCCATATTGCCGCCACCATGACGGGCAACCTGACCGTAGATGGCAACCTGTATGCGGGTACCGAAGAGGCTCCGCTTGACGGTGTGTATTCTTGGAAAACCTCCAACAGTACGAAACAGGGCTGGCCCGGTATTATCCTTTACGTCAATGCCTCCATGGGGAACGTTGATCTGAACGGCGAGATCGGTATGTACAACAGCGACCGTTCCACCACGGCGATTCGCTTTAACGCTTCAAGCGCTACCGCCGGCACGATTACGCTGAACTGCAAGCTCCTCACAAATTCCGCTTCCTTCTTTAATTTGGCTTGCAAATCGGTTGAAAAAATCGTGGTAACCTCCTCTGCCGATCTGAAAACCAGCAACAAGCTCGTCTCTTCCAGCAGCATTTACGCGGGCGTTTTCTACTTCACCAAAATCTCCGGTTCTACCGCCCATACCCTGGAGATCCAAGGCGGTGCCCAGCTGACCGTTCTGGATGAAAACGCAACTACGGGCATCAACATTCCCATGATCTTCTGCCAAGCTGTCAATGGCTTGACGGTAGAATTTACAGGTAGCACTTCTGCCGTGTTGACCAACAACACCACAGGTACTAACTCTGTCTTTATCTACAACTATCAAGCCACGGTAACGATCAAGGCAGACGTGCTTCCTACGATCACCACCGATAAAGCGGCTCTCGCTGCGGAGGACACCTCTCTCTATCACTTTGACAGCGACGCCAACGCTATCGCGCTTTACAACGCCGTTGCTCGTATCGGCGATGCTCCTACGGCAGGCTCTGCGGCTGCGTACTTTACCACCCTTAAAAGCGCGGTTGCTGCAGTGCCCGAGGGTCAGACTACGACCACCGATATTTGGGTCCTCGTCGATAACGTCAGCGCGGCTGCGGGTAACGTCGGTGCAATCTACAACAAAAATGTTCGCATTACAAGCGCGGGTGTGGAGGACAACGGTGCACTGCGTCCCTTAAAGATCGCCGTTAACACAAATTCCGCCACCAATGTTGCGTTTAACCTGTACGACGGGGCAACGCTTATTATCGGCTACGTTGATATTACGGCATCAGCGCGCTTCCTGCGCTTTGAGACCAACGCTACCACAAATCCCATCAGATTCGAGATGGAAGACGGTTCCATCCTGCGCGCCGTCACAGGAGGTGATGGCCACTTTATCTTCTGTCCTTCGGCTCAGGGTGTGATCCATATCAACATCAAGGAAGGTGCTACCATCGTCCGAGAATCGACTACCAGCGATAAGCCTCTCCTTATCTTTAACCTGGACGTTCCGAACAGCACTACTGGTGACTTAGCTGCAGGCTCTACCGTTACCATTGCAGGCACCATTAAAAACTTAGCAACCTCCAGCGGTAAAAACTTCTCCATGTTCCGCTGCAAGGATCCTGACGTAACATTGACAATAAAGTCTACCGCCCGCTTCATCACGACATCAACGGGAATGCCCACAAACACGTCCTACTCAAACATGATCTCCCATGCGGGTCCCATCATTCTTGAGGGCGGCGGAACGGAGGACGATCCCCAGTTTAAGTCCGAGGGCGAGGGTGCTCCTACGGTCTTCTCCTTCCAATTCTCCACCACGACTCTCACCATCACGGGTGTGCCTACTTATAGCCTCGGCACTCCTACTGCAGGATACTTCTCTGCACTCTTTGGCGAAGATCCCATTGCAAGAAATATTCCCATCTCCGTGGACAACGATACGGTTGCGAACGAATGGTTCGGCATGATGTACCGCGTGGGCGACACCGAGGGCGGTGCGCTTGGCACGGTCTACTTCGAGTCCCTCGCGGACGCGCTTGAGGCTGCGGGCAACGACGCAACAAAGGTTACGCTGATCGCCGATACTGCAGAATACGCAAGCGACGAGGCGGCGAAGGAAGCGGGCATGGAATACCGTGTCAGCGCCACCGAGGGCGGTAAGCTTGGTTGGGTCTACTTCACCGACATCGGCGATGCCGAGGCGCTTGCCGCCGCAAGCAGCCTGGATATCGTTTACCTCAACGGCGTGCCTCTCACGTTGGAGCAAGCTCTTGCCGAGGGCGCTGTGATCCGTCGCGGTCCCGCCGTAACCACGGGTGTCATGGGCGTTCACTACTTCACCTCTCTTGCCGACGCTGTTGCCGCGGCAGAGGAAGACGACGTGCTTTACGTTCTGGTTGACATTTCCCTTTCCACCTCCTTCGCGCTCTCCGGCACCATCAATCTTGAGGGTGTCGCGACCGAGGGCGTGTACCCCACGATCTCCTACACGGGTACCACTAATACAACGGGCTTGTTTTCCGTGGCTAAGAGTGCCACCGTTGCGCTTACGGTTAAAAATCTGAAGCTCTCCAGCGAAGCGCTCCTTGTGGCAATTGCAGATGCTGCCACCTGTAGCTTTACCTTCACAAATGTAGACGTGTATACGGCATCCGATATATTCGCCCCCTCGCGTCCCACCGCTAATGCCACGCTTACGGTTAAGATCAACGAAGACGGCACGGGCGCCTACACGAATATGTGGAATACGAAGAGCAATGACGGCTTCCTGTTCTGCAACGACCGTAGCTTGAAGGGCTCCGGCTCCAAATATTGGACCATCAACCTGGTCATGAAGGATATCGTGCTGAACGGCGGTATCCAATGGACCCGCTACGTATACGTTGGTACGGCATCCGATCCCGCGATCTTTACCAACGTAACGGTTAACTCCAGACGTGCCAACAACGATACTGTCTGCTTGTACTCGTCATCGCGTTTCTACGGCACGTTTACCGACTGTGACATCACCTCGCTCGGTCGCTTCCTGCGTCCCGGTGACAAAGGATGTATCTCGGTCTTTAACTTCATTGATACCAACATTACCACACTGGGTAATGGAAGCA
>CAZOFQ010000104.1:0-2717 GCA_964579105.1 uncultured Lachnospiraceae bacterium
TAGGTCGCGCGGGGCGACCCGTGTACCTCCCTCTCGGCGGCAGTGTCCCCTCCCGTTATGATCGGGTTGGCGCAGGGCACAACAAAAAAGCCCGCTCGCAGAGGTAAGAAACAGTATAGCACAACTTGTCCTTCCTGTCAAGCGTTTTTTTGAAAAAATTTTCAGTACTTCATTTATATTATAATACAAGAGGATTTCGGCGCAAAAATCCCCCTGCACAACGGAGGGATTGTAAAATGCGAAGATCCACACAGGACAATCCCTCAGCCGCTTTGCGGGAGCACCCCGCATATTGCCGTAGGCAATATTGCGTGCTCGCGTAGCGAGGACCTTTTACACAAGGGAGCCTTCTCTGTGCCCTTGTCGGTCGGCTTCCTTGTAGTCTTCCTCCGAGAGGAAGGTGGCATTTTCGCAAGAAAATGACGGAAGGAGCCTGCGTTACTTTAAATTTTTCACTTTTTACTTTTTAACCACACCGCATAGTGAGGGTATCATTATACAAAAACGGCATCGCCGCAATGCGGTGATGCCGTATATCCTTATTATTTCACCAAATGTCTCTTGATCTTTTTGGACGTGGTCTTTTCAAACTCCTCGTCGCGCAGCTCCAGCGCCATGATCTTTTTGAAGGACGCCACGCGCTTGTTCAGCTCCGTCAGCTTACCGTAGATGGTCTTGTACATCTCCTCCTTGTCCGTCCCCTCGGGGAAGGCTTCCTTGTTGGGGTAGACCACGGCTGTGAGCAGCACTGCGTCGGAATCCTCTGCCTTGCGTCCCACCACGACGGCTTCGGCGATTTCGCCGATGTCCTCAAGATACTCCTCGATCTCCTCGGGGAAGACGTTTTTGCCGTTCTCCAGCACGATGACGGATTTCATGCGCCCCGTGATGTGGATATAGCCGTCCTCGTCGATATATCCCACGTCGCCCGTGCGATACCAGCCGTCCTCGGTGAATGCGCCTTTGTTCGCCTCGTCGTTGTTGTAATAGCCCATCATCACGTTGTCGCCCCTTGCCTGGATCTCGCCCTCGTCAAAGCCTTGGTCGTTCTTGCCCGTCGCGGCGATGCGTGCCTCGCAATGCGGCACGGCGGGACCCACGGAGCCGGGCTTGTTGGCAAAATAGGGGTTGACGGCGATGAGGGGGGAGCACTCGGTGATGCCGTAGCCCTCGCAGATCTGAATGCCGAACGCATCAAACTTTCTTACCAGCTCGGGGTTGAGAGGCGCGCCGCCGCAGATGATCTTTTCCAGTCTGCCACCGAAAGCCTCGTGAACGCTTGCAAAGATCTTGCGGCGCGCGTCGATGCCGACGCGGCGCAAGCCGTTGGAAATGGGGATCATGCCGCTCAGCAGCTTATCCTTGCCCGCCTTTTTCGCCTTGTCCATGATGCGCTTGTAGATCGTGCTGACGAACAGCGGCACGAGAATGAGGCCCGTGGGACGGATCTCGGCGATGTTGCGCATGAGGTGGCGGAGCGAGTCGTTGATGCCGATAAACGCGCCGAGGTTGAGCGCCGCGAGCATAATGGCAAGCTCGTAGGTATGATGGATGGGCAACACGGAGAGCAGCGTATCCTTCTCTGAAAAGTTGACCGAGGCGCACGCGGCATTCACGCACGCGCAGGTGTTTTTCTCAGCCAGCATCACGCATTTGCTCGTGCCTGTCGTACCTGAGGTAAAGAGCATGGTGGCAAGCGCCTCGTGGTCGCGCTCGGGCAAGACGTAGCCGTTCTCGATCTCGGCATTGCCCATGGCGAGCAGGTCGGCAAACGGCAGCGTTTTGTCATCTGCCTCGCCCTCAAGGGGGATGAAGGTTTTGAGGGTGGGATGGCTTTGCTTGGCGGGCGCAAACTTTTCGTTAAAGGAGGCGGAATATACCAGTGCCTCGGCATTCACGCTCGACAGGAAGCCCTCGATCTCGCTGAGGGCAAGCTCCTTGTCAAGCGGAACGGCAACACCGCCGCCTGCCACGGTGCCAAGATAGGTGGCGACCCATTCGGGAGAGGTCTCGCCGATGATGCCGACTCGCTTGCCCGCAAGCCCTGCCGCCTTCATTCCTGCCGCCACGCAAGCTGTCATGTGTGCGAACTCGGCGTAGGAAACGGTCACAAACTCCTTGCCCTTGGGATATTTGAACGCCACGCGGTCGCCGCGCTCGGCGAGCAAGGGGATCAAGTGCCCGAAGCCCTCCAGCGGCGTAAACACGCGCGGGGTCTTTTTTACACAGAATTTTTTCATGTTATACCTCGTTAAAATGCGCCGCTTGCGGCGGTATTTTACTTATATTTCTATTATACCCCCAAAAATCCCCGCTTGTCAAGCAAAGTGTGACGAATGACAAATGTTTGTTACATTTGTAACGCCCCACGCGCCCGCGATCCGCGACGCACAAACGGACAACGCACAAACTCGGTAGGGCGGGGGCTTGCTCCCGCCGTAATTCGCGATACACCAACGAATAACACAAAACCTCGGTAGGGTGGTTGTCCTCACCGCGCGAGCACGCAATATTACCTGCGGCAATATGCGGTCCTCGACGCCCCGCCATTCGCGACGCACAAACGGAAAACGCACCAACCTTGTAGGGGGCGACGTCCTCGACGCCCCGCAATCCGCGACACGCAAACGAATAACGCACAAACTCGGTAGGGGACGGCGCCCACGACGTCCCGTGATTCGCGACACGCAAACGAATAACGCACAAACTCGGTAGGG
>CAZOFQ010000104.1:2817-4217 GCA_964579105.1 uncultured Lachnospiraceae bacterium
CACGACGTCCCGTGATTCGCGACACGCAAACGAATAACGCACAAACTCGGTAGGGCGGGGGCTTGCTCCCGCCGTAATTCGCGATACACCAACGAATAACACAAAACCTCGGTAGGGTGGTTGTCCTCGCCGCGCGAGCACGCAATATTACCTGCGGCAATATGCGGTCCTCGACGCCCCGAATTCCCCGACGCACAAACAAAAAGCGCTCTCCGCCACGCGGAGAGCGCTTTTGCGTTACGGATGCATCATAACAATCCGTCGATGACGCCGAGGAACCACGGCAAAAGGTTGATGACCAGCACCGCAATGGCAACGGAGAGCGCTGTGGTGATCACAAGTCCCATCACGCTGTTTCCCTCCTTTTGAAAGCGGATCTCGGCGCGGTATTTCTTTTCCTCGGGGATATAGTAGCGTGTGTCGGCGGTCTTGGGGGCGCGGCGTCCCTCGGCGTCGGGCTCGTCGCCCACGTAGCGGACGATGCGCGAGAGCGCGCTGCCGCGCGTCAGCTCGAACAGGGCAAGCACCTTGCCCGAAAGTCCCAGCTCCTCGGCGGTCTTGGCGCTTTCCTCGGAAAGTGCCTCGGCGCGGAGCAAGGCGCGCGCCACACTGCCGGGAATTTGTCTGACGTAAAAGTTATAGAGTGCCGCCAGCACGATGCCGATGCATAGCGCGATGACAAACGTGCCGATGGTGCGTGCGGTGGCGGCATCGATGCTGAAATGCTCGTATTCCATTGCCCCCATGCTGAACACAGAGGCAAGCGGTGCGCGGGTCGGCATCAGTCTGCGGGACGGATCACGCTGCAGCCCATGTAGTAGCGCAGCGCCTCGGGCACGGTGATGGAGCCGTCCTCGTTCTGATAGTTCTCCAGAATGGCGGCAACGGTGCGTCCCACGGCGACGCCGGAGCCGTTGAGCGTGTGCACGAGACGGGGCTTTGCACCGGGCGCTTCGCGGAAGCGGATGTTGGCACGGCGAGCCTGGTAATCCTCAAAATCTGAGCAGGAGGAGATCTCCACGTAGCGGTTGTAGGAGGGCATCCAGACCTCAATGTCATAGGTCATGGCGCTGGAGAAGCCGAGGTCACCCGTGGAAAGACGAACCACACGATAGGGCAGCCCCAAGCCTTGCAGAACGCGCTCGGCGTCGGCTGTGAGCTTCTCTAACTCCTCATAGGAGGTCTCTGGACTGGTAAATTTTACCAATTCCACCTTGTTGAATTGATGCTGGCGGATAAGCCCTCGCGTGTCGCGTCCTGCAGAGCCCGCTTCGGCGCGGAAGCAAGCGGAATAGGCGCAATAGCTGATGGGCAGCTGCGCGCCGTCCAGGATCTCGTCGCGATGCATGTTGGTTACGGGCACCTCTGCGGTGGGGATGAGGAAGCAGTCGTTGTTTGCA
>CAZOFQ010000105.1:0-4163 GCA_964579105.1 uncultured Lachnospiraceae bacterium
AGGGGTTTTTGAAAAATTTTTAAGTTTTTTTGCCTTTAAAAGCCCTCCGGCAGCTTTACGGTGTCCCGCGGGATCTTGTTGAGGTCAAAAAGCGGGATGAGATCCTCAATTTCCAAGGGCTCGGGGCGTGCGATCAGCCCGAGCGCGGCGGCAAGCGCCCCCAGCACGGGTGCGGCGGTTTTATACTTTTGGCGTACCGTTTCCATACATCCGTCACCGTCGCGCTTGGAAAGCCTTCTGCCTGCGGCATCGACCAAGAGCGGAATGTGACAATACTGCGGCGTGGCAAAGCCGAGTGTTTTTTGCAAATAGATCTGGCGCGGGGTGCTGAACAGCAGATCGTTGCCGCGCACCACCTCACTGACGCCCGAAAGCGCATCGTCCACCACCACGGCAAGCTGATAGGCAAAAATGCCGTCGGCGCGGCGCACTACGAAATCCGAGCAATCGCGTAGCAGATTTTCGCGATATTCCCCTGCCACACGGTCAAGAAAACCGAGCTCCTCATCGGGCACCATCACGCGAAAAGCGGGGTTACGCCCTGCGGGGGGCTTCTCGCCCCGTGCGGCACGCAGCAGGCAACGCCTGTCGTAGATCGGCGTATTGTCCGAAAGGTGCGGTGCGGTGGTGGCATGCAGCTCCGCGCGGGAGCAGTAACAGGGATAAATGAGTCCCTTTTCCTTTAATTTATTAAAATAAGTCTCATAGATCTCACCACGTGCCGATTGGTAGAGAACCTCTCCGTCAAAGGTCAGCCCCATCCACGCAAGGTCATCAAGCATATATCGGGTATTCTCCCCCATAAACGGGCACCGCGCGGCATCTAAATCCTCTACACGGAGCAAGATCCTGCCGCCCTGCTTGCGCGCCGAGAGCCATGCGATCAGCGCGCACATCAAATTACCAAGATGTAATCTTGCGCTCGGCGTTGGGGCAAAACGCCCCACAACGGGTGTGTTTTTTACTTCACTCATTCTCAAAGTCCTTTCGTTTGGGGCGGGATCACGCGCAGCTCGCTCCCGTCCGTGCCAAATACCAACGTGCCGCTCTCATCGGTGCGATAGACGTGGCTGCCCACCGCCCCGAGGTTGGTGAGCACTGCCTCGTGCGGGAAGCCGTAGGTGTTATTTTTGCCGCAGCTGATCGCAGCGGCTGTCGGTGTCAATGCCGCCGCAAATGCCGCCGTGGTTGAGGTATCGGAGCCGTGATGCCCAACCTTTAAAAAATCGCAATCCAGATATTCCTGCCCGTATGTGCCAAGCAAATAGGTCTCGGTCTCCTGCTCTGCATCGCCCATAAACAACAGCACCTGCGCGCCAAAGGAAATGCGCAGCACCGTGCCTGCGTTATTTTCGTTGCGATCGGCATCGGCTCCTTCGCCATCAACTACCCCGGCCGATAGCACCTCCACGGTGGCTTCACCCAGTGAAAAGCGCTGCCCCTCCCGTGCGGTCTCCACATGAGAGTACTCCTGCGCCGCCGCACAAAGCCAACGGTAGCTTTCCCCCTCGCTGCCGACAGCAGGCAACAGCACCTCCGAAACTGTGAGATTTTGCAGCACCCAACGTGCATTGCCGATATGATCCTCATGCGGGTGTGTCAGCACCAAATAGTCAAGGCTATCGATCCCGTATGTCAAAAGCGCGGTGCGAAGTGCCGCCTCCTCGGTAGCCGTGGCAGTATCGATCAGCATCGTTTTCTCACCCGTGCGCAGCAGGATCGCATCGCTCTGCCCCACATCCAGCACATATACATAGAGGTAGGCGCTATCCGAGGCGGCGAAATTCAGCGAGGTAACAAGCCGTAACAGCAGTAAAAGGATCAGTAAGGCAGCAAGTACACGTCCCGCGATCACTGCGCGCGGTACTTTCAAATACCGTTCTCGCGTTGCCACAGCCCCACCTCCCTGTGCTTGTTTTTCTATATTGTAGCATATTTTCAGCACTTTGAAAAGAGGGCGTGCATTTTTTGTCGCATCTATCAAGCGGGCAAGCCACGGCGCATACACTTTCGGTGAGGTGATCGTGTGAAAATCAGAATAGCCCCCGCCGCGCTGCTTTATTTCCTTATTCTTGCACTCGGGCGCAGTTTTTTGTTCCCCGCCACGCTGCTTGCCGCCCTGTTTCACGAGTGCGGACACCTGCTGGCGGCGCGATGGCTGGGGATTCGGGTACGCCTGCTTGAGGTTGACCTGTTCGGTGCAAAAATATACCCCGTTGGCTTTATTCCCTCCTACCGCGCAGAGCTGCTTCTTGCCGCGGCAGGACCGCTTTTCTCGCTCCTTTTGGGGGTATTTTTGCTCCCCCACAGTAGCAACCTTGCCGTGGCACTTTTGCGCGCTACCCTTTCCTTTGCCCTTTTCAACCTTCTGCCAATCAGCGATTTTGACGGCGGCAGGATCCTACATGCGGCGCTCGCAGGGCTTTTTTGTACCGAAACAGCAGACCGCGTGCTCGCTGTAACCTCCTATCTCTCGCTTCTGTTTCTCTTTTCCCTCTCCTCCTGTATTCTGTTGCGATACGGGCAAAACCTCGCGCTTGCCGTGCTTTCAGCCTCACTGTTTGCAAAGCTGTTTTTGCCACAAAAATAAAGCACGGACACACACTTAGTGCATCCGTGCTTCTTTTGCTTGAGATCAGCCTTGCCAAAGCGTGGCAATGATGCGGCGACGCTTTCTGCCGCGCACGGCGAAGAAGACACCCGCGCCAATACACGCGCCAAGAATCACACCCGCCATCACGATAATTGAGGTATTAATGGGGCTCTCAATTTTGAGATCCTCCCACAGACTGTTGAGAAGCATCAAGCGCTCCTCGGGGAGATTTTCGTAAAACTCCATCGGAATATCATCTGTACCGTAAAGGAGCTCCATTGCATCGGGGTGGATCTCCTCCATGGTGGCACGGTAGCCCTCATCCTCAGTCACAAGGCGGTTGGGGGAGGCGTAACAGATGTACTCCGCGTTGGCAATTGCCGCCTCTTTGGAGAGCATAAAGTTGATGTAACGCTCGGCAATTTCGGGGTTTTGGCTGGAGGCGGGCACACACATGGCATCCACAAACACATTTGTTCCCTCCTCGGGATAAGAGAAAGCGAGATCCTCATTATCGGCATACATGGTGAAGAAATCGCCCGCATAGTAGGGGGCAATGGCGGCGGAGCCGTTCTCCATTTTATTGAAGATCTCATCCATTACATAGCCCTGCACGATCGGCTTTTGCTCCATGAGAAGTGCCAGCGCCTCGCGCCATTCTGCCTCGTTTTCGGTGTTCACACTGTAGCCGAGCTTGAAGAGCGCAGTAGCAAACGCATCTCGGGAGTTATTGAATTGCAGCACATTACCCGTGTATTTTTCATTCCACATGACATCCCACGTGCCGAGATCTGCCTCATCCACCATGGTGGTGTTGTAAATGAGACCGATAGTACCGTAGGTATAGGGCACGGAATAGGAATTGGTGGGGTCATAATAGGGAGCCTCATCGCCAAACATGGCAGAAAGATCAATGTACTGTGCGTTTGGAATATTAGAGAGGTTTAGCTCGCGGAGCAAGCCCTCATCGATCATGCGCGCGATCATGTAATCCGACGGGATCACGATATCGTAATTCGCCGCACCACTACTGATCTTAGCGTACATATCCTCGTTGGAGGAATAGGTGGAGTAATTGACCTCCACACGCACGCCGTATTCCTGCAAATACCACTCCTCAAAGGCGGTATTTACATCAAGCGAGCCCTCAGTTCCATCGGAAATATATTCGCCCCAGTTGTAGACATACAGGGTCACAGTATCTCCTGCGCCGTCACAGGCAGAAAAGGCGGGCAAAAAGAGCGCCAAAATGGCAAATAACAGGCATACGGTAACGATTTTTTTCATTTTACCGCCTCCCTTCTGCGCTTGGTCTTATCGCCGATGCTACCTGCAAAATTAACCGCAAGCAGCAGCACCAGAATGGTCACGATGATCAGCGTGCAGAGCGCGTACATACTGTATTTGACATTGTGCGCGGTCTGGTTATAGATGTAAAGCGGCAGTGTCTGAAAATCGGGTGAGCTGACAAAATGGCTGATCACGAAGTCGTCAAGCGAGAGCGTGAACGCCATCACAAGCCCCGAAACGATGCCCGGCACAATGGCGGGCAGCTCTACCTTAAAAAAGC
>CAZOFQ010000106.1:0-4154 GCA_964579105.1 uncultured Lachnospiraceae bacterium
CAACGGCACGCTGACTCGCGAGAAGGACTCTAAGGACGTTTACTTCAACTTCGACGGTAATTCCGTTAAGCTGCCCGCAGAAAAGGCTTCCAACGAGGCACTGCAGGAGTATATCGACAAGGAGGTCGTTGCAGGTCTGCGTCCCGAATGTATCCATGACGATCCCAGCCATCTCGCGATGTTCCCCGACAGCTGCATCACCGTTGACGTTGACGTGACCGAGCTGATGGGTGCTGAGATCTACCTCTACCTGAACAGCTACGACAGAACTCCCAAGGAGGGCATGTCCAGCGGCAAGGAGATCGTGGAGGATCCCACCAGAATGATCGCTCGTGTTTCCTCTCGCTCCAAGAGCCGTGCAGGTGACGTGATTCAGGTTGCGCTTGACGTTTCCCGTATCCACATCTTTGATAAGGACACCGAAAGGTGCATCGTCCACTGATCGAGGCATATTTTGGCTACACCGCCTCCGCAACGCATTGCGTTGCGGAGGCTATTTGTTTTCGCGAGGGTTCGATGTAGATTACTACACCTTCACCTCGCGAAAGCAAATTCTATCTCAAAATCTGCTCTCGATTACGTAGCCTTTCTACGCCTTCGCCCCGAAAAATCAAATTCTGCACTCAAATCTGTTCTCGATCGACATTGTGCTTTTTATAAGAAATGTGCCGCGCGTTGTTATTTGACACGCTCTTTTGCCGTATACTTATTGACAGAAAGATGCAAATGCGGTACAATATAATATATGTTAAAAAGGGGGTGAGCATGTGACCGCTTTGGAAAAACAGTATCGCGGTGTCGTGAATCGCATTTCGTTTTCATTGCTGCTTTTTTTGGCATTGCTGCTGCTGCAGGGCACGGTGCTCAGCTTTCTTGCTATACTTTTGCGCGGCGTTTCTTCGGTCGCATCCGATGTGATCTACGAATTGACCTCGGGCGTGCTGTATGCGGCAACCTTCTGCCTGCCCGTGCTGTTCTTTTACCGCTTGCCCTCGGATACGCCTGCCGAGCCGATGCTTTTGAAGCTGGAGCTGCCGCGCGAGACGGTGCTGTATATCTTTTTCGGTGTGGCGCTGGTCAGTGCTTGCGCGCACATCAATTCCGTTATGGTCAGTATTTTCGACTATTCCGCGTTTTCTAACGAGGTCCTTTGGGAAAGCGACGTTTCCTCTAACTATCAGCTGGTGCTGATGTTCTTTACGCTGGCGGTCGTTCCTGCGTTTGTGGAGGAGCTTTTATTCCGCGGGCTGGTGCTTGGTAATCTGCTGCCCTACGGGCGCACCACCGCAATATTGGGGAGCGCCCTGCTGTTTGGCGTCATGCATCAGAACGTCGAGCAGCTGTTTTACGCTACGGCGGCAGGTGTGGTTTTGGGCTGGATCTACGTTCGCACGCGCTCCATCTGGCCGTGCGTGCTACTGCACTTTGTCAACAATTTTCAGTCTGTGCTGCAAACGGCTATCCTGCAACGCTTGCCCGACTCCACGGCAAATGCCGTGCTGTATGCAATGCAGCTCTCTGTGTTCCTGCTTGGTATTCTATCGGGCGTGCTGCTCTTTTTGCGTGAGCGCGACACGCGTGCCACCTTGCGCCAAACGGGCGTGTTTGAGGTGGAGATGCCTGTCGATGCAGATTATGCCCCGCGGGATATTCCCGCCTCGCGTCGCATAAGGCTGTTCTTTTCCGTGCCCATGATCGTATTTCTTGCTTGGTGCGTGATCCAGATGCTGTCCCTTATTTTGATGGCGGTCACGATGTATTGAGGTGCCCTATGCATAACGACGAAAAATGGATGCGCATGGCGTTGGAGGAGGCGCGGCTTGCTGCTGCCGAGGGTGAAACACCCGTTGGTGCCGTGCTGGTGCGCGGCGAGAACGAGGTTGCGCGCGCCCACAATCGCCGCGAGCAGAAAAATGACGTGACCTCTCACGCCGAGATCGAGGTGCTGCGCCTTGGAGGCGAGCGAAAAGGGGATTGGCGCATGAGCGACTGTACCCTTTACGTGACCCTGGAGCCTTGTCCCATGTGCGCGGGCGCAATCCTTGCCGCACGTGTCGGACGCGTGGTCTACGGTGCCAAGGATGCCACCGCAGGCGCGCTCGGCAGCGTACTCAATCTCCCAAGATTTCCGCTTGGAAGCACCCCCGAGGTCACAAACGGCGTGCTTCTCGAAGAATCCCGCGCGTTGTTACAAGAGTTTTTCAGAAAAAGACGCGACAAATAAAAAGCTCCGCCCAACGGGCGGAGCTTTTTACTTGTTTTTGGAGCTGCTGCACTCGGGCGGCAAATCGATCACGCCGTCTCTTTTTTCAAAGTCCTTGATGCACTGTCGGATAAGATATAGAATTTGTGCGTTGGCAGAACGCCCCTCGTATTTGCTGATATAATGTAATTTATAATGCAGCTCGGGGTCGATCTCAATGCCTAAATGCTTGTTATTCGGGTTTCTCATGCTTCCTCCGCAAAAAAACTTAATTTAAGTCAAATAAACCAAGCTGTCGGTAATAGGTAAAAATACGGCGCGGTAGCGATGGCGAGTGCTGGGCGAACGCGCTTTTGCTGTGGCACACTTAGTGTGCTGTCGCGGTAAACGAGGCGGCGGTTGAAAACGTAGATCAGCACACCAACCGGTGCGGTGACAGCCAACATAATGAAAAGGGCGGGTGCGGAGCGAAAAGGATCCTCATACATCCATCTCCCTTGTCGCAGTCTTGCTTGATTTTATTATAAGATAAGCGTAAGATAAGCTGTTATATTTGTCAAGGCGTACCTTGACAAGGCAGCTCTTTTTTGCTAAAATAAAACTGAAAAAAGAAGGGAGTGGTTTTTATGAGACGATGCTTTGCACTGCTGCTTTGCTGTATGCTTGTTTTGCCGTTGCTTGTTGCCTGCGAGCCTCAGGGGGCTGAGGACGCAAAGCCCGTGATCTATCTTTATCCCGAGACCGTCACAGACGTAGAGGTCAAGCTGCATTACAGCGGCGAGCTCACCTGTGCCTATCCCGCATACCGCGACGGCTGGCGCGTGACCGCGCATCCCGACGGAACGCTGATCGACAGGGAAACGGGCGCGGAATATGCCTATCTTTTCTGGGAAGGACGCTCGCAAATGGCAGTAGATTGGAGCCGCGGCTTTTGCGTGAGGGGCGAGGATACAGCGGGTTTTTTGGAGCAAACACTGACTGCTCTCGGGCTTAACGCGAAGGAGAGGAATGAGTTTATCGTATATTGGCTTCCCCTCATGCAGGAGAATCCTTACAATCTGATCACCTTCCAAACAAGTGCATACACCGAGGTTGCCGAGCTGGAGATCACGCCCACGCCCGACAGCATGCTGCGCGTATTTATGGTATTTCGCGCCTTGAAGGAGCCGATAGAAATCGAGTCTCCCGACCTTACGCCCTTCGTGCGCGAGGGCTTCACCGTGGTGGAGTGGGGCGGAAGACAGGAAAAATAAAGGAGCAGCTATGATCTATCAAAAAGAGCTCCCCTGCTCGGGGGAATATGATCTGGTGGTGTGCGGCGGCGGTTTTGCGGGCTTTGCCGCGGCATACACGGCAGCGAAGGAAGGGCTCCTCGTGCTTTTGATCGAGCGCAATGCGGCACTCGGCGGCGTGGGCACGCAAGGTGGATACGAAGGCGCTGCGCGAAAGGATCGTCGCGGGAGGCGGTTACGTAGACCGCGAGCAGGTCAAAGCCCTGCAATAAAGCCCAAAAAAAGAGGATGCGTAGCATCCTCTTTTTTTGGGCTTTATTGGGCGAGGCGCTTTTCAAGGCGCTCACGGATCGCCGCGATAAACTCTGCGGAGTTCACGGCAGTTGTTTTTGTGCCGGGAACGACCAGGTTTACAAGGTCCTTGGTCATCACGCCGTCATTGAGGGTGTCAAGGCAAGCGTTCTCCAGCTGGTCGGCGAAGTGCATAAGGTCTGCAAGCCCGTCCAGCTCGCCTCTCTTGCGCAACGCTCCACTCCAGGCATAAATGGTGGCGATGGGGTTGGTGGAGGTCTGCTCGCCGCGGCGGTAGCGGTAGTAGTGCTGGGTCACCGTGCCGTGTGCCGCCTCATACTCGTATTTCCCGTCGGGGGAAACCAGTACGGAGGTCATCATGGCAAGGGAACCGAAGGCGGTGGAGACCATGTCGCTCATCACGTCAC
>CAZOFQ010000107.1:0-4100 GCA_964579105.1 uncultured Lachnospiraceae bacterium
GACAAGCTGGTGGAGCTTTACGTGCGCATCAACAATGCCATTTCCGGAAATGAGGAAAAGGGGATTCCCGCCGATCCCGCCCTCGGTGACGCCGCGCGTGCGGAATTCAAAAAGCTGGAGCAGGGCGACGAGGAAAATCTTGCGCTTTGGCGCTGGTTCATTGACATCAGCCTGGCGGAATACGAAAAGACCTATAAGCAGCTGGGAATCGAATTTGACAGCTACAAGGGCGAGAGCTTTTATACCGACAAAATGCCCGCACAGGTGCAAAAGCTGCGCGACGCGGGGCTTTTGAAGATCGACGACGGTGCCTCTATTGTGGATCTTGCGTCCTACAATATGCCCCCGTGCCTGATCCTCAAGCGAGATGGCTCTACGCTTTACCCGACGCGCGATATCGCCGCCGCCGTTTACCGTAAGGAGACCTATGATTTCGACAAGGCGATCTACGTGACCTCGGCGGGGCAGAGCCTGCATTTTGCGCAGTGGTTCAAGGTCGTGGAGCTGATGGGCTACGATTGGTCGGACGAGCTGGTGCACGTTCCTTACGGAACCGTCAGCATCAACGGCGCCAAGCTTGCCACCCGTACGGGTAACGTAGTGCTACTGAAGGACCTGTTCAAGGCAGCTATTGACGAGGTTGCCGCCATTATGGAGCAAAAGAACCCCAATCTTGAAAATAAGGCAGAGGTTGCGGAGGCTGTCGGCGTCGGCGCTATCGTATTCTACTACCTTTCCAACAGCCGCATCAAGGATATCAACTTCGTGATGGAGGACGCACTGAATTTCGACGGCAATACCGGACCTTACGTGCAATATACCTTTGCGCGCACCTGCTCTGTGCTGCGCCGCGCAGGGGAGCAAACGGGCGAGATGAAGCTTACTGCCGCTGACGAGGCATCCTTGCTCAAGGTGCTTGCCAAATTCCCCGAGCGTGTGCAGAATGCCATCAATGATTACGAGCCTTCCGTGATTACGCGGTATATTCTTGACGTTGCTGCCGCATTTAACCGCTTTTATCACAACTGTCCCATCCTTGCGGCAGAGGATGCAGACGTGCGCGCTACGCGCGTGGCGATCACCAAAGCTGCCAACATCGTGCTTGGCAACGCCTTCCCGCTGATCTGCCTCAAAACCATGGAAAAAATTTAAGGAGATATAGAAAAATGTCAGGACATAGCAAATGGGCGAACATCAAGCACAAAAAAGAAAAGACCGACGCGCAAAAGGCAAAGGTCTTTACCAAGATCGGCAAGGAGATTGCCGTTGCCGTAAAGGCGGGAGGTGGAGACCCTGCCTCCAACTCCAAGCTGCGCGACCTTATTCAAAAGGCGAAATCCAACAACGTGCCCAATGATAACATTGACCGTATCATCAAAAAGGCAATGGGCAGCACGGGCGAGGATTATGAGGAGATTACTTACGAGGGCTACGGCCCCGGCGGTGTTGCCGTGATCGTGGAGACCACCACGGATAACCGCAACCGCACCGCAGGCAATGTGCGCTCCTACTTTAACAAGTATCACGGCAATATGGGCACCTCCGGGTGCGTTTCCTTCCTGTTTGAGGACAAGGGCGTGATCATCGTGAGCAACGAGGATAGCAATATCGACGAGGATACGCTGATGGAAACCGCGCTGGAATCGGGCGCAGAGGATTTCGCCGCAGGCGAAGGCTTGTTTGAGATCTATACCGTGGTAGAGGATCTCTATGCCGTAAAGGAAGCACTGGAGGGTGCAGGCTACCCCATCCTTTCCGCCCAAAAGGATAAGCTCGCGTCCACCTCCGTGACGCTTACGGACGCAGACGATCTTAAGTTTATGGGACTTCTGATCGAGATGCTGGAAGAGGATGACGACGTGATGAACGTCTACCACAACTGGGAAAACTGCGACTAACGCCATGACGAAGCTCATTTTGGTGCGCCACGGGGAAAGTGCGGCAAACGTGAAAAACGTCATTGCGGGGCATTTGGACGTTCCGCTGACACCGATCGGCTTAGAACAGGCAGAGCAGACCGCGGCACATCTTTCGACTGCACACATCGATGCTGTCTACTCAAGCGATCTTTTAAGAGCCCTTCATACCGCCATTCCTCACGCGGCGCGGCGCGGTCTTACCGTGATCACGGATCCCGAGCTGCGCGAGATCCGTTGCGGCAGCTGGGAGGGCAAATCCAGAGAATATCTGGAGGAAAACGAAGCCGAGGCGTATATCAACGGCTTTCGGCACCATTATTTTCACTTTGCCATGCCCGAGGGCGAGAGTGAGGCAGAGTGCCGCCTGCGCTTTTACAACGCCGTTTTGCGCATCGCCAAGGAGAACGCCGATAAGACCGTTTTGATCGTATCTCACGGCGCTGTGATACGTTCCTTTTGGGCGGAAATCTGCGGATTTACCGCAGACGAGGCGGACGAAAAGCAGGATTATCCCTCTAACGCCTCTTATTCGGTTGCGGAATTTGACGGGGAACGGTTTATTCCCGTAGAGTTTTCGCATGATTCACATTTGACCTTGGTAACGCACGTACATATTTGACAAAGAAAGGGGCGTGATAGAATTGAAAATACGTATAGCGGACCTCAACGTAGAGATTTTCCATCACTCGCCCGCGTGTTTCTCGCTTTGCCGCGATTTTATCTGCGATTTTGAGCACGCAGACATCACGGTAAGCGTATCAGCTGCAGAGATCGAGGCGGAAATGGCAAACGCGAAGGAGCATGTTACACCTGCCGAAGCGGAATTTGCCTGTATCTACCGCGACATTGCAAAAAAGCTCCCGCAATTTGACGCTTTTGTGCTTCATGGCGCGGCTGTGGAATGTGACGGGGGGGCATATGTATTTTCCGCACCCAGCGGAACGGGAAAATCCACACACGCCGCACTTTGGCTGCAGCGCTTTGGCGCTCGTGCACGGATCTTGAACGGAGACAAGCCCATCCTGCGCTTTGTAAAGGATCGTCTTGCGGTGTTTGGCACGCCTTGGTGCGGAAAGGAGCGCTTGTATCAAAACGCATGCGCGCCGCTGCACGCGATCTGCTTTCTTGAAAGAGCAGCTGAAAACCGCATTGCACCCATGCAGGACGCAGAAACGCTGAATCACCTTTATCACCAGATCCTCATGCCCGATACAAAGGAAGGCACAGAGCGCTTTTTAACGCTTTTGGATCGCATGCTGCAATGCACCCCCGTATATCTGTTACAATGCAATATGCACCCCGAAGCCGCAGAGGTGGCTTACTCGGGGATGCGAAAGGAGAACGTATGATTCGCAGCTCGGATTTCATCAAGCGTAAGATCGGCACACGTTACGTGATCGTGGCGGTGGGGGAGGCGGCGCGCCGTTTTAACGGCATGCTTTCCATCAATGCCACGGGAAGTGTGATCTGGGAGCTTTTGGATAAAGAAACAGACCTGCCCACGTTGGTAGCGGCGCTTACCGCACGGTATGACATCGACGAGGAAAGCGCGATGCGAGATGTACAAGCATTTCTTGATGCTTTAAGGAGGGTTGGCGCAATTGTGGAAGCTTGAGTGCAGCGTGGCAGAGCTTCTGCCCGCGATCGGAGATGCCTTTGCCAGGGGCGAGGAGTTTTTGTTATATCCGCGCGGCGAGAGCATGCTGCCCTTGATCCGCCCCACCCGTGATGCGGTCTGTCTTGTACAACCCGAGGCTCTTCGCAAAAACGACGTTTGCTTATTTCAACGGGAAAACGGTCGATTCGTTCTGCACCGCCTTGTAAAAATCGAAAAAGACGGTACGCTGAGCTTTCGCGGAGATAATCAAAACGTTTTGGAAAAGGGGATCATGCATCACGCCGTGATCGCGCGCGTGAGCGCGGTTGTAAAGGACGGAAAACGCATTCCCCCTGCTAAAAGACTGTATTTGCTGACACATTGCTCGCCGCCTGCAAGGCTATTGCGTTTTGGAAAAAAACAGAGGCTCCCGTGAAAGCCTGCCCGTCTTAACGGAGAAATAAGCAAAACCGAATAGGACGAGAAAAATCCATCATGGACGAGAGTCTGTGATGGATTTTTCTTTATGCTTCACTACTTAAAATTGCGATACGACAAACAAATAATGTTGTTTGAAAAAGTAT
>CAZOFQ010000108.1:0-4090 GCA_964579105.1 uncultured Lachnospiraceae bacterium
AGGTGTCGAAGTCGTGAGAGCACTCCTGGATCATAACGGAGCAGGTGGTGTGGTGGGAAACCACAGACACGGTACCGTTCTTGATGCCGGATTCCTCTACGATCTTGTGCACGTCGATAGAGATGTCGTGGAAGGTGGGGATCCAGCCGCGAGACTGCAGCTGAATTTCTTTCTGGATCATTTTGAATTCCATGGTGTTTTCTCCTTTATGTATAAAAAATTAGGAACGTGGTGGATTATTTCGCATTCAGGCGCTTGCCTACGGCACCGCCCGGATGAATGAGGGCAAAGTCCATCTTCTGATAGCCCGTGTACTCGATCACTGCAGCCTGCAGCGCATCGAAGATCGCGTTGGTTACAGCAAAGCTGGTCGTGCCCTGGCAGTTGTATTTGTCGCACTCCTTGGTGACCTTCATGGCAAGCACGATGTCTGCCTGAGTGGCAAGCGGGGATTCCAAATTTTCGGTCACACCGATGATGGTCGCACCCTTTTGCTTGCATACGTCAAGGATGGTAAGCAGCTCGTCGGTCTTTCCGCCTCTGGAAACGAGGAGCATAACGTCGCCCTTTTTCATGTAACCGAGACCGCCGTGTACTGCCTCGGCGGGGGAAATGAAGTGTGCAGGTCTTTCCGCGCAGCACATCAGGTGTGCGAAATGTCTGCATGCAATGCCCGAGTGACCGCAGCCCGAGGAGGCGATGCGCTCTGCCTTGGCAAGAGCCTCAACCGCCCTTCTCATTTCCTCACGGTCAAGGACCTTTGCGGTCTCAAGAATGGATTCCGCTTCGATCTTGAAGGCGTCAAACGCCTGATTCAAGGAGTTTTCCATCATTTGCCGTGTACCTCATCCCAGGTCTTGCGCAGCGTCCAGAGCATCTCCTCGGCGGCTGCCTCGGGATCTGCTGCCTTCATCACGCCGCTGGTGCAGCCCGTCGCCTGTGCGCCTGCACGGATGACGTTTGCCACGTCCTCGGGACCCGAAATGCCTGCACCCTGCAGCACCATGATGTCGGGATTGATCTTGCGAACAGCCTCAATGGTGTCGCGTACGTAGCCCATGTCGCTTGCTACGCCCGTGCCGATCAGCTCGGTGGGCTCGGCAACGATGAGGTTGGGCGCGAGCAATGCGACCTGACGGATCTCCTCTACGCTGTCAGCGCAAACGATAGTGGCAAGTCCAACCTCGTCGGCACGGGCGATGGTTGCCTTGATCTCGTCCAGGGTCAGCTTTTTTTCTGCGTGGTTCAGCATAACGCCCACAGCGCCTGCCTCCTTCACGGATTCGGGAAGCACGGAGCCAAGCCCGCGTCCGGGGGTGAGCGCGTCCATGTGCTGGGCGTAAACGTGGATGTACTCCGTGTTTTCAGCCAGCAGGCGGATGTCTGCATACTGGGGGGTAACGATGATATCAAGGTCGTACTTGTGCGCGATCTTGTCCACCGCCTTGGCAAGCTTCAACATTCTTTCTCCCCACATGAAGCACTTGGGGCCTATTTCGAAATAGGGAGCTCTGATTTTGTAATTCTTATACATGGCGTTCTCCTAAAAAGAAATTTGTTGGACTTAGTTATTCAGCAGCGCGTCGGTTTTGTTGTAACGCGCAAAGCCTTCGGTGTAATCGTTACCGCTGGGCGTATAGCGGTTTTTGGTTTTCACCACGGCGTCTGCGGCAGAGGCAACGTCGGGATAAAGCCCCAGACCCACAGCGGCAAAAACGGCACATCCAAGGCAAGCGGTCTCGCCTTCGTTTAGGCCCTGCAGCGTTCTGCCCGTTACGTCTGCCTTGATCTGTGCCCACAAGGGACTTGCGGCACCGCCACCCGTGATGCGGATCTCGCTCACCTGCTCGGCACCTACATAATCAAGGTTTTGCTTTAAGGTGTAGGCAACCGCTTCCATGATAGCGCGCGCAAAGTGCCCACGTGTGTGTGAGAGGGTGATGCCCGTAAACGAGGCGGTTGCCTCGGGGTTGTACTTGGGCATGGTAGAGCCGCAGAAGTAGGGGAGCATGGTCAGCCCCTCGCAGCCCGCGGGTACCTGTGCCGCCAAGCCATCCAGCTCCTTGAAGGAAAAGCCCTCGGCAAAGTTGTTTTTGAACCACTTGAGCGCCATGCCTGCCGTAGAGGACCAAAGAATGAGGCAATATTTGCCGTCGATGGCGTGCAGATGGCAGGGAATGATGCTGTCGGGGTTATAGGGCGGGAGCTTGTCGGTCATGACGCAGATCGCCATGATCGTGCCCGTCATTTCGCTGATGAGCGTTTCGTTGGTCACGCCACAGCCCACGGTGCCCGCGATCTGGTCCAGCGCACCGCTGACGACCTTGATGCCGTTGCACTCGCCTACTACACGGGCTGTGGGGACGATGCGGGGGAGCTGCTCCCTTGAAATGCCGATGAAATCCAGCATTTCCTGCCACCAATCCTTGGTAGCGATGTCCATGTAGATGGTGGAGGATTGAATGGTGGGCTCGGTAACGAACTCACCGCACAGGTTATAAAGCACCCAATCCTCCAGCAGGAAGATCTTTTCTGTTTTGGCAAAGATCTCGGGTCTGTTGTGCTTAAACCACAGCAGCTTGGATGCAGGCCAGCCTGCGGTGATCTCGGGCTGACCCGTGATCTCGTAAACGCGCTTGCTGCCGAATTTTGCCTTGATCTGCTCGGCTTCGGCTACGGCACGGTTGTCCAGCCACACTACGGCGGGGCAAAGGGGCTTGCCCTCCTTGTCGGTAAGGATCAAGGTCTCTCCCTGCGTGTCGACCGAGAGCGCGTCGATGCTGCCGCATTCCTGCTCCAGCTCTGCGATCACGTGACGGCACATGACGATGTATTCGTCGGCGTCAAATTCAATAAAGCCCGTTTCGGCATCCGTGTTCAGCGTGTAATCTACCGCACGCACGGCAAGCCGCTTGCCCTCTCCGTCAAAAACGGCGGCCTTGAGCGAGGTCGTGCCGATATCAATGCCGAGAAGGCGATATGCGTTTGCTGCTTTCATTCTCGTTGCCTTTCCTGCACGCGCTCTGGCGCGCGATGCTTTTTTAACTTTATATATTATAGCATAATTTACTACACAAGTCAACACAAAACGCCGATTTTGCGTACGGGAATCTTTTTTTGGCAAAAAGTGCCGTAACGGGTGCGAAAAAACGCCTTTTCCGACAAGGATAAAAAAGAGGAAGACAAGCAAAAAAGCACCCCGTTTGGGGTGCTTTTTGAAAGAGTGGCTACTGTTCGCTAAAATTCAATTCCGCATCCAGCTTAGCGCTTTCTGCGGCAAGACGCACTTGATATCTGCCGTTTGCGTCGGAGACGGTCACGGATCGCTCTGTGTTCACGTCGATATCCTGCACGTACTCGCCGTCGCAAAGCAGGACCGCGCGCAGATTGCCCTCGTACAGTGTGGTGGAAAGCGTTACGGTGAGCGTGGCATCCGTTGCCAAGTACGCATCAAATGCGTAAATGCCACTCAGCTTGTTTACGCGCAGCGTCTGCTTGTCATTCAGAGTGGAGCGTACGCTGCCCACAGCGGTATGGGTGGGCGAATCGGTCAGAATATCCTCGTCGGTGATGCTGCAAAGTGCCGTTTGTTCTCCGTTTGTGTCCTCAATGTGTGTGGAGCAGGAAACGAGCAGGAGCGACAGAACAAGTGATAAAAACAGAAGAGGAGCGCGAAATTTTTTCATAATGACTCCTTTAGGGTCGCAGACCCATGCCGCCCTCCAGCGTGAGGGTCTCTCCGTTCATATACTTAAAATCGGGGCTTGCCAGCTGCACGCAAACACGGCCGATCTCGGTTTCGGGGTCGCCGAAATGACCCGCGGGGGGCATCTTGACGTTTGCCTTGAAGGCATCGGGATAAGCCTGCTCAAATTTCTCCAATTGTGCCGTCCAGGCAAGCGGGCAAACCACGTTCGTATTGATACCGTCTGCCGCCCATTCGGTTGCCGCCACGCGCGAAAGGCCGCGGATGGCTTCCTTGGCGGCGGCGTAGGAGCATTGCCCGTAATTGCCGAAAAGCCCTGCACCCGAGGCGAAATTCACGATGCTGCCTTTTGTTTCTTTCAAATAAGGATAGCAGGCTTTCATA
>CAZOFQ010000109.1:0-4020 GCA_964579105.1 uncultured Lachnospiraceae bacterium
ATAGCAGCTATGGCAATCTTGCCATTCCGCTGTACAATCTCGTGCCCTCATTGCTTTCTCCCATCACGCTTGCGCTTATGCCGCTTTTGGGAGGGGCGTTTGCTAAGGGGGACGAAGCAGGAGCGCGCGACACTCTGCGCACGGCGATGCGCGTGGTTGCGCTTGTTGCGATCCCTGCGTCCCTCGGGCTTTCGGTGTTTGCGTCACCGCTGCTCGCCTTGCTTTATGCGGGGCAGGGGGATGCCATTGCCGTGGCTGCACCGCTTTTATCGGTGCTGGCGATCTCTGTTGTGCCCGCCGCACTTCTTACGCTTACGGGTGCCGCCCTGCAGGCTATGGGACATACCGTTCTTCCCGTGATCGCTATGGGGGCGGGAGCCGCCGTAAAGCTGCTTGTTGAGAGCATATTGCTGACACTTCCGCAAGTCAATATTATGGGCGCGCCTATCAGTACACTCGCCTGCACCGTGACCGTGCTTTTGATAGAATGGATCGCCCTTGCGCGCGTGCTTCCTTTTTCGGTGGCGGAGCCTCGGGATCTGTTTCGCCCCTTGCTTTGCGCGCTGCCCGCTGTGTTGCTTGGTGCGTTTTGCTACTTCTTTTTGCGGGAGCGCGTGGGAGACGCGCTGTGGCTGATGCCTGCGGTGCTTTTGCTGGTGGTGCTTGCCGTGCTGCTGCTTGCTCTTCGGCTGCGTGCCATAGAGGAAGCCGATCTTGCCCTGCTGCCTGCGGGCGAAAAGCTGTGCGCGTTTTTGAGAAAATGTAATTTGTTGAAAATAGAGGTTGAACATGAACAGAAACGAAAAAATGGAGAAGATCCTGCAAAAAAAGGCATATAATGCCGATGATCTGGTTACCATAGTAGAGCTGCTCCGTGCTCCCGGCGGCTGTCCGTGGGACAGAGAGCAAACACACAGCTCTATCCGCAACGATTTCATTGAGGAAACGTATGAGGTGATCGAAGCCATTGATGCCGAGGATCCCGCCCTTTTGCGCGAGGAGCTGGGAGACGTGCTGCTACAGGTAGCGATGCACGCCGAAATGGAGCGCGAGGCGGGCAGATGCACGTTTGACGATATTGCAAACGATATTTGTCAAAAAATGATCCACCGTCATCCGCACGTGTTCGGAAGCGTACGCGCGGATACCTCGGACGAGGTGCTCTCTAACTGGGAGATCATCAAAAGCGAGGAAAAGAACCGCGAGACCGTAACGGATAAGCTGAATGCGATCCCGCGCCAGCTTCCCGCGCTGATGCGCGCCGTCAAGGTGGGCAAAAAGGCGGCGGCAATGGATTTCCCCGATGCCGAAAGTGTGGCGCTTAAGGTCGAGGAGGAGCTCGCCGAGGTGCGCGAGGCGATGCGTGAGGGAGATGCGGAGCATCTCACCGAGGAGCTCGGGGATCTGCTGTTCAGCGTTGCCAACCTTGCCCGCAAGTGTAAGGTGAATGCGGAGGAGGCGCTGACGCGTGCCACCGATAAATTCATTGCCAGATTTTCCGCCGTAGAGCAGGCGGCAACGGCGGCGGGGCACAAGATAGAGGATTTGGACGCGGAGAAACTCGATATTTTGTGGCAAAAATTAAAAAAAGCTGACAAAAATGTCTAAAATATTTGGCCAACCTATTGATTTTTTGCAACCGATATGGTAAAATAAACCTAACGAGGGGGAAATATCCGTGTTTCCTATCGTATAAAATCACGAAAGGATGTACTATACAATGAAAAAAGCAGAACTCATCCAGGCAATTGCAGACAAGGCAGATCTTAATAAGAAGCAGGCAGAGGCAGCTCTCAACGCCACCCTTGATGCCATCACCGACGCCCTCAAGGCAGGCGATAAGGTTTCCTTGGTTGGCTTTGGCAACTTCGCCGTGAAAGAGCGCGCAGCCAGAGTTGGTAAGAATCCTCAGAATGGTGAGGCAATTCAGATCGCTGCTTGCAAGGTCCCTTCCTTCGTAGCAGGCAAGGCTCTCAAGGACGCCATTCAGTAAAAAGATGTGCGGCGGGGTTGACCCCGCCGCCTTTTTTAAGGAGTAATATGAGACTGGATAAATTTTTGAAGGTGTCGCGCATCATCAAACGCCGAACGGTTGCCAACGACGCGTGCGATGCTGCACGCATCACGGTAAACGGCAGAAGCGCCAAGGCTTCCTACAACGTAAAGGAAAACGATGTGATCGAGGTGGGCTTTGGCGGTCGCACGCTCAAGGTGCGCGTGCTTTGTGTGAAGGAGACCGTGGGAAAAGCGGATGCCGCGAGTCTGTATGAGGTTATAGAATAAATTCATCACCTTCTGCATACATTGTAGCAAAAATGCTGGAGGCAATCTATGACAGAAAAGGGAACAGAGGAAGTCAAAAAAAAGCACACTCTTTCTCTATCGGCACGCACAAAAGCGGAAATTTCGGGTGTGACCGAGGTGGAAAGCTTCGACGAGCACAGCGTGGTGCTGGTAACGGATTGCGGAGATATGACCGTTGAGGGTGAGGCTCTGCACGTCAGCACCCTGGATATTGCGCGCGGTATTGTAGAGATCAGCGGGCACATCGGCGGCATTTATTACAGCGATGCGTCAGCTCCCCCAAAAGGCTTTCGCGCACGCTTTTTCGGCTGATGCAGATTTATCCCGAGAGGCAGCTTTGGTTGCTTCTCTGTGCATTTTGTCTGGGACTTGCCATGGGTGCTCTTTATGAGGGCTTTGTTGCCGTTCGGATCCTACTCGGGGCACATTTGCCCCCACCCCGCATGGCGCCTCTGTATGAAAAAGCACTGCCACTCGTAAAGCGCGCGGTGCCCATGCCGCACAAGCGTAAGCGCCGCCTATGGCGCGGTACGGTGATTGCTGTTTGCGACGCGCTGTACTGTCTTTGCTTTGCACTTTCGTTGATACTGCTTTTGTACGATCAAAACGACGGAGCGTGGCGGCTTTCCGTGCCGTTGCTTGCTTTTTTGGGGCTTGCCGCATTTCGCATCCTGCTATCGCGCCCCCTTTGCCTTTTATCGGCGTATCTTGCGTTTGCACTGGCGGCGACGGGAATCTATCTGCGCGCTTTGCTTGTACTGCCCGTAAAGGCGTTTTGTCGTATGGCTTTGCACTGCTTCCTGCACCCCTTGCGTCGGGCTTGCAGGGTGCTTCACGTAAAGCTGCTTTTCCGCACCTCCCAGTCGCTTTGCCGTTCGCAGCTGGCGGCAGCCGCCGTGGGATTTTCGGGGAAGTTCGGAAGCAAGAAAGGGAAAGAGGATCATGAAATCACAGAAAGAGAAAATAACTCCCGTGCAATGGGTGATCCGCGTGCTCATCGTGGTGATCTTCGCGCTCGCATTGCTCATCGGCGTGATGCGCTTAATGGAGCTCAACCAATTGCAAAAGGAAAAGGAAGGCTTGGAAAAGGAAAAGGCAGAGCTTGAAGAGCAATTGCCGAATGCGGAGTAAAATTTCTCCGTTTTTGCATAAAATCCCCTTGGTGTGTGAAAACTGTTGTTGATCAAAAAAAAAGGGGGGAATTGCTATGTCTGCTATACTTTCTGATCTGGTGGGATGCCGTTGCGTCGTAAAAACAGAGGATGCGGAATACCTTACGGGGAGTCCCGATATCCTGTGCCGCATCACGGCCACGGACGGAGAATGGCTGCGCGTGAGCTATACCGACGAGCTGGGGAATCACATGTCCCGCGTTACGCGCATCGAGTATCTTTGCGACGTCACCGTTTTAGAGGATTAAAAGTGTTCTGATATCATCGGGATACAAGAAAAAACGGGTGCTGAAATGCCTGCCCGTCTTAACGGAGAAATAACCAAAGGCCGAATAGGACGAGAAAAACCCATCATGGACGCGAGTCTGTGATGGATTTTTCTTTATACCTTCGCTCATCAATATTTGCGTCACAAAGAATCGGCGTCCCGTATAAAAAAGGTTGACAGAAAGAGCAAAATATGATATAATTGCAAAAATAGATAATAATTAAAGGAACCAGCTGACTGCAGAGGACGTTGGTTCCTTTATGCTTTTTAGAGGAA
>CAZOFQ010000110.1:0-3989 GCA_964579105.1 uncultured Lachnospiraceae bacterium
AAAGCGGAAGGCAATTCGCCTTCCGCTTATACGCCGACACGATTTCTCCGTTAAGAATAGCAGAGAAAACGGGAGCCTCTGTTTTTCAACATTTTAATAGTAGATTTCGGGAGTATCGCTTTCGTTTTCGTGCTCGTCTTCGGTTTCCGTATCGCCGAAATTGGTCTCACTGCCCGCATTTTCCTTTTCCTTTTCCTTTTCCTCGATATTCTCCTTGATCTGATCCACCAGCATCCAGATCGTATAAAATGCAAGGCTTGCTACCATCAGCGATACAAGTGCGATAAGCAGAATGCGGATCCATAGTTGTTTTGCCTTTTGTTTTTGCGATTGTTTCATGATAAAATCTCCTTATATTTTGTCATACATAGAAAGTTGTTCGCCCTTATCTCCGATTGGCGAGCCCGTGGCGGGCAATATATTTTTGTGCAGCTTTTTCTGGTTGCCGTAGATCTCCTTGAAATCGGTGATCGCCCGAACTACGGATTTTTCGCGCTTGCCGAGGGTCATGAGGGAATTTCCGCCCGAGCCCTTTGTTGTCATAACATTGATCTTGCTGCTACTGAAGATGATGCCACGTTCCTGATCCGAGATCATCATGATCTCAAACGGCTCGACTTCCTTTTCGTAGAAAATGCCAACGAGTGGGGAAGCAAGGGAATAAGCGCCCTTGAGCAGACGGCGGTTGCCCTTCGTTTCATAAGACTTCAGCGGCGTGCGCACGCCCTTGCCGTTGGCGAAAATAAAGATCATGTTTTCGCCCTCAACGTACTCGTTCTGTACGCGCATGAAGATCGGGCGCTCGTCCTTTTCCATTTTCAGCTTGGCGTTTAAGAAATCGCCCATAGCGGATGCCTTTGTGGTCTCAAAATCGTCCACCGCCACGCGGTAGATCTGCGCCTTGTCGGTGAAGATGATCAGCTGATCCTTGTTTTCGGCGTCGATGATCTGATTGATGCTGTCGTTTTCCTTCAATTTTTGCTCGTCGTTGCCGCGCAGAGATTGGAAGGTGATCTTTTTGAAATAGCCCTCGTTGGTCAGCACCAGACGGACGGGATAGTTTTCTACGGAGACGGTTTCCTGTGCCGTGGCGATCTCACTTGCATCGATGATCTGCGTTTGTCTCGGTTTACCGTATTTTTTCTTGATTGTCGTGAGCTGCTCTGCGATCTTGGCGCGCAACCGCAGCTCATCGGAAAGCGTAGCTTCCATATCCGCAATATCGTTGCGCAGCTCCTGCGCCTCCTTGACATTATTCAAGATATAGTTTTTGTTCAAATTACGCAGCTTGATGTTTGCAATGTAATCCGCCTGAATACGGTCAATACCAAAGCCTGCCATCAGGTCGGTGAGCACCTGCTCGTCGGTTTCGGAGTGCCGAATGATCTTTACAGCCTTATCAATATCCAGCAAAACCTTGGAAAGACCCGTGATCAGATGCAAGCGATCCCGCTTTTTCTTTAGGTCAAAGCGCAGCTCTCTGCGAACGCACTCGGTGCGGAATGCGATCCATTCCTTCAGAATATCCAACACGCCCAATTGCTTCGGGGCAGAGTTGATGAGAACGTTAAAGTTACACTTAAAGCTGTCCTCGAGAGGTGTGAGCTTGTAAAGGCGGTTCATGAGCTGATCGGGATCGGTGCCGCGGCGCAGATCCAGCGTCAGCTTGAAGCCGTTCAGATCGATCTCGTCTCGGAAATCCACGATCTCCTTGACCTTGCCCTCCTTCACCAGCGCAGAAATGCTGTCTAAGATCGCTTCAATGTTGGTGGAATAGGGGATCTGCAAAATATCAATGCAGTTTGCCTCCTTATCGTAGCTGTAACGGGAACGGATACGGAAGGAGCCTTGGCCCGTTTCGTAAATGGCGCGCATCTGCTCGCGGTCGTAAATGATCGTGCCGCCACCCGAAAAATCGGGGGCCTTGATGATGTCCAAGAGCCGATCGATCGAGGTCTTGGGATTTCGCAGCAGTGCAATGGTGCCGTCACAGATTTCCGCTAAATTGAACGAGCAGATGTTGGATGCCATACCCACGGCAATGCCAACGTTTGGCGTGACCAGCACGTTGGGGAAGGTGGTGGGAAGAAGCACGGGCTCCTGCATCGTGCTGTCGTAGTTGTCGACAAACTCTACCGCGTCCTTGTCAATGCCCGCAAACAGCTCCTGACAAATGCTGTCCAGCTTGACCTCGGTATAACGGGAGGCAGCGTATTTCATATCGCCGGAGTATTGCTTGCCAAAGCTGCCCTTGGAGTCCACAAGCGGATGGAGCAGCGCGGCATAGCCTCGTGTCAGGCGCACCATGGTTTCGTAAATAGCGGCGTCGCCGTGGGGGTGAAGCTTCATGGTTTGCCCCACGACGTTGGTGCTCTTGGTGCGGTTACCCGATAAAAGCCCCATTTTATACATCGTGTAAAGCAATTTGCGGTGAGAGGGCTTAAGACCGTCGATCTCGGGGATGGCGCGGGAAATGATCACGCTCATGACGTAGGGCATATAGTTTTTTTCTATGGTTTCCGTAATGGGCTGAGGCGTGGCGGGGGCGGGAACGATCTGTGAAAGGTCTGTGACCGATGCAGATTTCTTTTTTGCCATTTTTCCTGTCCTTTCTGTTTAATCTATCTTTTTCACGGTGTGAGCCGCGGCACGAATACAACGGTTATAAAGCGCAAGCCCAAGCCCTGTGCGGGGGGGGAGGTGAGCATACAGCCTTTGCAATTGCGGATGAGCATCCGCTTCCCGCAAAGCGGCAAATAAGCGCTTGGCTTGCGCTTGCAGATTGCTCCTCGCTCCAATGGAAAAGAGCGTGCAATCGCCTTGCAGGGCGGGAATTTCCTCCTCGTAGCACAGGATCCCCACACTGTTCTCGGTTGCTTTTTCCTTTAAGTAATTCAGCACGCTGCCATCCTCTCCGTCAAGCAACACAAGCGGAGCGTGGGGGGCATAGTGTCTGTATTTCATTCCTGGTGAGAGTGGGCGCTCGTTTTCGGCAAGCGCTGCGGTTACGGCGGGCGCTACCGACATTTCGCAAACGCAGGAAAGTGCGTCAAGCGTAATACCGCCGGGGCGCAGCAAAACGCCCTTATCGCCGTCTAATTTGACAATAGTGGATTCCAGTCCCACCTCGCATTCTCCGCCGTCGATGATGAGATCCACACGCCCCCATAGATCCTCAACGGCGTGCTCTGCGCGTGTGGGGGAGGGACGCCCCGAGCGATTGGCAGACGGGGCGGCAACGGGCGCGCCCGTCGCGCGTATGAGGGCGTTTGCCACAGGGTGTGCAGGGCAGCGCACCGCAACGGAATCCAGGCCGCCCGTGACGGAGGCGGGAATCGACTCTTTTTTGGGCAAAATGACCGTTAAGGGCCCCGGCATAAACTGCCTTGCGAGGCGGTAATAGGTCTCGCTCGTTACCGCGTAGGCTTCCGCATCCGCGGGCTCTGCGATGTGGATGATAAGAGGGTTGTCCGAGGGACGTCCCTTGGCGGTATAGATCGCCCTTGCGGCAGTGTCGCTTACGGCAAGCCCGCCAAGCCCGTACACTGTCTCCGTGGGAAAGACCACAAGACCGCCCGACGCAAGGATCTCGGCTGCATGGGCAATTTCTCTCTCCCTGCCGTCAACTCGCTCTATTTTCAGTAATTCCGTGTCTTTCATACTGTCTCGCTTTGCAGCTTTTTGGCAATATCCTCGGCAATGAGGGCTTCCAGCAATTCGGAAATGTTGCCGTCAAGCATTTTATCTAATTTATACAGCGTGAGTCCGATACGGTGATCGGTCACGCGGTTTTGCGGATAATTATAGGTGCGGATGCGCTCACTGCGGTCGCCCGTTCCCACCTGGTCACGGCGCGCGCCCGCAATTTGCTCCTGTTGCTCCCGCGATTTGATGTCAAACAGCTTGGCACGAAGCATTTTCATTGCCTTATCGCGGTTCTTGAACTGACTGCGCTCCTCTTGGCACTCTACCACGATGCCCGTGGGCAG
>CAZOFQ010000111.1:0-3928 GCA_964579105.1 uncultured Lachnospiraceae bacterium
TCAGTGCGATGTTATCCTCAAAGGAATGGTGAGAGCCGTCGATCATCACGGAGGTGAAGCCACCGTCGATGCAGGATTTGCATATCTCGAAATCTGCGCCGTGGTCAAGGTGGAGCGCAAGATCAACGCCGCTATCCTCGATAGCTGCCTGTGCAAGAGCAAGCAGATATGCGTGCTTTGCGTATTTGCGCGCACCGGCAGATACCTGCAGAATTACAGGGGATTTCTCCTCTGCAGCTGCCTCGGTGATCGCCTGAATGATCTCCATGTTGTTGATGTTGAAAGCACCGATGGCATATTTGCCCTCGTAAGCTTTTTTAAACATTTCCTTGGTTGTAACAAGAGCCATGTTTTTTATCTCCTTTTCTTTGAAAATTTTTCCATTCTTCATTGTACCGAAAAACACGGCAAAAATCAAGGGCTTTCAGCAAAAAAATCAAAAATAATTAGGTTTTCCCTTCATCGGGTGCAGTGGAAGCCAAGGCTACCGTCTGCGCTGGCGGGGTGGCAGCGGCAGATGCGCTCACCGGCGCTACGCTTGCCACGGCGGGCATTGTGGCGGGCGTGCCTGCGGGTGCGGTGCTTGCGGCAGCCGCGGGGATATCCTGCACCGCGAAGGGGGCGGGTGCATAGGTGGGGGAGGGCGACACGCGCGCAGGCAAGCGCGCGCCGTGCGGCAATAGCCCGAGGCTGACGGCAATGGCATTGTCGATCTCGGTCATGATCTGCTCGTCAAGATGCCCCATTTTTTCCTTCAATCTGCGCTTATCAAGCGTACGTACCTGTTCGAGAAGCACCACCGAATCGCGCGCCAGCCCCGCGCGCTCTGCATAAACGTCAATATGTGTGGGCAGCTTTGTTTTACCCATACGTGAGGTAATGGCGGCGGCGATCACCGTGGGGCTATACTTATTGCCCACATCGTTTTGTATGATCAAAACAGGACGCACTCCGCCCTGCTCCGAGCCGACCACAGGACTCAGATCCGCATAATATATGTCTCCGCGCTTGACACTGATCATCATGTTTTCCTCCAAATTTTGAAAGTAACGCTTTTGTGCTCTTATTATTTTGCCCAAAAGCGCACCTTTAATCACCGCCATCCGTTTTTCGGTGACTCTTCTATCAACAGAATATGTCACCCGTGTCGAAAAAGAAAGAGTGAAAGTGAGAGAGTGTTTTTTATGATACTTCTTGTATTTTTAATTATGTTATGCTATAATAACAAAGATAAATATGAATCAGTGTTTGATATGGAGGATCGATGGAAACAATATCTGCACAATATAAAGCACGCGAGCTACCCCGCATCAGTGAGGGTGAGGCAAGCCGCCGCCACCTGCTCTCGGAGGTGACCCTGCAGCAAATGCACCTGATGCCGAGCGGTGCGCCCGTGGCACGCGGCACAGATAAAAGCGGCAATGAGATCTGCTATTTTGCCCCCAACAAGGTAAAGGAGGCGCCGCCCGCCGAATGGTACGGCAAGCAGCCGAAGCAGCTCCCTGCAAATGAGCCGGGCGGCGAGCTGCGCCGTGTAAGCCCCCGCCGTGCGGCGGCGCTTGGCTACTATCCAGCCGAGGTGCTGGCGCGCATGTACTATCAGCCAAGCGGCACACCGGTGGCATATTATATTAAAAAGAGCGGTGAGCGCGTGGAGCTATATGACCGCGCCGCCTGCGCACGCTTACCTCTGCCCTGTGCCAAATGCGGAGCGGGCACGCGCTACCGCGCCAAGCTCTGCCGCACCTGCTACCAAAAGGAGCTTGTCGAAAAGCGTGCGGCGGGTGACAAAAGACGCGCCGCCTATTACGGGATGGACCCCACACGTGTGCTCTTTTTTGATCTCGAGCTGACAGGCGTTTATGACCATGACGAGATCCTTTCGGTCTCGATCGTGAACGGAAACGGCGAAACAGTGCTGGATACCCTCACGCGGCCCGTGCGCCAAAAGCGCTGGAAGCGCACCGAAAAAATACACGGCATTACCCCCGAAATGGTAAAGGATGCCCCAACGCTTGCCGATATCACCCCACAGCTGTTAGAGATCCTTGACGGCGCAGAGCGCCTTATTGCATTTGGCACCGCTACCGACTTTTCACACCTCAGGCGCATTTACGGCACCCGCGAGGAGCGCACGCGCCTGCATGACAAGCTGCTTGACTGCGCGGCGGAATTTTCGCACTACATCCACGAGCACGAGGTGGAGCTTACCCACCTTTCTCTCACCGATGCCATGGCACATTTTTCTCTCCCGTGGGAGGGCACGGCACACACCTCGGCGGCGGATACCAACGCCTGTCGCCGCGTGTTTGAAAGGCTCTTTCCCCACTACTACGAAAGCGAGGCGATCTGATGGATCTTTTTTTCGGACTTGACAAGCCCGTGCTTGACGACAAGGGTGTTTCGCTCCTCTGCACGCTTTATGACGACATTTTGGTTGAGATGTACGAGGCGCTTTTAAAGGAAGAGCAGATCCCCTACCTCAAAAAGGACCGCAGCGGCGGCAGTGCCATTCGCATTTTGATGGGCAACAATCTGCACGGCACCGACATTTATGTGCCCGATGCTTATCTTGCACGCGCGCGCGAGCTGCTGACCGCCCCCGCCGAGGATGTGGCATATGACGACATTGATGCCGCAACAGAAGAACAGGACGAGGAGTGAGCACCGCATGAAGGAAATTTTACTCTGCAAATACGGAGAGATCGTATTAAAGGGCGCCAATCGCCGCTATTTTGAGGATATCCTTGCCAAAGAGCTGCGCTACCGCGCTGCCTCCTTCGGCAATTTCAGCGTCAATTACGCACAAAGCACGGTCTACATTGAGCCAAAGGACGAATTTGCCGATCTTGACGGCATGTTTGAGGCGGCACGCCGCCTCTTTGGCGTAGCTGCCGTGGTACGTGCCGCGGTTGCGGAAAAGAATATGGAAAGCATTCTTGCCACCGCGAGAGCCTATCTGCCGCAATTTCTTGTGGGCAAGAAAACCTTTAAGGTGGAGGCAAAGCGCTCGGACAAGGCGTTTCCCCTCCCCTCGCCCGAGATCTCGCGCGAGGCGGGCGGCGCGATCCTCGGGACGCTACCGCACCTGCGCGTGGATGTGCATAACCCCGAGGTAACGGTGCGCGTGGAGGTGCGCGAGACCGCGGCTTACGTGCACGCGGGGCAGTTTAAGGGCGCGGGCGGCTTGCCCGTTGGCACCAACGGTAAGGGGCTGCTGCTGCTTTCGGGCGGCATCGATTCCCCCGTGGCAGGCTGGATGATGGCAAAGCGCGGCGTGAAGCTGGAGGCGCTTTACTTTGAATCAATGCCCTACACAAGCGAGCAGGCTCGCGGGAAGGTGCTGGATCTTGCGGGCTTGGTGGCACGCTGGGCGGGCAGCATGCAGGTGAACGTCATTTCCCTCACCCATATCCAAGAGGAGCTGGTAAAGCACTGTGACGAGGAATACTTCACCCTCCTGCTACGCCGCTACATGATGCGACTTGCAAACCGCGTGGCAAAGCTCCGCGGGTGTGAGGCGCTGATCACGGGTGAGAGCCTTGGGCAGGTTGCCTCGCAGACCATGCAGGCACTCAACGTGACCAACGCGCTTGCCGCCTACCCCGTGTTCCGCCCATGCATTGGCATGGATAAGGAGGAGATCGTGCAGATCGCGCGCAAGATCGATACCTTCGAGACCTCTATTTTACCCTATGAGGACTGCTGCACCGTATTTACCCCCAAACACCCGAAAACAAGACCCGTGCTTGAAAAGGTAGAGGAGCAGGAGCGAAAGCTCCCCGTGGACGAGCTGGTAGAGGAGGCATTTGCCACGCTTGAGACCTTTTACATCCGCGCGAAATTTTAAAATTTAAAAAGGAAGTGTAAATAAATGACCAAGATCGATATTTTCTCCGGCTTTTTAGGTGCCGGTAAAACAACCCTG
>CAZOFQ010000112.1:0-3828 GCA_964579105.1 uncultured Lachnospiraceae bacterium
GTGTCGTGATCAAGGCGGGCAAGCTGCGCGGCGTGCCCTCCAACGGTATGCTGTGCTCCATGGGCGAGCTGGGCCTCACTACCCACGAGTGCCCAGGCAAAGAGGAAAACGGTATTCTCATTTTGGATGAGTGCTATGCCGACATGCTCGGCACGGATATTCGCAAGGCATTGATGCTGGACGATACTTCCGTGGAGTTTGAGATCACCTCAAACCGCCCCGATTGCCTCTCTGTTATCGGCTTGGCACGAGAGACCGCCGTTTCCTTCGACAGAGCATGGAAGCTGCCCACACCCGTAATCAAGGGCACAAACGACGGCGACAAGATCGACAACTATCTCTCGGTAAAAATTGAAGCCCCCGACCTGTGCTCCCGCTACGCCGCAAAAGTGGTGAAAAACGTACGTATCGCCCCCTCTCCGCTTTGGCTGCGGATGCGTCTGCACGCCGCAGGCGTTCGCCCCATCAATAACATTGTTGACATCACGAACTACGTCATGCTGGAATACGGTCAGCCGATGCATGCGTTTGATTATAACTGCTTGGACGGCTCCGCCATCCGCGTGCGCCGCGCAAGCGATGGCGAGCAGTTCAAGTCCTTGGATGATATCGACCACGTGCTGGATTCCTCCATGCTCGTGATCGCAGATGAAAAGAAGGCTTGCGCACTTGCAGGCGTGATGGGCGGCGCGAACAGCGAGATCAAGGACAATACCGCTACGGTAGTGTTCGAATCCGCATGCTTCAACGGTCCGGGTGTACGTGTAACCGCCAAGAAAAACGGCATGCGCACCGAATCCTCCGCCCGCTTTGAAAAGGGCCTTGATCCCGAAAACTGCTATGGCGGCTTGATGCGTGCCTGCGAGCTTGTGGAGCTGCTTGATGCAGGTGACGTGGTAGACGGCATCATCGACGTATATCCCGGCAAGGAAGAGCCCTTTGTGCTTCCCTTCGAGCCCGCACGCTACAATGCATTCCTCGGCACGGATATTGCCGAGGAGGATATGATCAAAATGCTCACGCAGCTGGACTGCCGCGTGGAGAACGGGCAGATCACCGTGCCCTCCTTCCGCGCTGATCTGCGTTGCATGAACGATATTGCCGAGGAGATTCTGCGCATCCACGGCTACGACAAGATCGCCTCCACGCAAATGCGCGGCGAAACGACCGAGGGCGGACGCTCCCCCAAGCAAGCCTTTGGCGTAGACGTGGAAAACGCACTCTATGGCATGGGCGTGGACGAGATCCAGACCTTTTCCTTCATTTCCCCAAAATACTACGACAAGATCGGCATGCCCGAGGATCATCCTTTGCGCCGTTCCATCGTGATCTCCAACCCCTTGGGCGAGGATACCAGCGTTATGCGCACCACCACACTCCCCTCCATGCTGGAAACGCTGGCAAGAAACATCAACTTCAGCAACGAAAACACAAGACTCTTCGAGCTCGGCTCCGTTTATCTCCCGAAGGAGAGCACCGACGAGCTCCCGCACGAGGGACGAATTCTCACGCTTGGTATGTACGGCGATGCCGATTTCTACACACTCAAGGGCGTGATCGAAAATCTGCTTGCGCTCGCCGCCATCAAAAACGTGCAATTTGTTGCCGTAAACGATGCTTACGCCTATCACCCCGGTCGTTGTGCCAAGGTGACCGCCAAGGACGGGACCGAGCTCGGCATTTTCGGTCAGATCCATCCCACGGTAGCCGCCAGCTACGGCACGGAGCAGGCACTCTACGCCGCAGAGATCGATTTTGATACGCTCTTTGCACTCCGCGCGGCACAAAAGGTCTACAAGCCCCTGCCCAAATTCCCCGCCATCACGCGCGACTTCTCCTTTGTTTGCGATGAAGAAATGGAAGTCGGTAAGATCGAGGCCGTTATGGCAAAGGCGGGCGGCAAATTGGTGGAGGATATCCGTTTGTTTGATATTTATCGCGGCGTGCAGGTGGGAGAAGGCAAAAAGTCCGTTTCCATCCGTATGACGCTGCGCGCCGAGGATCATACCATGACCGTAGAGGATGCGGAAAAGGTCACCAAAAAGGTTTTGGTGCTTCTGGACCGCGAGCTTGGTCTTTCCTTACGCGCATAACCATGGAGCAAGCGAAAGTAGACCGCATCAACGAGCTGGCACGCCTTTCTAAAACGCGTGCCCTCACAGATGCGGAGAAAAAAGAACAGGCGGCACTGCGCGCCGAATATATCCGCGACTTCCGTGCCTCGTTCGGAGCTATTTTAGATAACACCGTGATCGAGCGTCCCGACGGCACACGAGAAAAATTAAAGCGAGACAAGTAATCTTTAAGGGGGACTTGAGATATGCCTCAACAATTTCATACCGCAAGCCCCGCCGAAACCGAGGCTGTGGGCGCGGCGCTTGCGACGGAGCTGCTCCAAAATACGGCTTTGCCGCGCTACGTTGCCCTTTACGGCGATCTCGGTGTCGGCAAGACCGCGTTTGTGCGCGGTGTGACCTCCGTACTCTGCCCCGACGCCGCCGTGCGCTCCCCCACCTTTGCTCTTGTACACGAGCACCGCGGCATCTTGCCCGTATTCCATTTTGACATGTACCGTATTACAAGCGAGGACGACCTCTATTCCATCGGGTACGACGATTATCTCACGCGCGGCGGTATCATTTTGGTTGAATGGAGCGAAAATATACCTTACGCGCTCCCCGACCGCTTTCTTCGCGTACAAATTACCAAGGACGACCCGAATTCTCCCGACAGTCGCAAAATTTCTATTGAGGAGGTGGCAGCATGCTGATCCTGGCACTTGACAGCACCGCGCTCGTTGCAAGTGTGGCGCTCTGTCGCGATGAAAAGCCCCTTGCTGCCTTCACGGTAAAAAACGGCAACACCCACAGCGAAACGCTGCTCCCCATGGTGGAAGCAGTCCTTGGGGCTGCGGGCATGAGTGTGAGCGATATCGATCTTTTTGCATGCAGCGTGGGACCCGGGTCCTTCACGGGTGTACGGATCGGTGCGGCAACGATAAAAGGGCTTGCATTCGGACAAAACAAAAGCTGCCTCGGCGTTTCCACGCTGGAGGCATTGGCGGAAAACCTTGTCCCCTTTGACGGCATCCTCTGCCCCGTAATGAACGCACGCCGCGGACAGGTCTACAACGCCTTATTCACAATGGAGCAGGGCGAGCTGAAGCGGCTTTGCCCCGACAGAGCGCTCAGCGTCACCGAGCTTGCCGAGGAATTGGAGCGTTACGGCAAGCCCTTTGCCCTTTGCGGCGACGGCATGGACGAGTTCATGCGACTCGCTCCAAAAACAGCCCCAAAAGCCGTTTCACAGCTTCTTGCGGATCAGAATGCCATATCCGTGGCAAAGGTAGCTTTACGGCGCGCAAACGAGGGCGAGAGAGGCACAGACGCGGAGCTGAAGCCCGTATATCTGCGTTTACCGCAAGCAGAGCGCGAGCGCTTGGAACGACTCAAAACCTAAAATACTCCCTTTAAAGGAGAACTGATTCTATGAAAAAATTGATCATCGGCTGCGATCACGCAGCCCCCGAGCTGAAGGCCGTTGTCCGCGATCACCTGATCGCACGCGGCTTTGACGTGGAAGACGTTGGCGTGCACACGAGTGAAAGCTGCCATTATCCCGTGATTGCAAACGCGCTTTGCAAAAAGCTTCAAAGCGGCGAGCGCGATCTTGGGATCCTGATCTGCGGCACGGGCATCGGTATGTCCATGGCGGCAAATAAGCATCGAGGCATCCGTGCCGCTTGCTGCTCCGACACCTTCAGCGCACGCCTGACGCGCGAGCACAACGATGCAAACGTGCTTTGCTTTGGCGCGCGAGTGGTTGGCA
>CAZOFQ010000113.1:0-3802 GCA_964579105.1 uncultured Lachnospiraceae bacterium
GTCAATGAAATGTCGAATACTATTCGGCGTGAATTGTTGACTTTTACTATGGATGACGGAATGGAGATTAAGGGCGAAATTCCTCGCCGTGATGGAGGGGATCTTGATAAGTGGCTGTATGAAACCTTGAACACCGCCAACCTTAGAGATAGGTATGTTTTGGCGGGACGCGTTGCGGATCGGGTGTTAGCTGTTGCTGTTACTGAAAACGAGCAATCTTTGCGAGATGTGCTTGGAGAAGAAGCTACCTCTTGGGTGAGAGAGGATCTCACGCTGAGCATAGCTGCCTTGCTTGGTGATAAACAGGCGCAAATCGAAAACGAGCGCAAAAACGCGCATTTTGACGCGATGCGTAAAATCGCGGAGGAGATGCGTGACGTGGAAAAGGGGCGTTTTTACAGCGCTACCATTTACGATGGTGACACTCTGCGCGCAATCCCCAATATGCTCCGCGCCGCCCTCAAAACCTCGCGTGCGTTCACGGGTTCTATCCGCAACACCTTAGCAAAGGTCAAGGACTGGTACTGTGCCGAGGATAACGCGATGATGTATAAGGCGGTCAATGACGAGCATAACGAGGGCATGGCGAACGGTCAAGTGGTATTCGATAAGGATATTGCCGCTATGCTGGAGCAGCTGACCACCGGCACGGGCGCGCTTTCGGCACAGGAGCTCGAAATGGTGGTAGATATCGCCAAGCACTTCCAAAAGCTTTCCGAGCGCTATCAAAGGGTGTTTATCAACGGTAAATGGGTGGATGCCGAGCAGATGGCAGAAGAAATGGTTTCCATAATGCAGAGCGCAAAAAAGGATCAGAACTGGCTTGTGCACGGTATCGTATCCAAGTATATGCGGCAGTTTGGCGATCCCGTCGCGCTGTTCCGTGCCATGGACGGTTACGACCGAAACGGCTTTTACACCAAAATGCACGAATGGATGCGAAACGCCGCGATCTCAATGCAGGCAGACGAGCTGCATGCGTTGAGGGAATACTACGAGTGGCACAAGAAGCACAAGAAGTGGGCGAAGCATCTGGAAAACGACCTTATCGAGTTTCGCGGCGAGAAAATGACCGTGGGTCAGCTTATGACGCTTTACTGCAATGCTAAGACCGAAAAGAGCAAGCAGGGGCTTGCCGACAACGGCTTCAAATTCACGGACAAGGACGGCAAGCCGCACCGCATCAAGGGCTTGATCTACGAGCAGGGAAAGGGCGAAAAAGCAAGCCGCAAGCATAAGCGGGCGGACGTGCAACGCGCTTGCAAGCAGTTGGAAAACGAGATATGGAGCATGCTTTCCGAGGATCAGCGTGCATATATCAAGCTGCTTGAAAACGTGCTGAATACCACGTGCCGTAAATGGAAGATCGACACCGACACGCTGATGAAGGGCTTTAGCCGCGTGCACGAGAGGGGATATTATTTCCCATCTGCACACAACGGCATTGCCAAGACGGTTGACACCACCTTTTACGAGGGTGACCGTGTGGGGCATCTGTCGCTGAACAAGGAGGCGGTTGAGGGCGCGCGCGGCGAGCTTATTATTGAAGGCATTGACGACGTGGTGCTTCGCCACGTGCATAATATGGCGCTTTACAAGAATTATGCCATCGTTGCCGAGAACCGTTCTATGTTGCAGAACATAGACGTTGGCAGGGTAGACGGTAAGGGTGAGCGTGTGAAGAACGTGCATCAGCCTGTCACAATTCGAACGACGAACGAGGAATACGGTAAGCAGCGCGGCACCGATATGATGAAGCTGCTTGACAAAATGTCGAAGGATCTGCAGGGCGGCAGACGCGCAGGGCAAGACGAGCAAAGCTTTCTCAAGGATCTTGTGGAGCAGATCCGCGGCAACTATGCACGCTTCCAGCTCGGGCTAAATCCCAAGACCTTGGCGACACAGCTTTCCTCGCTGATTGCGGCAGGTAACATATTAGAGTACAACTGCATCGTGCGGGGCATTAAGGGCTTTGGAAGCAAGGAAACCGCACAGCTGGTTGACAAATACTGCCCGCTGGCGGAGCTCCGTAATTTCGATAATTCTGCGGCTTTGGCGGCAGGCGTGCTGGAAACAACGGGCAAGGTCGGGGACGTTCTGATGAAGGGCATCGGCTTTGTGGATCGCCGTGTGATTTGCAGCTTGTTTTACGCTTGTCAATTGCAGGTGGAGAAAAACGGCGGCGCCAAGGTGGGCACCGAGGAAAACCTGAAGGCGGCGGGTGAGCTGCTGACACGTGTTATTCTCGAAACGCAACAGAACTCGCTTGTGACAGAGAAATCCGATGCGATGCGCGGCGGTATCTTTTCAAGAACCTTTACAATGTTTACGGCTGACGGCATGAAGGTGATCGGACGCTGGTTTGATGCGCTCGGCGAGTGGGCGGTGATCAAGCGGCGGCTCCAAAATGCAAAGACCGACGGGGATAAGACGCGGCTACAAAAGGACCTGAAGCGTGCTCATGGGCAAGCCTTGCGGAGCACAAGTGCACTTGTGGGGCAAGCCATTTATATGGCGTTGATCTCGTATCTTTTCAGGCTTCTCTACGACAAGGACGAGGAGCAAGTGAAGGACAATGTGGCGCAGGGCGCGTGGGATTTTGCGGGCGGCTTGATTGGCGGTCTGCCCATTGTGAGGGACGTTTATTCTTACTTTGCCGACGGGTATGAGCTGGATAATTTCTTCCTCTCCACGATCAATGACGTGTTGGTGGCTACCAAGGACTCCTTTAACGTGGCGAAGGATGTGCTTTCGGGCAAGGATGTGAGCCGTCAGGATGTGTTCGGCTCTGTGCGAAAGGTGACCTATGCTGCGGGGCAGATGTTTGGTATACCCGTGCGAAATGCCTACAATTTTGCAACGGGGCTCACGCGGCGCTTTGTGCCGACGGCGGGCTATACTGTTGACAGCTTGTTTGCCTCCAAGGCATATTCTACCGATCTTGCCAAGGCGATTGAGAACGAGGACGAGCACATGGTGGAGACCATTGCGGGTCTGATGATCGACGAAAAAATTGGCATTGAGGACAAGGCGACGCGTGATATTTTCAAGGAGCTTGCCGGCAAGGGGTATTCGGTTCTGCCGCGCTCGGTTGGCGATACCGTGACCGTGAACGGCGAGGAGCACGCCCTTACGGGCAAACAGCAAAAGCGGCTGCGTACCGTCTATGCGGTGGGTGAGGAGGCGATTGCCGACATGGTGAAGCTAAAGCAGTTTGCCGCAGCGGATGCCGAAACGCAGGCGAAGGCGATACAGTTTATTTGGGGCGTTTACTGGGATCTTGCCGTAGAGGACGTGCTTGGCGTGGAGCTTGCCGAAAAGAACGTGCTGTTTGCCGAGGCTATTGACATTGAAAAGCTGGCGATCATCATTGCCGAGGCGCGCTCGCTTGAAGCCGATAAGGACAAGGACGGCAAGCCGATTGCCGGGACGAAAAAGCGGAAGGTGGAGAAATTTGTGGCTTCGCTGCGCCTGACTGCCGCGCAAAAGTATATGGTGATGGGCTACCTTGGGTACACCAATGCCAACGGTCGTGCGCAGGTGGAGAGTTATATCAGCGGGCTGAAGCTTACCAAAACCGAAAAGGCGGCGCTGCTAAAGTATAGCGGATATGCCGCCTGAGAGGGCGGAAAACAAACGAAAAAGGAGAGGGTTGCCTCTCCTTTTTTGTGAATATTTCGCTTGAAATGTCGTCAAAAAGTCGTCAGAAGTAAAAAAATGTTGATATATAATGATTTTGAATAGAGGCTGTCTCAAATTTGCATTTGAGACAGCCCCTTTTTAAAATATTTTTAATCCGTCG
>CAZOFQ010000114.1:0-3734 GCA_964579105.1 uncultured Lachnospiraceae bacterium
GCACAACGTGGCAACCAACCTTTCCGATACACTGACCTATACCTACACACCGCAGGGTGCGGAATTTTTCGTACAGGAGGGAGAGCGAGCCTTCAAGGGCTATCTGCGAGAGAACGGCGACGTGGGCATCCGCAATGAGATCTGGATCATCAACACCGTGGGGTGCGTGAACAAGATCTCCGAGCGCCTCGCCGCGCTTACGGGAGCGCATGCGTTCCCACATCCCTTCGGCTGCTCTCAGCTGGGAGACGATCAGAGCGTTACGCAAAAAATTTTGCGTGGGCTTGTCAATCACCCGAACGCCGCAGGCGTGCTGGTGCTGGGGCTTGGCTGTGAGAACAACAACATCGAGGTCTTCAAGCAGGTGTTGGGCGAATATAACCCCAAACGGGTGAAGTTTCTCAACTGCCAGGAGGCACAGGACGAGATCGCCGAGGGGCTTGCGCTTATCGAGGAATTGGACGCATACGCGTCGCGCGCCGAGCGCGTGGACGTGCCCGTTTCCCGCCTGCGTGTGGGGCTGAAGTGCGGCGGCAGCGACGGATACAGCGGTATCACCGCCAATCCCCTGGTCGGACGGTTTTCCGACGCTCTCATTGGCATGGGCGGCAGCTGCGTGCTCACCGAGGTGCCCGAAATGTTTGGTGCGGAGCATCTGCTCATGCAGCGCTGCGTGAATGAGAGAATCTTCCAAAAGAATGCTTCGCTTATTAACGACTTTAAGGATTATTACAAGCGCCACGGGCAGGTAGTGTACGAAAACCCCTCTCCCGGAAACAAAAAGGGCGGCATCACCACGCTGGAGGAAAAGTCGCTCGGCTGTGTGCAAAAGGCGGGCTCCGCACCCGTGGTGGACGTATTGGACTACGGTGACACGGTGCGCAAAAACGGGCTTTCCCTGCTCAACGGTCCGGGTAACGATATCGTTGCCATTACCAACCTGACCGCCGCGGGCGCGCATCTCATTCTGTTTACCACGGGGCGCGGCACGCCGCTGGGCGCACCCGTTCCCACGGTAAAGATCGCCACCAATGCGCAACTTGCCGCGCACAAGAAAAGCTGGATAGACTTCGATGCCTCTCCCGTGCTTGAGGGCAGGGATATCGACGCAGAATTTTTCGACTACGTGCTGTCCGTTGCATCGGGCAAGGAAACCAAAAACGAGATCCACGGCTACCGTGAAATTTCTATTTTCAAGGACGGCGTTACGCTGTAAAGGAGTATGATTATGACCAAAACCATTATTCACGACGATTTTTTGCTGCAAACGAAAACGGCAAAGCACCTGTATCACGATATGGCAGAAAATCTGCCGATCATCGACTATCATTGCCACCTCAGCCCCGAGCTGATCGCCAAAAACTACCGCTTCACCAACATCGGCGAGCTACTGCTGGCGGGCGATCACTACAAATGGCGCGCCATGCGCTCCTTCGGCATTGAGGAGAAGTACGTCACGGGCGACGCCACCTGGCAGGAAAAATTCCGCGCCTTTGCCAAAATGCTGACCTTTGCGATCGGCAATCCGCTTTATCATTGGACACATCTGGAGCTAAAGCGTTATTTCGGCATTGACGAGGCGCTCACCGAGCAGAATGCGGACGAGATCTACGAGCGTTGCTCCAAGATCATGGAAAAGGGCGGCTTCAGCACGCGCGAGCTGATTCAGAATTCGGGCGTCGAGGCGCTCTGTACCACGGACGATCCGCTGGACACGCTGGAGCACCACAGAGCCATCCGCGAGAGTGGCTACGCCGTGAAGGTGCTGCCCACCTACCGCCCCGATAAGGTCGTAAACATCCACAAGGATACCTTCCTGCCCTATATGGAAAAAACGGGCGTGAAGACCTTTGCCGAGCTGAAGGACTGGCTTGCAAAAAGCATTGATCGCTTCCACGCCGAGGGCTGCCGCCTCTCCGACCACGGACTTGACTTTATCCCCTACGCCGAGGGCAACGCCGCTGCGGTGTTCCAAAAGGTGATGAGTGGCGGCACGGCAACTGCCGAGGAGACGCGTGTCTACATGACCGAGCTGCTTCGCTTCTTTGCCAAGGAATATCAAAAGCGTGACTGGTGCATGCAGATCCACGTAGGCGCGCTCCGCAACAACAACACGCCCATGTACCGCGCACTCGGTCCCGATACGGGCTATGACAGCATTGCAGAAACCTGCGTGGCAGAGCCGCTTGCAAGGCTGATGGATTCCCTGGAGTGCGAGGACGCGCTTCCCAAGACCATTCTTTACTCGCTCAACCCCAAGGATAACTACACGCTTGCCACACTGATGGGCTGCTTCCAAAAAGCCCCCCATCGCTCCAAGATCCAGCTGGGCTCGGGCTGGTGGTTCAACGACCAAAAGGACGGCATGGAGCAGCAGCTCTGCGCGCTGGGCAATCTCGGCGTGCTGGGTGCATTCGTGGGAATGCTCACGGACTCGCGCAGCTTCGTTTCTTATCCCCGTCACGAGTATTTCCGCCGTATCCTTTGCAATCTGCTCGGCAGCTGGGTAGAAGAGGGGCTGTATCCTTGCGACGAGTATGCGCTTTCCAAGATCGTTAGCGGTATCTGCTACAACAACGCCAAGAGCTATTTTAAATTTTGATAGATTTCGCGGAGAAATTTCATGAAGATCATCACAAAAACAGGAAACGAGACCCTGCATTACGCCGCCACGGAATTGCTCAAATACGTCCGTCTTATCACCAACTGTGAGATCTGTCCCGAGTCGGAATGGGTCGACACGCTTCCTTCTCCCCTGCCCAAGGACGCTATCGTGCTGGGGCTTTTGCAGGAGCTGGGACTGGATACATCAGATCTTTTCGACCCCTTTGTGGAGGATATTTTAGAGATCCGCGTGGAAAACGGCGCGGGGTATATTGCGGGCAGCAATCCGCGCAGTGTCCTGATGGCAGTCTACAAGTACTGCGCCTCTGCGGGCTGCCGCTTTCTGCGCCCGGGAGAGGGCGGCGAATACATCCCGTACTGTGATCTTTCGGAACATCGCTTCACCTATCGCAAAAAGGCAGATACCCCCTTCCGCGGTGAGTGCTGCGAGGGTGCGATCAGCTATGAGCATATGCGCGACACTGTATACTGGATGCCCAAGGTCGGCATGAACATGTATATGATCGAAGGGATCGTGCCCTATTCCTACATGCATCGCTGGTACGGGCACGAGCTCAATCGTTTTCTGCGCGAGCCAAGGCAGGTGACCGATTACGGTATGCTGGAGGAGCTTGTTGCCAAGCTGGAAAAGGATATTGTCAAAACCGGTGTGCAATTTCACGCCGTGGGACATGACTGGATATTCAAAAATCTCGGCTTTCAGGGGAGGAGCCCCGCCGAGGAGCAGGAGGCATTCCAAAAGCTTACGGAAAAGCAAAAGGGCTTTCTCGCCCAGGTGAACGGCAAGCGCGAGATCTTTGCCAAATCCACATTCTTCACACATTTCTGCTATTCCAACCCCGAGGCACGCAGATCTCTTGTGGATTTTTGCGTGGATTACGTGAAACAAAAGCCCTATATCGACTATCTCCACGTCTGGCTTGCGGATAATGTCAATAACAATTGCGAGTGCGAGAATTGTGTGAAGATGCACCCCTCGGATTGGTACGTCGTGTTGCTCAACGAGATCGACGAGGCACTGGAAGGGCTGAATGCCAAAACAAGACTTGTCTTTATCGCCTACAACGACACGGTGCGTCCGCCCGAAAAAATGCGCCTGAAGCACCCCG
>CAZOFQ010000115.1:0-3728 GCA_964579105.1 uncultured Lachnospiraceae bacterium
TTGAACTCTTTTTACGCACACAGGTAGATATCTTGCAAGTCAACATCTATCATTTCATCGTGGAAATAATCGTGCTTTGCTATTTTGCCGTACTTGTAGCTTGTGTAGCAAAGAGAACAAAGAAAGAATTACAATAATGTTGCCTGTTTTTACTGCAAACCTCTTGTATTAATTCCGCTTTTATGGTATAATAAAGCGAACAGAAAAAAGTGTGTTTTTCGGGTGGTATCGGTGATACCAATTTGATACCGTTTTTTCGTGGACTCCATAGACGAGGCGGAAAATAGCGGTCAAATCCCCCGAAAAATCACGCAAAAAGACCTAAATACACTACATTTAATGCTAATTTAAGCGAATGGGAATAAACAACATTTGCGCCCGAGTGCCCGTACGGCGCTCGGGCTACTTTTTTACACAGGAGGAGCAACACTATGCGTATCGGCTTACTGAACGAAATACTTACCCCCGCGCTTCGCTTTTACAAGGCAGACGGCACGGTGCCCGTGCCCAAGATAGAGGGCAACCCCCTGCAGGGTGAGCAGCTGCTGATCCGCTGGCAGGATCTTATGGAGGAGCCCCTGTACCTTTCGGTAGAGCTTAGCGAATCCGCCTTTGTCAGCGATATTTGCCTCGCGCTGGGCGAGCAAAGCGCGCCGCACGCTATAACGGTGTGGGATGCCGAACGACGCTGCGTGCTTTGCCGCCACGTTGCGGAAACGGACGGAGTGATCCAGCCGCAAACGCTTTCTCTCACCCTTGCGCAAGCCTTGCAGGGCTTTGTGATCGAGATTGAGAGCTACTTTGCCTCGGTGGATCTTACGGAATTGAAGATCTACGGTGCCACGCAGGACGGACCGATGCTCTTCCCCACGCCGTGCAGCATGACGCTGACGGAGGGAACGCTTCCCCTTACGGCTCTTTGCACGTATCGGGCAGACAGCGCCGACGCGCAAGCGGCGGTCACCGTTTTTGCACAAAAGCTTGCTGAGGTCTCGGGCGTCACGCTGCAACAAGCCGCCGACGGCGCGCTTCGTCTTGTGACCGACGCTTCTCTCGCGGAGAATGCCTACCGTCTCACCGTGGGCGCTGACGGCGTCCTGCTTTGCGCCGCGGATCTGCGCGGCTTTGTATACGGCACGGAAAGCCTGCTCAAGCTGCTGTGCGACGGTGCCTTCCCCTGCTGTGAGATCAACGACAGCCCCCGCCTGCCCTTCCGCGGCGTGCATCTGATGCTGCCCGGATCTGAGGAGATGGAATTTGCGCGCAGACTGATCAAGTACGTGATCTCGCCGATGGGCTACAACGCCGTTATTCTGGAAATTGCGGGCGGCATGCGCTTTGACAGCCACCCCGAGATCACCGAGGCGGTGCTGCATGCCAAGCAAATGGCGCGCGAGGGAAAATGGCCGAAATATCCCCATGCCTCCGTAGGTGGCAAGGGCTGCACCGAGAAGCACGAGGTCGCGGCGTTTGCGGACTACATCCGCAGCTTTGGCATCGACGTGATTCCCGAGGTGCAATCCTTGGGACACGTGCAATTCCTCACGCTGGCGCACCCCGAGCTTGCGGAGCGCGGCGAGGAGGAGGACTCCGCCAAGGTAGACGAGCTGCTGGCAGACGTTCCGCCGAAAAAATTCTATCCCCACTCCTATTGCCCCTCCGATGAGCGCTCCTACGAGATCACGTTGGATCTGCTGGATGAGATCATCGAGACAGTACGTCCCACGAAATACGTCCACATGGGACATGACGAGGTCTATCAGATCGGCATTTGCCCCAAGTGCCGCGAAAAGGATCCCGCCGACCTGTTTGCCGCGGACGTCTGCCGCTATCACGCACACCTTGCGCAAAAGGGCTTGCGCATGATGATCTGGTCGGATATGCTTCAGCCCGTGACCAGATACCAAACGCCCCCTGCCGTACACAAGATCCCCCGCGACGTGGTGATGCTGGACTTCATCTGGTATTTCCATATGGATAAGGATATCGAGGACAATCTGCTGCCCCACGGCTTCCCGCTTGCCTACGGCAACCTGTATTCCAGCCATTTCCCGCGCTACGAGAGCCGCATTGCCAAGGATGGCGTGATCGGCGGACAGATCTCGGCATGGGTCGGCACAAACGAGTATGCACTGGGCAAGGAGGGGAAGCTCTACGATTTTCTCTACACCGCACAAATGCTCTGGTCGGCCGATTACGATTCGCATTTGCGTTGGGTCTACGACAGGGCATTGAAGGCAATGATGCCCGCGATCCGCGCGGCACTGCGCGCGCAAAAGCCACTGGACGGCGAGCAGAGCGTGCTGCTTGCACGCCGCACGCCCTTGGAGGAGCGCGTGACGCAGCTGGAGATCAATGCCGGGTGCGACGCACTCTTGTTTGAGCATGCCACCGCACGCAAGCTGACGCGCATCGCGTGGGCGCCCCTGGACACCATCGGTTGCTACCGCGTGACCTACTGCGACGGCTCTGTGCTGGAGATCCCACTGGAGTACGGTGGGAACATCGGGTACTACGCACGCCGCCAAAACGAGCCGATGAAGGGAAGCTACTACCGCCACAACGGCTACTTTACCACCTATTTTACAGACGGGATCGAAAGCAAAGCCGAGGACGGCACCCCTGTGACGCTCTACCGCTATGAGTGGCGCAACCCCGCACCCGCCAAAAGGATTCGTTCCGTTACACTGTGCGAAACGGATGCCCTCCACGCCGAGGCATGCCTTTGCGGTCTTATTGCGATAAACAGGAGCGACAGCTGAGCGATCGCACCGCCCAATATCAAAATTATTTTCTCTCTCCCTGCAAAAAATCCCCTGATCTTGTTATAATATAGCTGAAAGCACGAAAACCGAGGCGGCGATCCTCACGCCGCAGAACACGGAGGAATACCCATGAAAATTACAAACGATATTCGCTACATCGGCGTCAACGACCACAGCATCGACCTGTTCGAGGGACAGTACGTGGTGCCAAACGGCATTTCCTACAACTCCTACGCGATCCTGGATGAAAAGATCGCCATCATGGACACGGTGGACGCCGCCTTTACGCACGAATGGCTGGACAACATTCGCGACACGCTGGAGGGTCGCACCCCCGATTATCTGGTGGTACAGCATATGGAGCCCGATCACTCCGCCAACATTTTTCAATTCACCAAGGCTTACCCCACGGCAAGGATCGTCTCCTCTGCCAAGGCGTTTGCGATGATGAAAAACTTCTTCGGCACGGATTTTGCCGACAAGCAGATTGTGGTGGGAGAGGGTGACACGCTCACGCTCGGCGCGCATACCCTCACCTTTGTGGCCGCACCCATGGTGCACTGGCCCGAGGTCATCGTCAGCTACGACAGCACGGACAAGGTGCTGTTCTCTGCAGACGGCTTCGGAAAATTCGGTGCATTGGACGTGGAGGAGGACTGGGCTTGTGAGGCAAGACGCTATTATATCGGCATCGTGGGCAAGTACGGCGCACAGGTGCAGGCTCTGCTCAAAAAGGCGGCAGGTCTGGATATTGAGCTCATCTGCCCGTTGCACGGTCCCGTGCTCACGGAAAACCTCGGCTACTATTTGGGGCTTTACAACACCTGGTCGAGCTATCAGCCCGAGGAGGAGGGCATCGTGATCGCCTATACCTCGGTCTACGGCAACACCAAAAAGGCTGTGCTGCAGCTGGCGGAAAAGCTCCGCGCAAACGGCTGTCCCAAGGTCGTGATCAACGATCTT
>CAZOFQ010000116.1:0-3566 GCA_964579105.1 uncultured Lachnospiraceae bacterium
TGAAACCGTGCTCTTTCTTTCTCTGACGCTTTTTGGGTTGGTAAGTTCTGAGCATAATGGCACCTCCTTAATTCTGGTATCGGAAGCGTATCGGCCACAAGACACAATGCACGCTTTTTTTACAGTGACAACATATATTATATACGAAGGGAATCCCACTTGTCAAGAGTTTTTTTTATTTTAGGTAATTTTTTCTCATTTTCACACAAAAAAGCATGATTTTCTCTGCGTTTTAGATAAAACGGAGCATCTTTTGCAAGGTAAATTCGTTTTATTCTTGACACGGACGCGCTTTCGGTGTAAAATGAAGGTGTTACTTTATATCGCAAGGAGTTTCCTTATGTTCAAAAACGTGGGCAAAAAAATTCAATATATCGCCATTATCCTGGCAATTCTGTTCTGTGCCGCTTTCCTTGGATTTGGTGCGGCGTGCCTTGCCGCAGCTCTTGGCGAGGGCGTTGACGAAACGCTGAAGACCGCAGGGATGCAGGGGGCGGGCATCTGCCTTGTGCTTGCGCTCCTCTCCCCTCTGTTTTCCTTCGTGCTGTACGGCTTTGGCTCTCTTGTCATTGCCGCACAAAAGCAGGCCGAGGACAGCCGCGAGATCAAGGAGATGCTTCGCCATGCCCTCTCGGACGGCTGCCTTTCCGATGAGATCGCACGCAAAACGGGGCAGGTGCAAGCAAAATCCATGCAACAGCTGACAGCACAGCTGCAAGCACAAAACGCACAAGCCGCAGCACAAGCCTATCACGCACCCGTGCAACGCCTTGTAGAGGAGCCCACAGCACCACAGCAGGAGCAGCAGGAGCAGAACGAGGAAGCGGAAGAGGCTCCCGCACAGGGCGTGGAGACCCCTGCAGCACAGCCCGCAGCACCCGCAACGCCGAAGGCGCCCAAGGTGCAAAAGGCACCCACTCCCATTCGCAATGCAAAGCCCGTGGCATCCGCCACGCCTCTGCGCCCCATCGACCCCGACGAGGAAACGTTTTGAGTGTCAGACGCGTAAAAAAGGACGGGATATCCCGTCCTTTTTTGCTTATTTCAGAATTTCCCAAACGGGCTTGCCCACGGCATCGGGAAGCCTGATCCCGAGCGCGGCGGCAAAGGTGGGCGCATGGTTGAGGATATCCCCTTGGGGGATCACCACGCCCTGCTTGAAGGAAGGGCCCTTTGCAATGAAGGTCGGCTGAGGACCCTTGTGCGGCTCGTGCCCGTGCGTCCCCTTGCCAAAGCGGTAGTCGCTCAGGTCATAGCCGCGCACGGCAGGGCGCGTGAGCCACTCGCCGAACGAGGTGTAGCCGTCGGTCTCCAGCACGAAGGAAAAATCACCGCAAAGACCGTACTTTTCCTTCACCTCGGGAGTGGTGTAGACCCTTTCAAAGCCGTAGACCCCTTCCTTTGCCATGTCGCAAAGCAGCGTATAAACACCGTTGTAAAGGACTTCGTCCTCGGGGTTCGCAAGGTAAACGTGTGCGGACGCGCCCGCGCTCTTGCAGTACGCCTGCCACTGCGTGACCTTACCGTTTTCATCATAACAGATGTAGCCTGCATCGGCAAGATACACGTTGGGGGAAAGCGTTCTGACAATATTGATCTGCCCGTGGTCGCTGATCAGCACGATATCAGTCTCTTGCTCGATCCCCGCCTCCTTGACCGCGTCCAGCACGGTGCCGAGCCAGCGGTCGGTGGCGTCCAACGCGTTATACACGTTTTTGCCGAACACACCGCCCACGTGGCGCTCGTGATCCACACCCGAGGGGTGCGAGATCAACAGATTGGGGCGAAAGCGCTTGATGATCTCCGCCGCGCAAAACGCCTGGCGGTCATCCACGGCGGGATAGCGATTTTCCCACCCGTATTGCGCGATGGCGCGCTCGGCAATATCCATGATGCACTCCTGTGCGCCAAGCTTGCGGTAAGCGCCGAGAGGCTCCTTTTCAAGCCCTGCGAAATCCGCAGTCAGCACGCAGGGCATGAGATAATCGATCACGTCCTGCCCGCCCGAGGTCACGGGCCAGGTAGAGGCGGCGGTGGTGAGCCCCGCGCGCTTGGCGGCGTGAAAGATGGTCTCGCACCCGATCTGATCCATCCAATTATACCAGATATTGCTACCCGTATCGGGGGCTTCTCGGTTAAAAATAGAATTATTCACCGTGCCCGTGATCCCTGCGGGAGCGCCCGTGATCAGGGTGGCATGCACGGGGTGCGTGAGCGAAGGGTAAATGGTGCGGACGCGCTCGATCACCGAGGCGTCGTCAAGAATCCTCGCGAAATTCGGCAAGGCTTTGCAATAGTCAAGGTCCTCGTACACCATGGCGTCAATGCTCACTACGATCAAGTGCTTACTCACGGCAAACACCCCCCTTTTGATGATATCAACATTATAGCACCTCGCAAGGAAAAAGTCAAGCAAAAAAGCACTCTCCCGAGTGCTTTTTCATTCGTTTGGTTCAAGCGTTTGCGTTTCGCTTTGCTGGCATATCCTGCAATAGCGCACCTGCACGTTCTGCTCGACGGTGTCATACCAATAGCCGTACACGTGCGTGTGGTCGCTCTCATAGGTCACGTCGGGTCCTTGTGCTGCGCATGCAGCAAGCAACAGCACACACACAAGGGAAAGCAAGCATAAAATAAAGGGTTTTCTCATACCGTTTGCCACCTTTCCATAAATTACGGCTGCTTTGCCGTAAGGGCGATCAGCAGCGAAAGATTGTCCGGCTGAACGGGTGCCTCGTGTGCCGCCTTGTTGCGGCGCAGCTCGCCGCAGCGCTGACAGCGGTGGATAAGGATATATCCCCGCTTGGCATCGGGCACAGCACTTACGGGCTCCAGCGCACCGCCGCAGGTGTTGGCACGGTCACCGGGATTGACGTCCACGTGCAGGCTCCACAGGCAAAATGGGCAATGGTTGCGCGAGGTATATCCCAGGGGCTTTACCTGCTTGCCGCAATGTGCGCAAACAAATCCGTCGTCATTTTTTGTAAATCGTTTCGTTTCCATAGCTTTTTGAAAACACCCGAAGCGCTATGCGCTTCGGGTGAAATGCTTTAGTGCTTCAGTGCGATCGCAGCCTTCGCCTTTGCCACGATGTTGGCGGGCGTGAGACCGTAGTACTCCAGCAGTGCGGGAACCTTGCCCGAACGGCCGAACTGATCCTCAACACCCACGCGCGTTACGGGAACGGGGTGAGCCTGGCAAACAGCCTCGGTCACAGCAGAGCCCAGACCGCCGATAATGTTGTGCTCCTCGGCAACTACAATGGCGCCCGTTTTTGCGGCGCAGTCAAGCACCAGCTCCTTATCAAGGGGCTTGATGGTGTGAATGTTGACCACGCGGGCGGAAATGCCCTCTGCCTTCAGCAGCTCGGCAGCGGTGAGTGCCATATCCACCATGATGCCCGTAGCAATGATGGAAACGTCGGTACCCTCAGTCATCCGAACACCCTTACCCAGCTCAAACTTGTAGGTAGCCTTATCGTACACCACAGGAACGGCAAGACGGCCGAAGCGCAGGTACCTGGGGCCCTTGTGCAGGATAGCGGCTTCCACGGCGGCGCGTGCTTC
>CAZOFQ010000117.1:0-3562 GCA_964579105.1 uncultured Lachnospiraceae bacterium
CGTGTGCGGCGGTAAAGGGTATGGTATAGTCGGGAAAATACACGTTGATATTCGCTTCACCCGTAAAATAGGTGTAGATACCCGTGATGTGCGTATAGGACATTGCCTTGCTGGCGAGAACCGGCTTCACGCGGCTGTTAAGCGATTGTATAAAGGTGTGATCTGCCGTGACTGCCTCATAGGCGGCGAGCAGGTGATCGTTCATGGTTTTAATATCATAGGGCATTTCGGAAAAGCCATCCTCGCCGAAGGTAACCTCTGCGGCGGCGGCATTGACCTCGGTGGCGAGCAAAAGCGCAGTTGCCTTCAGCTCCGCGGCGCTGACCGCGTCGGCGGTAATTCCCAGACGTTTATCAAGCGTATCTGTATGGTAGCCCGTGCCAAAGGAAAAAACGAAGATAGAAAACAGCAGGCTGAGTACCGAAATGACCGACAGGAGATACCGCAGCATAGCCCCCCAGGTTTCGCAGTGACGTCGCCATGCAAATACGGCAATGACGGCAATGATCAGGGGGACGGAAAAAATGATGATCTCGGCAAGCGAGAACGGGATCCATGAGGTAAGATGCGCGGTAAGGCTACGCACCGCGCCGCCGATATAGTAGTTAAACCAATTGGCAAAGGCGGGGCTCACCACGGCAATGAGATATAAGAGCAGTGAAAGCGCCGCAATACTAAAAAAAACAATGGCATACGTCGGCAAAAAACGACGTTTTTCGGTTTTGTTACCCAAGCCTATCTGCCACCTCCTTACCAAAATTTTCAACAATAATTGCTTGCATATCTTGGGGAATGGGTGCAAAAACGCGCACCGTTTGCCCGTTTTCGGACGTGGAGAATGCAAGCGTTGCCGCATGCAGGGCGTGCCGCGCGATGAGGGGTGAGGGAGTGCCATAGAGGTCATCCCCCACAATCGGCGTGCCCATGTGCGCCATGTGCACACGCAGCTGGTGCGTGCGCCCTGTTTCGGGTGCGAGATGCACCAAGGTATAGCCGTTTGCGTAACAAACAGGGGTTACATGCGTAATGGCGAGGTCGCCCTCACAGACGGCGCAGACCTCGCGAAAGATGATGCTCTCCTCGCGACGGCGAATGCCTGTTTTTAATACCGTTTCCCCCTCTATTTTGCCGCACACCACGGCAAAATATGTTTTTTTGATCTCACCCCTTGCCATGGCTGCCGAAAGTCTTGATGCCGAGAGCGCATGCTTTGCCACCAGCACCGCACCCGAGGTGTTACGGTCAAGACGGTTGACAAAGCGCGGGCGAAACTGTGGTGTGTCGCGATAACGCCAAACAAGAGCGTTGGCAAGCGTATCGTCAAAATGGCCGTGTGAGGGATGCGTGGGCATGAAGGGCGGCTTATTGACTATCAAAAAATCGAGCGTTTCCAGCACCGTTTCCACCTCTTTTTCAAGGGGCAGAAGCTTTTCGTTCGCTTCCCCATCCTCAATGGCAAGGGAGAGCACATCACCTGCTTGCAAGGCTGCGCGCACCGTCACACGCGTGCCGTTGAGCACAATGCCATCGGGGAGGCGCTTGAGCCTTGCCGAAAGCGCGGCGGAAACACCATGCAATTTCAAAAAATCGCGTACCGTTTTGCCGTTTTCAGCTTCATTTACAATAAATTGCACGGCGGTCTCCTTTCAAAACGTTGTCATCCTGAGGGTGTGGGGAAAGAAACCCGAACAGATCCCCGAAAACGCAATTGGCGTTTTCGGCGGTTTGTTTGCACAGACTCTTAACCGACATAATGTTACCAATAGCAAAGAGGCGAGCAGGGTATGTACATAGTGCGCCGTCCTCCTCATCCACCACTTCGTGTGTCCCTTGAAGAACGCCATGGCGTTCTTCGAAAAGAATTCGCACGCGAATTCTTTAGCCTTCATCCCACAGGAGAAGGCGATGTTGGTTGCGTACATACCGCGCCCTCGGCTTTTTGCCTTGGTCGAGATCCTTCGTCGCGCCTTGTTGCGCTCCTCAGGATGACATGTTAAGAATTCAAAATTAAAAATTCAGAATTAAGAGTGCATACACAGTGCGCGGTGGTGTGCCATTACTCCTCGCTGTAGCGCGGAAGATCAACAAGGATGGGAGTGTGGTGAAGGGCGGGCAGAAGCCTTTCGGTAAGATCTGCGGTGAGAAAAGACAGGCTGGAGGTATTGACAAGCGGGTGGCAGCCAAGGCTCTCGCCCGAGAGCACCTCGCGGTCGATGACAAGCTGCACGGCGTTTTCGCGATCATGCATCAGCCCTAAGACGCTGGCGGAGCCCGGGGCAGTGTGCAGCAGCTCCTCCATTTTTTCGGGCGTGCCGAACGAAAGACGCGCGGTACCGAGCTGCGCCGAGATATCCTTTGTTTTGAAGGGCTTATCCCCCGGCATCATTAAAAGGTAAAAGGCGGTGCCTTGACGGTTGGTGAGAAAAAGATTTTTACAGATGGTGGCACCGAGCGCCGCGTCGATCTCCTCACACACCGCCATGGTCATGGCAGGCGCGTGATCGATGCGGTGGTATTTGACACCAAGCGCATCAAGAAAATCGTAAGCGCCGCACTCCCTTTCGGTGCGCCCTGCGGGATCGGCGGGTCTACCCTCATACAAGATCATATCTGCACCTCACACACGATAGATATAGTTTTCCTTACGGGGCGCGGCTGCGGGCAGGTCGGCTGCGGCATAACCGAGCGCGAGGTGTCCGATGCCAACGTAATCGCCCGCAATGCCCCAGCTTTTCAGAAGCGCCTTGCCCTCCTCACTTTCAAACTCCTCCCTTGCGCGGTGGATCCAGCAGGAGGCAAGCCCCACGGCGTGTGCCGCGTTCATGAGGTTACCGAGCACCAGCGAGCCATCCTCCACGTGTGTAAAGACAGTGCGATCGGCAAGAATGATCAGGATAGTGGGAGCGCCGTAAAAGGGATCGGCATCGGGGGTGCCCATCACGGCGGCATTCATACGGCGCAGCTGCTCGCGCGCGGCGGGATCCTGCACGGCGATGATGATGGGGGCTTGCTTGTTTCTGCCCGTAGCGGCATAGGTGCCTGCCTCAAGCACGGCTTGCAGCTCTGCCTCGCCAATCTGCTTTGACTGATAAGCGCGCACGCTGCGGCGCGATTTGAGTGCTTGCAAAACAATATTTCCCATAATGTACTCCTTAGATTTATGCATTTTATTTATATATTATATATGGTAAATGAAAACCGCTGTTTTGTCAATGGTTTTTGTGTGAAGAATGTGGGAAAACGCGCAACGTGTATGCACTCTTCAGCCTTCTCCCATGGGAGAAGGCTGAGATCTGTGTGAACAAACCGCGCCCTCGGCTATTTGCCTCGGTCGAGATCCGTTCCTCGCGCTTTGTTGCGTTCGTCAGGATGACAGAATGCGGTACGGTGTTTATGCGAACAGAGCGCACCGTGTGCGCACATATTCGGTAGGGAGAGGCTTGCTCCTCCCGTGCTTTGTTTGCCCCGCATCGCGTATACGGGGCATTGTAAGCGCTCCCCCCTACCGAGATAATGCATACACGGTGCACGACCGGTAAAAAAATTGCGGGAGGAGCAAGCC
>CAZOFQ010000118.1:0-3490 GCA_964579105.1 uncultured Lachnospiraceae bacterium
ACCCCAGTCGCCGAGATAGTTGATGCCCACACAATCGTAGCCCGCAAATTCGTGCAGCTTTTTGAGCGAATGACCGATCACAGTGGTGCCAAGATGCCCGATATGGAAGGGCTTTGCCACGTTGGGCGAGGAGTAGTCCAGCACAACAGTCTTTCCCTTACCCTCGTCAGAGCCGCCGTATTTCTTCCCTTTAGCGAAGATCTCGCCCATTACGGTACGGACAAGGTATTCATTGGAAACGACAATATTAAGATAACCGTTTACCGCCTCCGCACGTGCCACCGAGGGCTCGCCGTCAAGGCTCTCGCAAAGAGCCGCGGCGATCTGAACGGGAGAACGGCGCAGCGTGCGGGAAAGCTTGAAGCAAGGCAGTGCAAGATCTCCCATGCCCTCGTCGGGCGGATATTCCAGCATCAGCGCCAGATCCTGAACAGTAAGTGCATCGGGTGCACCCAAGGCGTCAATGCCGCCCTTCAGTTTTTCTGCAATTCTTTTCTTAATCGTCAGCATAATTGTCCTCTTTTATAAAAATGCAAATATTTTCAACAACAAAGTTTTACTCACCTGCCACAGCGATACCGCGCACCAGCACGTCGGGGGCGGCAAGCGTAGAGCGAGAGGGGCTTCCCATTTCCACGTTATCCGCTACACCGTCGATGGCGTGAAGCAGCCGAAAGAAATTCCCTGCCACGGTGAAGCTGTGCACGGGGCGTGTGATCCTTCCGTTTTCCACCAAGAAGCCTGCGCTTTCAATAGAAAAGTCGCCCGTAACGGCATCCGCACCTGCGTGAAGACCCTTCAGCTCTGTGATATACAAGCCGTTTTGCATGCGCGCCATCAGCTCCTCGGGGCTTTCCTCACCCTTTTCAATGCGCAAGCAATACGGCGCAATGGAAACGGGATCGGCGTAGCCGCGTGCGGCATTTCCCGTGCTTTTTGTTCCCGTCTTTTTTGCAGTAGTTAAGTCATAAAGCAGGGTTTTCAGCACGCCTTTTTCGATCAGCAGCTTTTCCTGCGTGGGTACACCCTCGGCATCAAAGGCACATTGGCAGCTGTTTTCGGGGTAAAAGGGATCGTCCACAAGCGTGAGCTGCTCTGAGGCGATCTTCTGCCCCTCCTTTCCCTTTAACAGCGACAAGCCGAGCATTGCGTTTTTGCCGTTGAAAACACCGCTGAAGGCGGAAAGCAGCGAGCGCATCTGTCGGGAACGGAAGATCACGTCGTAGGTGCCTGTTTTTACGTTCCCTGCACCAAGCCGCGCAACAGCCTCGGCGGTTGCCTTTTGCACGATATCGGTATTCGGATCAAGCGTATAGGCGATAGCCGAGCCGAAGGAAGGCTCCTTGCCATCGTGAAGGATCGGCTCTGCGTAGGTGTAAACACTGCCTGACTCGCGCACAAGGCAAAGCCCGTTGGAATTAGCAAGTGCCACCGTCGTGCGGGCAGCCCCTGCCGCCGAGGTCGTGCCGTCGGTCATCAGCTCACTTTCGGCGTACAGCTTATCCTGCAGCGTCATCACGGTGCGGCGCAGCACGGCAATGCCCGGGAGCTCGGGAAGGCTTGCATTTACGACGCGGTAGGCGGAGGGCTCTGCGCCCGCATAGAAGATCGGCTCTTCATCCGCATCCGTCACAGCCGCGTTTTCCGCGGCGCGCGTGACCAACGCCTCCAGCTCCTCCTTTTTCATGCTTTGCGTGGCGGCACAGCCGAGGCGTCCGTTCACGTTACAGCGAAAGCTCACTCCGCCCGAGGTACCCGAGGCACAGGAATCAAGCGCCTTGTTGAGCGCCTGCGCGGACTCCTCGTCCCCTTTGCAGTAGTAAACGTCAAATTCCCTAAGTCCTGCGCGATGCGCCGCATCGAACAGGATCGCTTTTATTTCTTCAAATCTCATGAGCGACCTCCCACGGTAATGGATCTTACGCGGATCAAGGGCTGACCCACATCGGTGGGAACGCTGCCGCTGGACGAGCCGCAAACGCCCTGTCCCGTGGCGAGGTTTTGCCCAACCATGTCGATATCCTGCAGGATCTGTGCGCCCGTGCCGATAAGGGATGCACCGCGCACCGCCTCGCAGATCTTACCGTTGCGCACCAGATACCCCTCCTTTACGGAAAAGTTGAATTCACCCGTAAGAGGGTTGACCGAGCCGCCACCCATTTCCTTGGCGTAAAGCCCGTACTCAATAGAAGCGATAATATCCTCATTTTTATCGGGGCCGTTATCGATGAAGGTGTTTGTCATGCGCGAGGTCGGCTCGTAGGTGTAATTCTCGCGTCGGCTGTTGCCCGTCATGGGCAGCCCCATGCGGCGAGAGCCGAGGCGGTCGATCATATAATTTTTCAAAATGCCGTTTTCGATGAGCACATTGAGCTGTGCGGGATTTCCTTCATCGTCCACACCCACAGAGCCCCAGCCGCCCGCTATCGTGCCGTCATCAATGGCGGTCACCTTGGGATTGGCAATTTTCTCTCCCAGCTTGCCTGCCATCTGCGAAGCACCGATCGCCACCGAGGTCGCCTCCAGAGAGTGACCGCAAGCCTCGTGAAAGATCACACCGCCGAAGCCGTTTTCAATCGCCACCGTCATTTTACCCGCGGGACAGTACACGGCACTAAGATTTGTGAGCGCCTGGCGTGCCGCGCGCTCGCCTGCGGCGCGCGGAGAGAGCTTTTCGAAAAATTCCAGCCCCATACCCGCACCGGGTCCGTAAAAGCCCGATTGGTTTTCACCGCCGTCGCTGGCTGTTGCATTGATGGCAAGCCTTGTGCGGATCTTGCGGTCCTGTACAAGCAGCCCTTCGGTGTTTGCCACCAAAAAGCGGCGGTCAACGTCCATATACGTGCCCTGCACCTGCGAGATCTTTTCGCTCACGCCCCGCGCCGCGTCGCACGCCTCGCGCAGCAGCTCGGATTTTACAGCCGCGCCCTCGTTGCAGGGAAGGCGCACAATATCCTCTTCTCTTACCGTGCGGGAAACGAGAGAGGGAGCATGTGCCGTGTCCGTACGCTCGCCGATCGCACCCGCGAGATTCGCGGCACAGCGCAAAAGCCCCTCGCGAGAGGTATCGGACGTGGAGGCGTAGTAGGTCTTCGTTCCGCAAAAGGCGCGGATACCGACGCCCGAGAGCAGCACATCACGCACGGATTCTATTTTTTTTGAGACCAAGCGAAGCTGATAGGAGCGCTCCTGCTCGGCGAACACCTCGGCAAAATCCGCGCCCGTGGACACGGCAATGCCGAGCAGTTCCTCCAATAACGTTTTTTTAATCATATCTTACCTCATTTTCAAGCAGTGGAAATATTTTCCCCTCGTTTGCTCTATCTTATGCTCAATCGGGGTGGCGTTCACCCAAAATATTGCGATATTTCTGATAAAAGCTTTCAAAATATCCTCCGTCCAGCGCATCGCGGATCTTTTGCGTGAGGTCGTTGTAGAAATAGAGGTTGTGCGTCACGGCAAGGCGCATGCCGAGCGACTCCTTTGCCTT
>CAZOFQ010000119.1:0-2918 GCA_964579105.1 uncultured Lachnospiraceae bacterium
TGCAACCGCAGGGGGGAGAATGAGACCGTTGTCATCACCGTGTGTCATGATGATGGCACCGATGGAACGGGTAGAAACGCCCCAGGACGTTTGGAAGGGATGCTTTACGGTATTGTCGCGCGCGGCGTAGGTGATGTCAAATGCCTTGGCAAAGCCGTCACCGAAGAAATGCGAGGTGCCACCCTGCAGTGCCACGCCGTTGTGCATCATCGGCTCGATGGTGTAGGTCGCCTCCGCACCCGCAAACTTCTCCTTGTCGGTCTTTTGACCCGTGATGGCGGGGATCGCCAAGGTTTCCAGATAAAAGTCCTCGTAGACCTTCAGCATCTGCAGGGTCTCTGCCTGCGCCTGCTCGGCGGTCTCGTGCATGGTATGACCCTCCTGCCACAGGAACTCGGACGTGCGCAGGAAGGGGCGCGTGGTCTTTTCCCAACGCACCACAGAGCACCATTGATTATAGAGCTTGGGCAGGTCGCGGTAGGAGTGGATGACGTTGCGGAAATGCTCACAGAACAGCGTTTCCGAGGTGGGACGCACCGCCAGACGCTCCGTGAGGCGATTTTCGCCGCCAAAGGTCACCCACGCGCACTCGGGGGCAAAGCCCTCCACGTGATCCTTCTCCTTGGTGAGAAGGCTTTCGGGAATGAACATGGGCATATACACGTTCTCGTGTCCCGTTTTCTTAAAACGGGCATCCAAATCCTTTTGAATATTTTCCCAGATGGCGTAGCCGTAGGGGCGAAAGATCATACAGCCCTTTACGCTGGAATAATCCATCAGCTCCGCTTTTTTTACAACGTCGGTATACCATTGCGCAAAATCCTCATCCATTGAGGTGATCTGCTCCACCAATTTCTTTTCCTTTGCCATGTTACGGTTTCCTTTCAAGGTCTTAACTTAATACACTATATTATAGATGAATTTCGCGCACTTGTCAAGCGCGCAAGAGATGCAAAATGAAAGAAAAAAGCGCAGGAGGTTGAATTTGCCCCGAAAATGTGATATACTTAAAATAACAACGATCCGAAAGGGGAATGTTATGAAAGATTATAAGCAACTCTTTGAAACATGGTTGAACAGCCCGAATGCAGACGAGGAGACCCGTGCGGAGCTTCTTGCCATAAAGAGTGACGATGCAGAGATCGCAGACCGCTTTTATCAGGATCTTTCCTTCGGCACGGCAGGCATGCGCGGCGTGATCGGTGCGGGCAGCAACCGCATGAACCGTTACACCGTTCGCAAGGCGACGCTGGGCTATGCACGTTACTTGAAAGAGACCGTGGGTGACGAGGCCGCGCGACGCGGTGTGGTGATCGCCCACGACAACCGCCGCATGAGCCGCGAGTTCTGCATGGAGACCGCAGGCGTGCTTGCTGCCGAGGGCATCAAGGCGTATATTTTCGACAGCCTTCGCCCCACCCCCGAGCTCTCCTTTGCCGTGCGACATCTTCACGCCATCGGCGGTGCGATGATCACGGCATCCCACAACCCACCCGAATACAACGGCTACAAGCTGTATGACGAACAGGGCTGCCAGCTGATGCCCCGCTACACCGACGTGCTCACGGGTGTGATCGACGCGATCGAGGATCCGCTTGCGATCCGTTCCCTTTCCATGGAGGAGGCGGGTGACCTCATCTGCCTGCTGGACGGCAGTGTGGACGAGGCGTATTATAACGCCGTGATGGGCATTTGCCTGCGTAAGGTAAATGCAGCAGAGCTTTCCGTTGTTTATTCCCCCCAACACGGTACGGGAAACGTGCCCGTGCGAGAGGTGCTGGGACGCTGCGGCTACAACGTGATCCCCGTACAGGAGCAATGCTTCCCCGACAAGGATTTTATCAACACCAAGAGTCCCAATCCCGAGAACAAGGAGGCGTATGAGATGGTGCTGGACTATGCGATCCGCACGGGCGCAGACATTGCCATCACCACCGACCCCGACTGCGACCGCTTGGGCGTGATCGCAAAGAAGGACGGCGAGTACGCGCTGCTTACGGGCAACCAATCGGGCGCGATCCTGCTGCAATATATCCTCTCCTATCACAAGGAAAACGGTACGCTGCCGCAAAACGCCGTAATGTGCAACACCATCGTGACCTCCACGCTTGGTGACAGTATCGCAAGGAGCTTTGGCGTTGCGGTGCAGAAAACGCTGACGGGCTTCAAATTCATCGGCGACAAGATCCACGGATGGGAGCAAACGGGCGAAAAGACCTATACGTTCGGCTATGAGGAAAGCTACGGCTGTCTGATCGCGGATTTCGCGCGCGACAAGGACGGCGTGCAAGCATCCCTCATGCTTTGCGAGGCGGCAGCGTATTACAAGGCGCAGGGCAAGTCCTTGTGGGATGTGCTACAGGAGTGCTATGCACAGCACGGCTACTTCCTTGATACCGTCATCAGTGTAGTACACACGGGGGCAGAGGGTGCGCAAAGAATCGCCGCCCTGGTGGAAAAGCTGCGTCAAAATCCCCCCGCCAAGGCAGGTGAGCTTGCCGTAGCACAGGTGGAGGATTATCAGTCCGAAGAGATGCGGGCGCTCGGCTTCCCGCCCTCTAACGTGCTGCGCTTTCTCATGGCAGACGGCAGCTGGGTGGCGGTACGCCCCAGCGGCACGGAGCCCAAGTGCAAATATTATTATTGCGTGATCGGCGAAACGCCCGAGGCGGCAAACGCCAAGCTTGCGGTAATGCGCGAGACCTTTGAGAAGTAAAAAGTGCCAAAAAGCCGCATAATTGTTTGCGGGGATTATAAAAAATGATGAATTTTTATAAAACCCCTTGTCAAGAAAGGAAAAATGCGGTAAAATAGATTGGATTGAAAAATCTGGTATCCAAAAAAATAATAAATATAAACACGGAGGATTTTAACATGTCTGTTAAAGTTGCTATCAACGGCTTTGGCCGTATCGGTCG
>CAZOFQ010000119.1:2928-3366 GCA_964579105.1 uncultured Lachnospiraceae bacterium
TCGGTCGTCTGGCGTTCCGTCAGATGTTCGGCGCAGAAGGCTACGAAGTGGTCGCCATCAACGACCTCACCAGCCCCAAAATGCTTGCTCACCTTTTGAAGTACGACACCGCACAGGGTCGCTACGAGCACGACGTTGTCGCTGACGACGAGGCAGGCACCATCACTGTTGACGGCAAGACCCTGAAGATCTACGCCGAGAAGGACGCCAACAACTGCCCCTGGGGCGAGCTGGGTGTTGACGTAGTTCTGGAGTGCACCGGCTTCTACTGCTCCAAGGAGAAGAGCCAGGCTCACATCAACGCTGGCGCCAAGAAGGTTGTCATTTCCGCTCCCGCCGGCAAGGATCTGCCCACCATCGTGTACTCCGTTAACGAGAACACCCTGACTGCGGAAGACACCATCATCTCCGCCGCTTCCTGCACCACCAACTGCCTGG
>CAZOFQ010000120.1:0-3347 GCA_964579105.1 uncultured Lachnospiraceae bacterium
CGCGCCGTGATCGTGTGCCCCGGTGGCGGCTACAGCGCGCTTTCCGACCGCGAGGATGAGGTCATCGCACTGCAATTTGCGGCGGCAGGCTTTGCCTCCTTTATTTTGCACTACTCGGTGAAGGAAAATGCAAAAAGCTTCAGACCGCTGCAGGAGGCAGCGCTCGCCATCAAGTACGTGCGCGAGAACGCCGAGCGCTACAACGTTGACCCCGATTACGTATTTATCAGCGGATTTTCCGCAGGCGGACATTTGGCTGCATCCGCAGGCGTGCTTTGGGATCACCCTGCCGTGCGCGAGATTTTGAATAGCGAGCAAACGGATATTGCGCGCCCCACGGGCATGGTGCTTTGCTACCCCGTTATCAGCGCGGGAGAATGGGCGCACAGGGGCTCGATCAACCGTCTTTGCGGCAGCGAGGAGAATACCGAGGAGGAGCGCAATCGCTTCTCGCTGGAGCTGCACGTAAGCGACACTACGCCTCCCGCGTTTTTGTGGCACACCGCGGCAGATGCCACCGTGCCCGTGCAGAATTCGTTGCTCTTCGCCTCTGCCATGGCTGCCGCCAAGCGTCCGTTTGAATTGCACGTCTTCCCCGAGGGGCAACACGGCCTTGCCCTTTGTAACGAGCAGACCGCAAGCGGAAACGAAAAGAACATCGTTTTGCACAACGAGATATGGATGCAGCTGGCGATAAAATGGATGCGCCAAGTCAAAAGCTGAAAACACCTTGATTTTTTGAAGGCTTTTCACATATTTTTCCGATTTTTTTCTAAAAACCTATTTATTTTTCACAAAAGTTATGCTATAATATAGGTGTAATCCGATGCAGACCGCACTGCAACCTCCGCGGTCGCACAAGCGGATACGGAAAGGCGGAATCTTGTATGAAGATCACAGTAAGCGGAAAACAAATGACTGTTCGACCCTCGCTCAAAGAGCTGACCGAAAAAAAGCTGGCAAAATTCGAAAGATTTTTTGATGATGCCACCGAGGCGATCGTGGTATACAGCTGTCGCCACGACCTGCAATATATAGAGATCACGATTCGCCAAAACGGCACCATCTTCCGTTCGGAGGAGGGTGCAGACACCTTCCAAAACGCCATCGACGAAGCAATAGAATCGCTGGAGCGCCAGATCCGCAAAAACAAAACACGCCTTGAAAAGCGGCTGCGCAGCGGCGCCTTTGACGGCTTCCCCGCCGATGAGGTGCAGGAGGATGAGGAGGAATTCAACATCCGCGTCAAATCCTTCTCCGTAAAGCCGATGTCGGTAGAGGAGGCGATTCTGCAAATGAACCTGCTGGAGCATCAATTCTACATGTTCCGCGATGCCGAGACCGAGGAGCCCTGCGTGGTGTATCGCCGCAAGGATGGCAACTACGGACTCATCGTAGCGGAAAACTAATTAAAAAGAAGATCCCGAAGCTATGCTTCGGGATCTTCTTCTTGTTCGGTGTCTTCGTCCTTGTCGGGCACGTGGTAGACAAGAAACATATTCATCTTTTTGCGACGCTCCGCATTGCGGATCGCCAACGCCAATATCAGTGTAAGCGCCACAAAAATACCCGTAACCAAAAGCGGGCGGTTGAACAGCACGTATATGACACCCTCTCCGCCGATTCCCAAAAAACGGCTGCCCACAAAGGAAACAAAATGCGGGTAGCACACGGGGAGCAACAAAAAGGCATTGGAGAGGAAAAGAAGGATCCGATTGGGGAACGCGATCTTAAACAGAAGCTTATAGCGGTTTGCCGCCTCGTTCTCGTGCCCGAGACGAAAGGCGCGGATCGCCGTATACGCGGCAAGGCAGGCGAGAAAAAGAACGATCACGTAGCAAAGAATGCAAACGATAGCCCCAACGGACAGCAAGCCGTAGAACCAAGTCCTTTCCGCGGCGGTCTCGCCGCCAAGGTACTCGTGCGTGCCCGAGATCGTACTGCCGTATAAACGGAACAGCGACACCTCGTAAAGCCTGCCGCCGCTTGCGATCTGCACGTTATAGAACCAGCCTAACACAAGCACGACGACTGCGGCGATCACAGGCAACACATACCGCGCGTACACCGCGATCTGCGGAAGATTGCGGCGAAAGGCACGCCATATTTTTTTGACCTTGTTGGAATTATCCACCGAAACGGGAGTAGAAATCTGCTCGTTCTCCATACTTACCTCACTTCTTCGGCGGCAAGCCCTCTACAAAATACGCCGCCTCCATATCCGCGGTGGCAAGCGCCACAGCAAGCGGAAATTTGGCAAATGCCTGCCCCACGGTATTGGCATCCTCGTTGCCCGAGAAGCCCATGTGATAGCGGATGGCAAATGCCTCGTCGCGCGTCAGGCGCATATAGCCCGAAATGATGTATACGGATTTTTCGCCGTGCCCATATGGCAGCTGATCGTCAATGGTGTAATACGGCACTGTTTTCCACACACCGTTCTCTTTGATGTTTCGCGTGCCCTCCACGTAAAAGTTGACCTTGCAAAGATCATGCAGCAGCGCCACGATCGCGATCGACTCCTCGGAAAAATCAAGCCCGTAGACCCGACGCACGCGGGGGCGGGCAAGATAGTCGCAAAGACAATCGTAAACGTTTAAGCTATGCTCCAAAAGCCCCCCGGGGTAAGCACCGTGATAGCGAGTGCTGGCAGGGGCGGTAAAAAAGTCGCAATTGTCCGAGCAAAGAAAATCCAGCAGGCGCTCCGAGCCCTCACGGCGGACCTTTTCCTTGAAGATGGAAAGAAATCTCTCCTCGTTGGTCATTTCAAGATTCATGAAAATTCTCCCTTTTCGATAGTACCTTCATTGTACCATGTTTTGCGCGGCTTGTAAAGAGTGAATTTTTTCGCGCGGGCGGTAGACAAATATATCAACTTATGTTATAATATATTTAATTATGATTTGACGGAAAGAGGTTTTACAAATGGAAACGCCCAAGCTTTCGGTTTTGCCCTATAAAGGCACACGTGACTTTTACCCTCGCGACATGAAGCTCCGCAATTGGTTTTTCGGCAAGGTGCGCACCGCGCTGGAAAGCGCCTGCTTTGAAGAATACGAAGGTCCTATGCTGGAATCTCTCGAGCTTTACGCCGCAAAAAGCGGTGAGGAGCTTGCCAAGGAGCAAACCTACAACTTCACCGACCGCGGCGGGCGCGATCTTGCCATCCGTCCCGAAATGACGCCCACCGTGGCGCGCATGGTTGCGGGAAAAATGGGGGAGCTCAATTATCCCCTGAAGTGGTTTTCGATCGCCAACATGTACCGCTACGAGCGTCCCCAACGCGGCCGCTTGCGCGAGTTCTGGCAGCTCAACGTGGATATTTTCGGATGTGATACCTTTGAGGC
>CAZOFQ010000121.1:0-3284 GCA_964579105.1 uncultured Lachnospiraceae bacterium
CCTCGGTGATCTCCTTGTTTCCTGCCATACCGTTGGCAAGCACCGTCACCATATCGTTGGTGGAGGTGTCGCCGTCCACGCTGATCATGTTAAAGGTCTTTGCCACGTCGGTGGAAAGCGCCCTTTGCAGCATCTGCGCGGAAATCGCCGTGTCGGTGGTGATAAATACCAGCATGGTTGCCATGTTGGGGTGGATCATACCGCTACCCTTGGCGATACCGCCAAGACGGCACACCTTACCGCCTATTTCAAATTCCACAGCCACCTCTTTGCGCGCAAGGTCGGTGGTCATGATGCCTTCTGCCGCATTGGCGCCACCGTCTGCGGAAAGCTCCTTTGCAAGCATGGGAATACCCGCAGCAATCGGCTCAATGGGAAGGGGCTGTCCGATGACACCCGTGGATGCCACCACAACGTCCTCGGCAGAAATTTTTAACGCATCTGCAACGAGTGCGCTCATTTTTTCCGCGATCTCCACACCGTTTGCATTGCAGGTGTTGGCGTTGCCGCTGTTGCAGATCACAGCCTGTGCATACCCGTCGGCAATATGCGCCTTGGTGACAAGCAACGGCGCACCCTTCACAAGATTGGTGGTGTAGACCGCCGCAGCTGTGGCACGTTGCTCACTGAAGATCAGCGCAATGTCTCTTTTGGTGCGGTTCTTGCGGACGCCGCAATGCACGCCGCTTGCCAAAAATCCCTTTGCGGCACAAACACCGCCTGTAATCAATTTCATCATTAACCCTCCGTTACAAGCCCTGTTGTCTCATCAACACCGAGCAAAATATTCATATTTTGGATCGCCGCGCCCGAAGCGCCCTTGCCGAGATTGTCAAAGCGCGCCGTAAGCAGGATGCGCTCCTCGTTTCCGAACACGCTGATTTCCATATCGTCTCTACCCGCAAACGCCGCCGCAGAAAGGAAGCCCGCTTCGTCTGCACGATCGTTGTAGTGCAGTAACGGCGAGTGGTACATATTCGCGTACAGCGCGCGGATATCCTCCACCGTGCCGCGCAGATCCTTTTGGAGCAACGGCACCGTGACCTCCATGCCCGCATAAAAATCCCCCACAATGGGGCAGAAAACAGGCGACATGGAAAGCCCTGCCACAGCACACATTTCGGGCAGGTGCTTGTGGGCTTGCGAAAGCCCGTACTGACGGGGGGCACCCAATAGCGGGCTGCGCTCCGATGCCTCATATTCGGCGATCATCTTCTTTCCGCCGCCCGAGTAGCCCGTAAGCGAGAAGCAGGTCAGCGCCGTATCGGGGGCGATCAGCCCCTCAGACACAAGCGGTGCGACGAGCGCGAGAAAGCCGCTGGCATGACAGCCCGGGTTTGCCACGCGCGTGGCACTTGCAATCTGTTTCTTCTTGTTTAGCTCAGGGAAGCCGTACGCCCAGGCGGGGTTTGTGCGGTGTGCGGTGGAGGTATCAATGATCCTCACGCCGCTATCCTTTGCAAGCTCCACCGCCTCGATCGCCGCCGCGTCGGGCAGGCACAAAAAGGCAATATCGGCACTGTGTAGCATCTCTTGGCGCGCATCGGCACTTTTACGCAGCTCGTCAGACAGGAGAAGCAGCTCAATATCCTCTCGCTGTGCCAAGCGCTCGTGAATGCGAAGCCCCGTTGTGCCCGCACTGCCATCAATAAATACCTTCGTCATTTTGCAAGCTCCTCCTTTACGTAAGCAATCTGCGCCATCACCGAGGCAAGCGAGGTGCCACCCTCGGAAATGCGCTTTTCCACACAGGTGCGCAAGGAGATCGCCTCGTACAGATCTGCGTCGAACAGCTCACTGCACGCGCGGTACGTGTCAAGCGGAAGCTCCTCCAGCACCGTATTTTCTCGAATGCACTGCGCTACGAGCCCGCCCGCGATCTTATACGCACTGCGGAAGGGCATGCCCTTTTTCACCAGATAATCCGCAAGATCGGTGGCATTGATAAAGCCCTTTTGCGCGGCGCGCAGCATATTTTTCTCATTGGCACTCATGGTAGCGATCATACCCGTGAAGACCTGCAAGCACATTTTCACGGTGTCTACCGCGTCAAATACACTCTCCTTGTCCTCCTGCATGTCCTTATTATAGGCAAGCGGAAGCCCCTTGAGGGTGGTGAGCAGCGCCATCAGATCACCGTAAACACGACCCGTTTTGCCACGCACCAGCTCCGCCATATCGGGGTTCTTTTTCTGCGGCATGATTGAGGAGCCCGTGGTATAGGCGTCGGAAAGCTCCACAAACTTGAACTCCCAGCTGCACCAAAGAATGACCTCCTCGGAAAGCCTTGAAAGATGCATCATCAACATCGAAAGTGCCGAAAGCAGCTCCACGGCAAAATCGCGGTCGGAAACGCCGTCAAGACTGTTACGGCAAATACCGTCAAAGCCCAATCGTTGCGCCTCGAAGCGGCGGTCGGTATCGTAGGTCGTGCCCGCGAGGGCGCAGCAGCCGATGGGAGAATAGTTCATGCGCTTGCGGCAATCCGCAAGGCGCTCCATGTCGCGCAGCAGCATCATGGCATATGCCATGAGGTGATGTCCGAACAAAATGGGCTGTGCGCGTTGCAGATGCGTATACCCGGGCAGGATCACGCCCGCGTATTGCTCCGCCTTTTGCGTGACGGCAAGGATCAGCTCCCGTACAAGCACCGTGATCTTATCGCACTCGGCACGCAGATACATCCGCAGATCCAGTGCGACCTGATCGTTACGGCTGCGCGCGGTGTGCAGCTTTTTGCCCACGTCGCCAAGACGCTCGGTGAGCACCTGCTCCACGAACATGTGAATATCCTCGGCACTCCTATCAAACGAAAGCTTCCCTGTGTCAAGGTCGGCAAGAATGTCCTCCAGCCCTGCGATCAGCGTATCTGCCTCCTCCTGCGCAATGATGCCCTTTGCGGCAAGCATCGCGGCGTGCGCCATGCTGCCCGTAATGTCCTCGCGGTACATTCTGCTGTCAAAATGAATGGAAGAATTAAAATCGTCCGCGAGGCGATCGATGTCGCCGTCGGTTCTTCCTGCCCACATTTTTGCCATAGTTTCTCTCCCGAATCTATCCTAATTAAATGCCATAGGACTGCCGCACCGAGTGATGCGACAGTCCGCAAAAAGCCGCTTTGTAGGGCAGAGGCTTGCCCGCCGAATTTATTTCAGCTTGCCCATGTCGGACATTGCCTGCACCTGGATCGGCAGACCGAAAAGGTTGATAAAGCCCTCTGCATCCTTTTGGTTGTAGTTGCTCTCTCCAAAGGTGGCGATCTCCTCGCTGTAAAGCGTATAGGG
>CAZOFQ010000122.1:0-726 GCA_964579105.1 uncultured Lachnospiraceae bacterium
CCCAGGATAGCTCCTTGATCTTGCCGATGCGCGACTCCTGCTTTTTGATCTCTTGCCGCAGTCTTTGATATTCGGGATTAGGCTTTTTCTCGCTCTCCTCCTCACCCGCGCCGGACTTTTCTATTTCCTTAGGGGTTTTTGCAAGCTGCGTGCGCAATTCGGATATCCGATGCTCAATATCCCTTTTTTTATGCTGAACCTCTTGGTAAATGGCTTCACACTCCCCTGATTGCACCGCAAGCTCCTTTGCCCTTGCCTCCAGTTCACGGCATGTGTCATCAAGATCACCGGAAACGGCATGCCGCATGTTCTCAGTCAGTAGGCAGAACTCCTCCACGCTTTGGCGAAAGCCTGCCACATCGCTCAAATTGACATGTGCCTCACTGTAAAAAAGCCCCATATCAAATACTCCCCAAGCGTGAGCGAAATCCGCTCAGCGTTGCCTTGTGCTTCTCGGCGTTGACCGACATTGCATTTTTCACCTTACTTGTAACGGCATCGGCCTCAAGCTCAAGGCTCCGCAGCCGATACTCCACACCGTCAGTATATCTGACAAAGGAGTCGGAAACGTTGTCGTGCCACGACTCGCACGCGGCAAGTGTATTGCACATAGCATTTGCCGCCGCTCTCAATTCATAGATATCTTCATTTATGTTAGACACCTTGCTCCCTCCACTCACTCACGGTAGCCGCAGCCGTTATATTCATCCACACAGTGACACAAAT
>CAZOFQ010000122.1:736-3277 GCA_964579105.1 uncultured Lachnospiraceae bacterium
TGCCGCGCGTATTCTTCAACATGACTTACCCGTTGCGAAAAATCACGAACCGAGCCCTGCATGTGGGTAACCGCCTGCAGCGTGCGATCATAGTTTACCGTATCAAACTCGCCATGTGCCGCCTGCAGATTATGAAGCAACGCCCGCATGACCTCCTCAATATTTCGGCAATGCCTCCTGAGAGAGCGCACGCCACCCTCTACGGCGGAGGTATTTACATTCATATCCATCAATACAGCTCCAGTGCCCTTCTTAAATTCTCATTGACCGACTCCAACGCATCGAGATCACCGTTCAGCTGCGAGGTAAGCTCCTCCACATAGGCAAGAAAATCCTCGTACTGCTTGTCGTTCCAATCGGCAGATAAGCCGTCTGCCTCCCGAACGATGTCGCCGATCTCCTCGGTTACGATATCGATAAAGGTATCGATATCCGCGATCAATGCCTCTACAACCTCTTTACTCGCCTTTCCCTTATTCGCCATGCTCCGCCTCCTTATCTCCAGCTGTTCCAGATATTATTGATCTTTTCGGTAAACGCCTTTACAGACTCCGCTAACTCGGAAAATTCCTCCTTGGCGCCATTCAGCCGCTTACAATACTCGTTTACGATCTCCTCTGCCTTATCGCAGTTTACGCTTTCAAAGCCGTTTTCGCGGGCAACGGCGATATTGTTCTTCAAGGCACTGCCGAGCAGCTCCATGTTCTCGCAGTGCCCCTTCAGCTTGATGACCGCCTGCTCCACATCACTGAGGCTCTTGACATCATAGCTGTCGATATGCTCATTCAGCTTCATTTCCCTTCTCCTTTACCGCTTCCAGAATGATATACTTTGTTTTCTCATTTGACAGATCGTATTGGAAAAATCTTGCCTTTACGTATTGCTGCCGTGCCGAGATCAGCACCATGCTTTCGGTCAAGCCGTTTATTATTTTCAGCTTGAAGGTATCCTCCATGATGTTGCGAACCGCTTCACCGACATTGTGCTGCAATATCTTATAATCGCAGCCCTTAAAGATACTCCGCTCGGAGAAATCGCCAAGCTCGGCTGTATCGGATGCCGTGATCACAACATACATATTGGGCACACGGTTAAGCTCCCGAAGCAGCTGTAGCAAAGTCCTTCTGCCGCGGATCTCCACAGCCTCCTCCTCTGCATTTCTGCGGATCGCGCGCAAATCAAGGCGCTGTCGCACGGGCGCCTCGCTCGGCGCCTCACGGTGCACGGGCTCCGCCCGCTTCAAAACGGTATCGTCGATAAATTCATTGATGTACTGCAAGCCGTGCAGCACCAAAAAATACGGTGTGTATCGATCACGGCGATTTTTACTGCGCCTTTGCAGCTCCGCATACGCCTCACCCAGCAGCTCGAGGTAGCCGTTTCCTGACATTTTGGAGGAAACAAGGGGATGCCCGCCGAAAAATTTGTGCAGGGCGCGGCTCTCGCTCTCATCCACCAGCTTAATGTCGGCACCCGCACGCAGAGCTCCCGTCAGCAGCGAGGTCAAAATATCCGCGGCAGTCTCCTCGCTTTTACCGAGCACGAGCATGGAGCGCATCTTGCCGTTTTCGCCGCTTTCGGTTAGATCAAGGCATTCAACGCTGTGATCGAAATAGTTTTCGCCAAACGGTATTTTCAGGAGCGGCGCGGCGCTGAGCACATTGCGCTCACGGCAGGCATCAAGCACCGAAAGGAGGCTCCTTTCGCCCGCCACGGTCAGCTGCAGCCTGTACCCTTCTGCCAGCCATTTCTCGCGTATTCTGCGGTTATACGCCGCGATCCTTTTATCGTGCCAGGCAATGCGTATCTTATCGCAGTGCATACCGCTATCTAAGGAGGCAAGCGCCAGACCCGAGCCCTTGGGCACCTCGGTTTGTATCCGCTGTGCATCATAACGGTTGATGATGCGCTCGGCATCATCTCTGTCAACCTCAAAGCAAAATCTGCCGTCGATAAACTTACCCGCAGAGTTCATCATGCCCGAGGTAACCGACTGGGATGCCAGCAGCAGATGAATACCTGCCGAGCGCCCCTGACGGGCAATGCTTTCGCAGCTTTTGGCAAGATCGGGATTTTCAAAGAGCACCTGACACTCGTCGATCACGATCACAATGCGGGGCATGTGCGGCGTATATTTTCTGTTATACTCCGCAATGCTTTGGATGCCGCAGGACTTAAAGAGCTCGTTGCGGCGCTCCTTTTCCTGCAAAATATTTGTTAAAATAATGGCGGCATCCTCTTCCTTGTTGTTTTCCGCGATCACGCGAACGTGGGGAATGGCGTTTTCGCCCTTGTATGCCGCCGAGGAAACGCCGTCCTTAAAGTCAAGCAGATAAAAGATCAGATCATCGGGCGAATACGCCATGGCGCCGTTGATGATCATGGCATCGATCAGCGAGGATTTACCCGTACCGGGCGCACCCACCAGCAAATAGGCAATGGGGCAATTGGCACCGCCGCTGCTGAAATCAAGACTGTACATCTCATTATTACAAAGCGCAATGGGAATGGAGATGCGGTCAAGCGCCTCGGCGGGCTGAT
>CAZOFQ010000123.1:0-3275 GCA_964579105.1 uncultured Lachnospiraceae bacterium
ATCGCCTACAACGACACGGTGCGTCCGCCCGAAAAAATGCGCCTGAAGCACCCCGAGCGCTTCGTGCTGCTTGCCGCCATCGGTCAGCACTATGAAACGGGCTATCTCAACGAGCCGTATACGGGCGAGATCCCGCCTTACGTGCGCAATCGGAACATTACGCCCCCCAATGCCTTGCGCCTGCGTTGGCACAAGGAATGGAAGGAGCTGTGCGGCGGTATCCCCTCCTTCGTTTTTGAATATCGCTTCTACACCGACCATTATTGTGACCCGGGATACATGCACGTGGCACGCGAGACTTATCGCGATATGAAGGCGCTTGCAAGCGTTTCCTTTCAGGGCTGCATGAACGACCAGACACACCGCATGTATATGCCTACCTCGCTGCCGCTTTTACTGATGAGCGAGACCATGTTTGATACAAGCCTTGATTTTGAAGCGTATACCAACGACTATTTTGCAGCCGCCTTCGGCAAGGACGGCGCGCTGTGCCGTGAATATCTGGAGACCCTCTCGCGCCTGTTTTGTCCCGCCAATTTGCGCGGAACGGCAAAAAACGCGGTGGAGGATACGGGCATCAACAGCCGCGAAAATAAAGCGCCCTTCATCGGCAACGCTTACGTTGGCGAACAGGTCGCACAAATTCCTGCGGTGCTGGACAGCTTCCTTCCCGTGATCAAGCGCAACATGACTCTGGAGGAGCCCTGTCAGCGCTTATCCTGGGTGTATCTTGACTATCATAACAAGATCTGCCGTTATCTCGCCGAGATCGTCTGCCTCGGCACGCAAAACAAGTCGGAGGAGGCGCGCGCCGCGCTGGATCGCATGGAGATCGCGCTATGTCGCATGGAGGAGCATATCCACAACGCGTTTGACGTGTTCCTCTTTATCCGTTCTATCCGCGGTATGCTGAAGGTCAAATCTCCCAAATATTTTCAATAAAACAAAAACAGCGCTCCTGCTGTACCGTTCGGCACAGCAGGAGCGTCACTTTATATATTGATCTTTTGGGAAGGGCTTTTATCGGTATCGTGATGCTCTCTTTGTATAGCGCTTGCTCGTTTTTGATTTTCATTTCAGCTCGGCTTGCTCGGAAACGTCTTGTGCTTCCGCGGGAGCCGAGGGGTTACGCTTTTCGTCGATGAGCTTCAGCACGAATACCGTGCCGACGGTGAGTGCTATACCGATGGGCAGGCAGATCCACGCGTTTTGGATAAAGCCTGCGAGAATGTACATGACAAAGGAGATCGCCGCTACGGTGATGGCGTAGGGCAGCTGCGTGGAAACGTGATTGATATGGTTGCAGTCGGCACCCGCCGAGGACATAATGGTGGTGTCGGAGATGGGGGAGCAGTGGTCGCCGCAAACGGCACCTGCAAGGCAGGCGGAGATGCTGATGATCAGGATCTCGGCATTGGGGGTGGCAGCAAAAAGGTAAGTTACGATGGGAATGAGGATGCCGAACGTGCCCCAGGATGTGCCGGTAGCAAAGGCAAGGATGCAAGCCACAATAAAGATGATGGCGGGCAGGAAGCTGTGAAGCCCTTCTGCCGCATGACTCATGATATCTGCCACAAAATATTTCGCGCCAAGCAGCGAGGTCATGTTTTTGAGTGCGGTGGCAAGCGTGAGAATGAGAATAGCGGGTACCATGGCAATAAAGCCGTCGGGCACGCACCTCATGGCTTTCTCAAAGGTGATGTTCTTTCTGATCACAAAGTAGCCCATGATGAGCACCAGTGCAATAAGACCGCCCCAGGGCAGAGCCACGGTGGCATCGGTGTTGGCAAAGGCGTCGATGACGTTGGCGCCGTCAAAAATGCCGCCGACGTACAAGAGAGCGAAGACGCAGGAAACGATAAGCGCCACGATGGGCAGGACAAGATCCGACACGCTGCCGTTTTCATAAGCGGGGATCGCATCCTCGCGCTCGGCATCGCCGCCCGTTTCGCCAAGATCGCCCGTGGTCATTGCGATGAACTCATGCTTTCTCATAGAGCCGTAATCATAGCCCATAAAGATAATGGCGCAGATGAAGACGAGCGTGAGCAGGGAATAGAAGTTGTAGGGGATCGCCGTAATGAACAGGTCAAGACCCTTGCCGTCCTCTGCGTAAGCGGAAACGGCTGCTGCCCAGCTGGAGATGGGCGCGATCATACAAACGGGGGCTGCCGTCGCGTCGATCAAATAGGAAAGCTTTGCGCGCGAGACCTTGTGGGTGTCCGTTATGGGGCGCATAACGGAGCCGACGGTGAGACAGTTGAAGTAGTCGTCGATAAAGATCAGCACGCCCAGCACGAAGGTGGCAAGCATAGCACCCACGCGCGTTTTAATGTGAGTTTGTGCCCAACGACCGAACGCCTTGGAGCCGCCGCCGCGATTGACCAGTGCCACGATGATGCCAAGCTCGACAAGGAAGATGAAAATCCCGGCAGTGTCTGCCACGGCGGTGATCAAGCCATCCCCGATCAGGGCGTCCATGCTGCCCGTAAAGGAGAAGTCGGCATACAGCAGCGCGCCCGTGAGAACACCCACGAAAAGGGAGCTGTATACTTCCTTGGTGATCAGTGCGAGCCCAATAGCGATCACAGGGGGGATCAGTGCCCAGAAGGAGCCGCGCACCTCACCCGTGCCGCCGCAGTTTTCGCAATCACCGTCTGCCGCAATACCGATGCCGCGACAATCCATGCAATCGACCGTTTTCAGCGAAGCGTCGGTCGCGCCTGCTACGATCAAAAGCACCAGGATCACGATTGCCGCCGCAATCAGAAAGATTCGCTTGGTTGATAATGCTTTTAACATGATGCTTTCCTTTCTTTTTTGACAATTTTTTGCTTGTCATTATAAAAAGTATAGCATTCGTGCGCGCGTTTGTCAATGCGTTGCCGCCTATTTTTGTCAAGAAAGCGCGAAAAGAAAGAGAGGCGTTCCCTTTTACGAGTGAAAAACGGGAGAGAGAAACAAAAAAAGAACGATTAGCCCCATAACGGTACGCATAATCGTTCTTTTTTGTTGCGTGAAATTATTCGTCCTCGCCGACCAGGGCAACCTTTGCGCCGCAAGCGGGGCAGATCAGATCCTCGGGATCTACGCTCTCGTCAAAGCAAATGGTGTCGCCGCACTTGGGGCATTCGATCTCGTAGGTCTCCTCGCAGTCGCAGCCACAGTCGCAATCGTCGCAATCACCCTCGCAATCGCAGTCATCGCAGTCGCCGTCGCACTCGCAATCCTCGCAGCAGACGCAGTCGTCCTCTTCGCACAGGTACTCCTCAACC
>CAZOFQ010000124.1:0-3230 GCA_964579105.1 uncultured Lachnospiraceae bacterium
CCTTAAACCCAATGTCGCAAAGAAGCTTGAAAAAGCTCAGCTTCTCCTCCAGATCCATCGGAATGACAAGCGCCTGATTGCCGTCGCGCAGGTCCACCGAGCACCAGACGGGGGGCTTTTCGATGGCATCCCGCTTCGTCCAATCCATGGTGACGCCCGAAGGAGTAAAATATTGTTTTTCGTACTTGTTTTGATGAATCATAAGTCTTCCCTTTCCTTTCTTTTTTACGGGGAGGCTTTTCGGTGCTCGCAAAAGAAACAAAAAACGCCCCTTTCACGCAACAGAAAAACCATTGCATAAAAGAGACGAAGATATTCTCCGCGGTACCACTCTGCTTGGCGCTCTGCGCCCACCTTACGCCGTGCCCTCACACGGTCACCCTATAACGGGAGTTCCCGTCCGATTCTACACCTTGCGGTTCGATCGGATGCTCGAGGATGAGTTATCTTCCGTTTTGCATACCGCCTCGCACCAAGCAGCGGCTCTCTGTGCTGCATCCACGGAACTTGTTTCCTGTCATTGCATTTAATTATTATTATTTATTATAATATGTTATCCTCATTTCGTCAAGAGCTTGACGACAAAAAATTCATTTTTTACACATCAAACAAAAGAAAGGCGCGCCGCGCGCGCCTTTCTCGGCATTTTTTACAACAAGTGTGCCGTAACCGTCAGCGTGTTACGGTCAAACGCTCCAGCGACTTACCGCACGCAAAGAGCGCGGTATATGCCGCCGTGCATTTTCGATATTGCGAAAAACGCCTTTTGGCGGCGTCCTCGTCGCCGTAAACCTTCCAACACCCCACGGATTTACAGCACCGAGGACCCATGAGGATAAAACCCAACACGTCCTCGGGAGGGTATCCCAGGAAAAGACCGATCTCGTGCGGAAACTCCGCCGAGCCCTTGACTCTTTCCGCCAATCTTCCAACACACTGCTCGGCATCCTCCAACGGATATTGCAGCGTTCCCAAAAGCACGCGAGTAACACCGTCGCAAAGATCGCGTCGCAAATGTGTTTTTCGGTAAAGGTAAATCAATGCTCGCTTTCCGTCAAAATGCAGCACCACAAGGCACAGCCCCTTTGGCGAAAGCATCCGATTCAAGCGCCCGACCTCGCCGTACAGCGCTTCCTCGCTCGTAACGGCACAGGAAAACAGGCTGCCCGTTTTCAGACCCGCGAGTGTCGGCGCGCAATGTCGGATCACCTGCTTCTCGGACATTTCTTTCCCTCCCTGTAATAGTGTTTTCACGAGGCTTCCCTCTTATCCTTGTTAGTCATTGCTAACATTTTCCTTTTTTAGAAGGCGCGCCCGCTTGGAGCGCGCCTTGGGGTTCATTCTTCTTTTTGAGAGCTCTGCTGTTGCTTATGGCATCCCAAGGTACAGTGCTCGCACCCGCAGCCGCAACCGCTTTTTCCTTGCTTTCGGGCACGGAGCTGTGCGAAAACGATAGCACCGACGATAGCCGCAACAACAACGAGAACGATCGTTGTTCCTAACCAGGGAGGCATAACAAGCTCCTTTCAAATTTTCGTTTAGCTTTTGGAAACCCTTACTTCCTTTTCAAGCCTTGTGGCTTCCTTGTAGGGACGGAACAGCATATATCCAAGACCGCCGAGTGCAAGGAAGGCAAGGATCACACCGATCACGCCGAGCGCACCCGAAACACTGCCCGTGAACAAGCAGCCGAGATTGTAGACGATGAGAGAAATAACGTATGCAAAGCCGCACTGATAAGCGATCGCAAAGGCAGTCCACTTGGGATTGTTCATCTCACGGCGGATCGCACCGATCGCAGCAAAGCAGGGAGCACACAAGAGGTTGAAGATCATGAAGGAATATGCTGCCAGCTTCGTCATGTCAACAAAGTCGAGCACGCCAAGCACTGCAACCACCTCTTCCTTTGCCACAAGCCCCATAACGGTCGCCACGGTAGCGGTGGCATTGTTGAAGCCGAGAGGAGCGAAGATCCAGGAAACGGCACCGCCGATATAATCCAGCCAGCTCTTTTCGAGCAGCTCGCTGCAGAAGACGAAGGAACCGTCTGCCGCTGTACCGATGCTGGAGAAGAACCAGATGAAAATAGAGGAAACAAGAATAATGGTACCTGCACGCTTGATAAAGGACCAACCGCGCTCCCACATGGAACGGAATACGTTACCCGCGGTAGGCATATGGTAGGCGGGCAGCTCCATCACGAAGGGAGCCGGATCGCCTGCAAAGGGCTTTGTCTTTTTCAGGATAATACCCGAAACGATGATGGCGGCAACACCGATAAAGTAGGCACTGGGAGCGACCCACCACGCACCGTCAAACAACGCAGAAGCGATCAATGCAATAATGGGCAGCTTTGCTCCGCAAGGAATAAACGTGGTCGTCATGATCGTCATACGGCGGTCACGCTCGTTCTCAATGGTACGGCTTGCCATAATGCCGGGCACGCCACATCCCGTGCCGATCAGCATGGGGATAAAGGATTTACCCGAAAGTCCGAACTTGCGGAAGATACGGTCCATGACGAAGGCAACGCGCGCCATGTAGCCGCAGGATTCCAGCAGAGCAAGGAGAATAAAGAGAACCAAGATTTGGGGAACAAAGCCGAGCACGGCACCCACGCCGCCCACGATACCGTCAACGACCATACTCTGCACCCAATCGGCGGCGTTCATGGCAGAAAGCAGGTTTTCAAACAAAACGGGAATACCCGGCACCCAAACGCCGCCCTCGACCTCATCGGGAGCAGGAGCCTCCTCCATCGCACCCTCCAGCCACGCGTCAAGCGTCACGATCTCGCCGTCCTCATCAAGACCTGCGGCGATCTGTGAGCCGAAGGAAGCGACCGCTTCCTCAAATGCACCGAAATCGGGCTCATCCTCCGACGTGGGATCATAAACGCTGCCAAGAGCACCCGTCATATCCTCAAAGCCCTTGATCTCAATGTCGGCAGAGCTTGCATAAGCCTGCGCACTCGCAAGATACAGCGCGGCTTCCTCCATGATATGATTGTCGTCAACGTAAGCGTCGATGGCTTCCTCATAATTTCCGCGTCCGATACCAAGCAGATACCAGCCGTCACCGAACAAGCCGTCGTTGGTGAAGTCGGTCACCCAAGTGCCGACGGTGGTTACGGAGATATAGTACACCAAGAACATGATGGCGGCGAAGATCGGCAGGGCGGCAAAGCGGTTGGTCACCACGCGGTCAATCTTATCCGACACCGTCAGCTT
>CAZOFQ010000125.1:0-3197 GCA_964579105.1 uncultured Lachnospiraceae bacterium
CCATAGCAATGGTGGAGGCGAGATTGGATTGGATCTGCATGCTCTCCTCGGGACCCATGAAAATACGCTTGCCGTCGATATGCGAGGCGAATTTTACGCCCTCCTCGGTGATCTTACGCAGCTGTGAGAGCGAGAACACCTGAAATCCGCCGCTATCGGTGAGAATGGGGCGCTTCCAGTTCATGAACTTATGCAAGCCGCCCATATCGCGGATCAGCGTGTCACTCGGGCGCAAATGCAGATGGTAGGTGTTAGAGAGCTCGACCTGGCAGTTGATCTGCTCCAGCTCCACGGTAGAAACCCCGCCCTTGATCGCGGCACAGGTGCCCACGTTCATAAAAACGGGGGTCTGGATATCTCCGTGTACGGTATGCAGGACGCCGCGGCGTGCGCGACCGTCCTTTGCTTTCAGTTCAAAATTTGACATGATATTCCTTTCGGTATTGGGAGTACAGCCCAACCCATTTTAAATTAAGTACGCTTGAATTGCCTGTCGATATTGGCGTGCGAAAGCGTCATCGCTACGGGTCTGCCGTGCGGGCAGACGGTAATATCGGGCAAGGCGAACAGCTTTTCACACAGCTCCTGCGCATATTCGGGGGGATATTCTCTGCCGCCCTTGATGGCTGCCTTGCAGGCGGCTTGATACAGCGCCTTTTCAAACAGCAGATCGCGCGCAAGCGCAGTACTGACCGTTCCCTCTCGCAGCCCTGCCGCAAGCGTCATCAAAAGCGTTTGCGCGGCATCGGGCGAGAGCTGTGCGGGGATCTCGGTGATCAGCACGCCGTTTTGCGTTGCCTCAAAGCCAAGCCCGATGGCTTGCACCTCTTTTCTGTAAAGCTCCAGTGTGTCAACGTCCTCGCGCTCCAGCACCGTGTCCAGCGGGATCATCATGATCTGCGAGGAGGTCTGTTGCTCGTACAGCCTTCTCTTTAATTCCTCAAACAGCACGCGCTCGTGCGCGGCATGCTTGTCGATCACCAAGAGCTTATCCCCTTGCTCCACGATGATATAGCAACGGAACGCTTCACCGATGATGCGCCACGCGGGAAGCACGGGGGCTTGTGCAGCCGCTTCTTGCGTGATCACGGGAACAAGGACGTCGGGTTCCTTGTAAGGAGTGGGCGCAGGCGCTTGCACCGTCTCGCGCAGGGGCGGAGCTTGGGGTGCAACGGATGCTGCCGCCTTTTCCAAAAACGGGATCGACTCCCCTTGCTCCTTCGGCTTTTCTCCAACGGAAACGTAGGGCGTGGATGCGGCGGAGCGCAGACCGCCGAAGCGCTGCTGATATTCCGATGCCGATACGCGCGCAAAGGGCGCGACACCCTTCATATCGCTTTGCGTTACGCCGTCTATATTGAATTGCCTTGCCGAAATTGACTCCCGCTTTCCCTCCTCAACGGGAACAAAGGCGCTCACAGCAGAGGCGGCAGGGGGCTTGGCAAGTGAAAGATCGGGACGTTGGCAGTTGGCTTCAAGGGTAGCACGAACGGCATAATAGACCGCCTCAAATACAGGCTTTTCGTTGGAAAACTTCACTTCCAGCTTGGCGGGGTGAACGTTCACGTCCACAGCCTTGGGCGAGATACCGATGTTTAACACACAGCACGGAAATTTCTCGGGGGCGATGAAGGAGGTGTATGCCTGCTCCAGCGCGGCGGAGGCAGTGCGGGAATTGATGTATCTGCCATTGATGAAGAAGTTCTGATAATTGCGCTTGGGGCGCGCGCTGTCGGGTCTGCCGATAAAGCCGTCCACGCGGATGGCATCCCCCTCCATGCTTTTCACGGGAATCATGCGCCCTGCGAATTCCCGTCCGAACACGGCGTACATGGCGTTTTCCAATTTGCCGTCACCTACGGTGTCAAGACGCATTGCTCCGTCCGTGATCAGGCGAATGGCGATATCGGGGCGAGAAAGTGCAATTTTTTCCACGTAGGTAGAGACCGCCGCGGTCTCAGCTGCATCCTTTTTGAGAAACTTGCGACGTGCGGGCACGTTGGCAAAGAGATTTTCCACGATTACCGTCGTGCCCACGGGCGCGCCCTGCTCCATGATATCCTTGACCTCACCTGCCGAGGAAACGAGCATGGTGCCGTATTCGGCGCTCTTGGTGCGTGTGATGATGCGCAGGTCGGAAACGGCGGCAATGGCGGCAAGCGCCTCACCGCGAAAGCCGAGCGTGAGGATCCCGTCCAGATCGTCGGCATCCTTGATCTTGCTCGTTGCATGGCGGCGGATCGCCACGGGGAGATCCTCGGGCTCAATGCCGCAGCCATCGTCAGCCACGCGCATAAAGGTCACGCCGCCGTGCTGGATCTCCACGGTAATGTGCCGCGCCCCCGCATCAATGGCGTTCTCCATCAGCTCCTTGATCACGGAGGCAGGGCGGTCCACCACCTCGCCTGCGGCGATCAAGTTGGCAACGGCAAAGGAGAGTACGTTGATATTTCCCATATTCCCTCCTTATTGCAAGCGTTTTTTAAGGTCAAACAGAAAGCTCATCGCCTCATAGGGAGAGAGCGTATTCAAATCGACACCGCGCAATGCCTCAATGACCTGCTCGTTGATGCAATCCTCGAAGGTGATCAACGACTCGTCCTTCTTCTCCTCCTTCACAGCGGCAGGAGCTTGCAACGCGCGCGCGGTGGATTCCACCTCTGACAGCACCTCTTTTGCACGGCGAATGACCTCGTTCGGCAAGCCCGCAAGCTTTGCCACCTCAATGCCGTAGCTGTCATCGGTGGAGCCGCGCACGATCTTGCGCAGGAAGGTAATGCCGTCCCCGCGCTTTTTGGCGGCAATGTTGTAATTGACGACGCCGTGAAGCTCCTCCTCCAGTGAGGTCAACTCGTGGTAATGCGTTGCAAACAGTGTTTTGGCGCCGATCTTGCGGCTGTTGGTGTACTCTACGATAGCACGGGCAATGCTCATGCCGTCGAAGGTACTCGTGCCGCGCCCCACCTCGTCGTAAATAATGAGTGAACGGCGCGTGGCGTTACGCAGAATGTAAGCCACCTCGTTCATTTCCAGCATAAAGGTGGATTGCCCCGAGGCAAGATCGTCGGAAGCGCCCACGCGTGTGAACAGCTTGTCCACCACGCCGATGCGCGCCTCGGCGGCGGGGACGAAGGAGCCGATCTGCGCCATCAGCACGATCAGCGCCACCTGGCGCATATAGGTGGATTTACCGGCCA
>CAZOFQ010000126.1:0-678 GCA_964579105.1 uncultured Lachnospiraceae bacterium
TCAAGATCAAAGCCGTTCTTCACACCGTCGGTGTCGATGGAGTTGACAACGACCTCGCCTGCGCCTGCTTCCACACAGCGGCAAATCCAGTCGATCGCCTCCATCCCCGTGTTTTCTCTGCCGCCCTTGGCGAACACACGGAACACGCCGTCCACGCGCTTGACATCGACGGAAAGCACCACGCACTGATCTCCATAGCGCTTTGCAGCTTCTCCTACGAGTGCGGGATTTTTGATCGCTCCCGAGTTGACACTGACCTTATCCGCACCGCATTTGAGCACGCGGTCAAAGTCCTCCAAGGAATTAATGCCGCCACCCACGGTAAGTGGAATAAAAATCGTTCTCGCGACCTCGGTGAGGATTTCGGTGAAAAGCGCGCGCCCCTCAAAGGAAGCGGTAATATCGTAAAACACCAGCTCGTCCGCGCCACTCTCGCTGTAATAGCGTGCCAGCTCCACAGGCGAGGAAACATCGCTCACGCCCTCAAAATTTACGCCCTTCACGACGCGTCCGTTGCGTACGTCAAGGCAAGGAATAATACGTTTGGTAATCATTTTGCCACCTCTATTGCACGTGCGAGGTCAATCGCGCCCGTATAGTACGCCTTGCCGATGATCGCGCCGTAAAGCCCCATCCCGTTCAGGGCGAGGACGTCGTCCAGCGTGGATACGCCGCCGG
>CAZOFQ010000126.1:688-3192 GCA_964579105.1 uncultured Lachnospiraceae bacterium
GCCTTGCCGATGATCGCGCCGTAAAGGCCGAGTGCCGCCAATCCTTCAACGTCCTCCATGGAGCTGACACCGCCCGAAGCGATGATCTGCACACCAAAGCGCTCCGAGAGCGTACGATAGAGCGCATGATTCGCCCCTTGCATCGCGCCATCCTTGGAGATGTCGGTACAGATCAGCGTTTTTACGCCCATTTTCTGCATTTTTTCACAAAACGCCATTGCCTCAAGCTCAGAGCTTTCCGTCCAACCCTTGATTGCCACAAAGCCGTCCTTGATGTCCACGCCCACGGCAATTTTCTCACCGTGCTTTGCCACTGCCTCGCGCAAAAACGCTTCATCCTTTACGGCGGCGGTGCCAAGGATCACTCGATCCACGCCCGCAGCAAGATAGCGTTCCACGACCTCCATACTGCGGATACCGCCGCCGACCTCTACAAAGAGCCCGTCAATGGCAGCAAGTGCCGTAACGGTGTCGACATTTGGCGTTTCGCCGCTTTTTGCACCCTCCAGATCCACCACGTGAACGTGAGTTGCACCCGCGCGCTTGAAATCCTGCGCCACAGCGGCGGGATTTTCGTTATAGACCGTCATTTGGGCGTAGTCGCCCTTATAAAGCCGCACGGCCTTGCCGCCGTACAGATCAATTGCAGGAAAAATCAGCATACGACCGCCTCCATTTCACAAAACGCGCGCAGGATATCCAGTCCTACACGTCCGCTTTTTTCGGGGTGAAATTGACAGCCGAACACGTTTCCCTGTCCCACGGCGGCTGTCAGCTCCGCGCCGTATTCGGTCGTGGCGATCACGGAATCCGCACACCTCGCACCGTAATAGGAGTGGACAAAATACACAAAATCGCCTTCCTTTAAATAGCGGAACAGGGGGCTTTTTCCTTCTCCGAAATGCAAGGCGTTCCAGCCGATGTGAGGGATCTTAAGCTTTTCGGGGATCACCTCGGCGATCGGACGGATCTCGCCCTTGATGAGTCCAAGCCCCTCGTGCTCGCCGTACTCAAAGCCCTTTTCAAAGAGCAGCTGCATGCCAAGGCAAATACCCAGCAACGGCTTGCCCGCCCTTGCCTCCTCTACCACCACGCGGTCGAGTCCCGAGTCACGCAGCTTTTTTGCCGCGTCCCCAAATGCACCCACGCCGGGCAGCAAAATACGCTCAGCCTTGCGCAAGACGTCGGGATCCGACGTTACCACCGCAGGCATGCCTATCGCGGCAAAGGAGCTGGCGAGAGAAAAGAGATTCCCCACACCGTAATCTACAATGGCGACCATCAAAGGACTCCCTTCGTCGAGGGCACTTCATCCGCAAAGGCGGCGTCCCTTGCCACTGCGGCGCGCAGCGCGCGCGCCACCGCCTTAAACGTCCCTTCTATGATGTGGTGCGAATTGCGTCCCGCCAGCTGCTGTACGTGAAGCGTGCAGGCGGCGTTACGGACAAAGCCGAGGAAAAATTCCTCAACCAATTCGGTATCAAAGGAACCGACCCTTTCGGTGGGGATACTCAGCGTGCTGTAAAAGCCGCAACGCCCCGAAAGGTCCACGGCGGCAAGGATCAGGCTCTCGTCCATGGGGAGCGTGACGCTTCCGTAACGAAAGATGCCCTTTTTGTCGCCAAGTGCCTCGGCAAGCGCCTCGCCCAGTGCGATTCCTATGTCCTCGGTGGTGTGGTGATCATCTACCTGTGTGTCGCCCTTACATTGAACGCTAAGGTCAAAACGAGCGTGCGACGCAAGCAACGTGAGCATGTGGTCAAGAAAACCACAGCCCGTGGCAATTTCCGAGGTGCCCTTGCCGTCAAGATTTAACGTCAGTTGAATTTTTGTTTCTGCGGTATTCCGCACAATGCTAGCAGTTCTCATCATGTTTCCTCCGTGATCTCGCGCATGGCGCGCACCAGCTCTTGCATTTCCTCGCGTGTGCCGATCGTGATGCGGTTGTAGTCGACAATCTTCGGCGCGGTAAAATGGCGCACCAAAACGCCCCTTTCGCGCAAAGCGGTATAAATGCACTCACCCGACAGCGTGGGGTGCTTGACAAACAGGAAATTCGCCTTGGAATCCGTCAGCACAAAGCCCATTTCCCGCAACTCCTGTGCGAGAAATTCGCGGTTTTCCACTACCGTTTGGCAGTTTTTTTGCGTATACGCCTCATCCTCAAGCACTCCAAGACCCGCCGCCATCGTCATAGCGTTCACGTTGTAAGGGTTGGTGGAATACTTGATGGTATTGAGGTCGGCGATCAGCTCCTCGCACGCAATACCGAAGCCCAGGCGCGCGCCCGCCATGGAGCGAGATTTGGAAAAGGTCTGCGTGACAAGAAGATTTTTGTATTTGTGGATCAAGGGAACACAGCTTTCGCCGCCAAAATCCACGTACGCCTCATCCACCACGACCACGTTGTTCGGGTTTTGACGCAGGATCTCCTCGATCTCGTCACGCGAGAGCGCAAGACCCGTGGGCGCGTTGGGATTGGCAATAAAAATGGTCTTTCCAAG
>CAZOFQ010000127.1:0-3182 GCA_964579105.1 uncultured Lachnospiraceae bacterium
TCACGATATCCGTGGTATTGTTAAGTGCCGTGCCCTTTGTGACGGTATAGGATTCACCGTCGCTGTTGGGGGTGTATTCCAAGCCCTCGGTGTATTGCAATGCCGTGTTGCAGACCGTACACACGTTTTGCGTGTTATACACACAGCCACCCGTAGCGGGTATCACAACAGAAGATCTATCTGTAATTTCCGTTGTACAATGTGCGTCAGAAAAATATTTTCCGCATGCGCTACATTCCCAATACTCCGTATTTCCCGCCTTTCCGCAGGAAGTGGCGCTTGCCTCATGATGAACGGACACATGCCGGTCGCCGGGAGCAATGCTGATAGACGCCTTATCTGCAATCTTATTTTCACAATCCTCATCGAAGAAATAGCAATCACAATCGGTGCACTCCCAGTACTCGATATTGCCCGCCGTGGTGCAGGTTGCTTCTACACGTGCATGGTACGTGACGTGCTGATGCCCCGTAGCGGCGAGCACGACGGAGGTCTTATCGACGATCTCCTGCGTGCAGCCGGGGTCGGAGAAATACTTGTCGCACTCCGTGCATTCCCAATACTCGATATTGCCGTTCTCGGTGCAGGTCGCACTCTCTGCCTCGTGGTGCAGCACGTAAGTACCGTGCGGCAGGATGGCAACGATCACCGAGGACTTGTCTGCGATCACTTGGGTGCACGCTTCGTCCGCAAAATAGTTCTCGCAATCTGCGCAAGCCCAGTATTCCGTGTTGCCTGCCGTTACATGCGTGGAAGCCACGGCTGCGGTGTGCGTGACGTGCTGATGCCCCGTGGCGGCGAGCACCACCGAGCTTTTATTGGTGATCTCGGTGCTGCAATCGGCATTTGAAAAATACTTGCCGCAGGCAGAGCATTCCCAGTACTCAATATTGCCCGCCGTGGTACAGCTTGCCGCCGTTGCCGTGCGGTGTGCAGCGGTATGCTGCTTGAGGGCAACCTCCTGCGTTTCGCTCTCGCCGCACGCACAGGTGCGCTTTTGCTCACCTTTGGCGGTGCACGTGGCGGCTTGGGTCGTTGCCCACGCGCCCCACGAGTGCGTATGTACCTCGGGAGTAGGTGTTTCCTCGCCGCCCTCGGGTGTTTCGCCGTTTTGCTCCTCGTTTTGCGAGTCGTCGGGCGTGGGTGTGCCCTCACCGCCCTCGTCGCATGCGACGAGCAGGCACGTGAGTGCGAGTAAAAGACAGAATACGAACAGTAGCTTTTTCATAATTTTCCTCCTTAAATGAAAAAAGTGCGTGGCAGAGCCACGCACCGAAAAACGCGTGACTCCGATTTGTTGCCACACAAATATTTTCGGATATTTTCATGTCAAGAAAAGCACGCGAAAAAGAGCACACGTTTTTACCATGGGTAAAAATGTGCCTTTCTTGACGTTCCTATTCATTTGTGTGGCAATTATCAGTTTACCACGTTTCGGTGTATTTGTCAATTCTTTATTTTATTTATACGAGCAAGGAGAGTGCAAGGCTTGGACGCAATGCAAAACCGCCGCCGCGAGAAATCGCGGCGGCGGGGAATTGCTTTATACCGTGGTGGATTGCTCCTCGGCTTCGCCCTCGGACGGGGACCGTTTTTCGCATTTTTGGAAGTCCACAGCGCCGTCCTTTGCCGTTGCAAGCACGCTGTCACCTGCGCGGAACCTGCCCTCCAGCATCGCGCCCGAGAAGGTGTCCTCCACAAGGCGCACGATGGCACGGCGCAAGGGGCGCGCACCGTATACGGCGTCAAAGCCCTCCTTAGCAACCAATGCGGCAACGGAATCCTCGAACGTGATAGAGATGTCAAGTGCTTCAATGCGCTTTTGTACCTCGGAAAGCAGCAGCGTGGCAATCGCGCGGATATTCTCCTCACCCAGGCGGTTGAAGAGGATAATATCGTCAATACGGTTGAGAAATTCGGGGCGGAAGGTCGCCTTCAGCGCGTCCATGACCTTCGCCTTTGCGGCGCTTTCGCCCGTGTCGGCGGTGCTTTGCGTAAAGCCCACCGTCCCCTTGACGGGACCCGTGAGCGCTGCCGCACCCACGTTAGAGGTAAGGATGAGAATGGCGTTTTTAAAATCCACTCGGCGCCCCTGCGAGTCGGTCAGCACGCCGTCCTCCAGCACCTGCAAAAGGATGTTGAACACGTCCGGGTGCGCCTTTTCGATCTCGTCAAACAGCACCACGGAGTAGGGACGACGGCGGATCTTTTCCGTCAGCTGGCCGCCCTCCTCAAAGCCCACGTACCCCGGGGGCGAGCCGATGAGCTTGGAAACGCTATGCTTTTCCATATACTCCGACATATCCAGGCGGATCATGGCGTTGGCGTCACCGAAAAGCAGGTCCGCAAGTGCGCGGCAAAGCTCGGTCTTGCCCACGCCCGTAGGACCGAGGAAAATAAACGAGCCAATGGGGCGCTTCGGGTCCTTGAGACCCATGCGTCCGCGGCGGATGGCACGTGCCACGGCGGAAACTGCCTCGTCCTGACCGATCACACGGCGCTTCAGCAGCTCCTCTAAGTGCAGCAGACGCTCGCTTTCTTCCTCCAAGAGACGGCTTATGGGGATGCCCGTCCATTGCGTTACTATGTCGGCGATGTCCGATTCCCGTACGCAAAGAGAGGTGTCCTTCACGGTGGATTCCCACTCCGTTTTTTGCTTTTCATAGTCCTCTCGCAATTGCTTTTCCTCATCGCGAAGCGTGGCGGCACGCTCAAAATCCTGCGCGGAGATCGCCTCCTCCTTTTCGCGCGTGAGGGTGGCAAGACGCTCCTCGCTCTCCCTCAGATCGGGCGGTGAGGTGTGCGCCGCCAGGCGCTTGCGGGATGCCGCCTCGTCCAAAAGGTCGATCGCCTTATCGGGCAGGTAACGGTCTGCGATATAGCGTGCGGAAAGCTCTACTGCGCTCTCTATCGCCTCGTCGGAAATTTTCAGCTTGTGGTGCGCCTCGTATTTGTCGCGCAGTCCCATAAGGATCTGCACCGCCTCCTCGGGCGTGGGCTCGCCTACGGTCACGGGCTGGAAGCGGCGCTCCAGCGCGGCATCCTTCTCGATGTGCTTGCGGTACTCTGCAATGGTGGTCGCACCGATCAGCTGCATCTCGCCGCGCGCCAAGGCGGGCTTGATGATGTTGGCGGCGTCCACCGCACCCTCCGCCGCGCCCGCACCCACGATGGTGTGGAGC
>CAZOFQ010000128.1:0-3163 GCA_964579105.1 uncultured Lachnospiraceae bacterium
TGGCAATGGTGGAGGCGAGGTTCGACTGGATCTGCATGCTCTCCTCGGGACCCATGAAAATGCGCTTGCCATCCACATGCGAGGCAAAGCGCACACCTTCCTCGGTAATTTTACGAAGCGAGGCGAGCGAAAAGACCTGAAATCCGCCGCTATCAGTTAAGATCGGCTTTTTCCAGTTCATGAATTTATGGAGACCGCCCATATCGCGAATAAGCCCGTCACCCGGGCGCAGATGAAGATGGTAGGTGTTGGAAAGCTCAACCTGGCAGTTGATCTCCTCCAGTTCAACGGTGGAAACACCGCCCTTAATGGCGGCACAGGTGCCGACATTCATAAATACCGGGGTCTCAATGTCCCCGTGCACGGTGTGCAGTACACCGCGTCGTGCACGCCCATCGCGCGCTTTTACTTCATAATTTGACATAATTTTATCCTTTCGAAGCCAAGAATACAGCTTGACCCATAATTATAGTTGCAATAAATTTACCGAAAAAGCACGGTATGCGCCACTTGCGGAGCTCAAGAGAGAAGCAAGACAAGGCGTACCGGAAAAAGCGGGCGATGGCAAACATCGATTCGTCGAGGTCGCTTTTGAGGAACAACGACGTATTGCGCCGCTTATCTCTTGAACTGGTGGTCGATATTAGCGTGGGACAATACCATCGCCACAGGTCTGCCGTGCGGGCAGACCGTAATATCGGGCAGTGCCATCAGCTTTTTGACGAGCCACTCGATATACTCTGGCGGGTACTCGCGTCCTGCCTTGATGGCTGCCTTGCAAGCACCTTGATAGAGCGCCTTTTCAAAGATAATATCGCGGGCAAGCTTCGCATCTCCCGTGCCCTCTGCAAGCGTATTGGGAAGTGACAAAAGCAGTTCTCCTGCCTCAGCGGGCTTCAGCCCCTCCGGAATTTCGCTCACCTCCACGGCGTGCGAGGAAAGCGTAAAGGCAAAGCCAATCGCCTCGATCTCGGCACGGAAGCTTTCAAGCAGCTCCATATCCTCGCGGGAAACCGAAAGCGTGAGGGGCAACAGAAGAATTTGCGTAGCATCGGTGCGTTCCTTCATACGGGCGCGCAGCTCTTCAAAGAGTACGCGCTCATGTGCGGCGTGCTTATCGATCAGCAAGAGCTTGTCGTCACACTCCACAATGACATAAGCGCGGAACACTTCCCCAATGATGCGCCAGACGGGGGCGGGGATCTCTGAAGCGGGTTCGGCAAATACTGAGAGCGCCGAATTGTCGAGGACACCTGTCGCTACAGGGTGTGTAGGCACGGCAGTATCGCGGATCATGGGCGATTCGTGAATCGCCCCTACAACGGTCTCTTGGTGGGGAACGGAGGTTGCAGGTGCGGCAGACTTAGGCATTTCACGCACGGGCAACGGTTTTCCGATTTCTTCAATCGGCTTTTCCCCGTTCGGACGGTACGGCAGAGGAGCAGAAAGACGCATGGAAGCGCCGCCGACACCCGTGCCCTTTGCATAGCCGCCCTCGGTATATTTCTTGGCGTAGTCCGCCGCGCTCATGTGCGAGAAGGTGGGCGGCGGCGTGGGCTTTGAGGGCGTATGGTCAATGGTGATCTGCCGCGCGGCAAGCCCCTCCCGCTTCCCTTCCTCTATCGGTACAAAGGCATTGAAGGCGTTGGGACGCGCGGTATTTGACAGCTTGAGATCGGGGCGTATGTCGTTTGCCTCCAATGCGGTGCGCACAGCAGAATAAATCGCCTCAAAGACAGGACGCTCGTTTGAGAACTTCACCTCCAGCTTGGCGGGATGGACGTTCACATCAACAGCCGCAGGATTGACGGTGATATTCAGCACACAGCACGGAAACCTTTCGGGCGGGCAAAAGGAAACATACGCCTGCTCGAGCGCCGCTGCGGCGGTACGGCAGTTTACGTATCTGCCGTTGATAAAAAAGTTTTCGTAATTGCGCTTGGGGCGGACATGGTCGGGGCGGCTGATAAAGCCTTCCACCGAAACGCCCTCTCCCGTACCCTTTACAGCGAGCATTTTGCCGACAAAATCTCTGCCAAAAACGGCATACATTGCCGATTTCAGCTCCCCGTCACCCGCGGTATCCAGCTTCATGTTGCCGTCAATGATCAGGCGAATGGCAATATCGGGGCGCGAGAGCGCAATTTTTTCAACATATGTAGAAACGGCAATTGCCTCGGAAACATCCTTTTTGAGAAACTTGCGGCGAGCGGGCACATTGCCAAAGAGATTTTCCACGATCACGGTCGTGCCAACAGGGCAGCCTTGCTCGGAAACATCAACGACCTCTCCCGCACGTGCCGTGAGACAGGTGCCGTATGCGGCGTCGTTGGTTCTTGTGATGATACGCAAGTCGGAAACCGAGGCGATGGCGGCAAGTGCCTCGCCGCGAAAACCAAGTGTCGCAATGCCGTCAAGATCGGCAGCATCCTTAATTTTGCTGGTGGCGTGACGCCGAATGGCTACGGGCAGATCCTCGGGTGACATGCCGCACCCGTTATCCGCCACACGCATGAAGGTAATGCCGCCGCGTTGTATTTCCACGGTCACGCGGGTAGCGCCCGCGTCAATGGCGTTTTCAAGTAATTCCTTGATCACCGAAGCAGGGCGGTCTACCACCTCGCCTGCGGCAATGAGATTGGCAACGGCAAAGGAAAGTACGTTTATTTTTCCCATGTGTTACCTCCTTACTGCAATCTTTTCTTTAGGTCAAATAAAAATGTCATAGCCTCATAGGGCGAGAGCGTGTTGATATCGGTATTACGGAGCTCTGCGATCACCTGATCGTTGATCTGATCCTCCATGGTAATAAGGCTGGCATCAACGGGCTTTACGCGCTCGGCATCGGGAGTGGCAAGTGCTTTGGCAGTTTCCTCAACAGTGGCAAGCACCTCCTTGGCGCGCCGAATCACCTCGTTCGGCAGCCCTGCGAGCTTGGCAACCTCAATACCGTAGCTGTCGTCGGTAGAGCCGCGCACGATCTTACGCAGGAACGTTATGCTATCTCCGCGCTTTTTGGCGGCAATATTATAATTCACCACACCGGGGAGCTCTGCCTCAAGCGAGGTCAGCTCATGGTAGTGCGTGGCAAACAGCGTTTTCGCACCGATCTTGCGACTGTTGGTATATTCCACTATGGCGCGTGCAATGCTCATGCCGTCAA
>CAZOFQ010000129.1:0-3155 GCA_964579105.1 uncultured Lachnospiraceae bacterium
GCATGTCCCTGAGATCCGTAGCCGATGATGGCAACGGTCTTGCCGGCGAGCTTTTGCAGATCACAATCCTGTTGGTAGTAAATGTTTGCCATGATTTTGTTCTCCTTTTATACTTGAGTTTTTAATTATTTATCCAAAAGCGAGGTCGTGCCGCGCTCAAGTGCTACGATACCCGTACGGCAGATCTCGATGATGCCGAAGGGCTTCATCAGCTGCACGAAGGCGTCTATCTTTGTGGGGTCACCCGTGACCTCGATGCACATGGCGTCGTTGGTGTAATCCACCACCTTGGCGCGGTAAGCGTCCACGGCAAAGTGGATATCCGCGCGGAACTCGGGCTTGTTCCAGATCTTGATGAGCATCAGCTCGCGTCTGATGCACTCGTTATCCTCCAGCACCTCAACCTTTTTGACGTTGAAGAGCTTTTTCATTTGGTTGATCAGCTGCTCTCTTGCGTAGCCGTCACCCGAAAGAGAAATGGTGATGCGCGAATATTCAGGGGACTCGGTCTCGCCTACCGTAAGCGCGTCAATGTTGAAGCCGCGTCTTGTAAACATACTGGTCACGCGCGTTAGCACGCCGAAATGGTTATCCACGTACACAGCGATCACGAATTTATTGCTTACGTTACTCATTGCTCTCCCCCCTCCTTTTCACTTTAGTGATGATATCCTCGATAGAGCCACCCGGCGGGAGCATGGGAAGCACGAACTCATCCTTGCCCACGTAGGTGTCGATGACAACGGGACCCTGCACCGCGAGTGCCCTTTTGAAGGCATCCTCAAACTCTGCGGGCGTTGCGGCGCGATAGCCCGTAGCCCCAAATGCCTCGGCAAGCTTCACGAAATCCGTTTTGCGCTCCAATACGGTATTGGAATAGCGACCGTCGAAGAACAGCGTTTGCCATTGACGCACCATGCCGAGCACACCGTTGTTCATCAGCACGATGACAAGCGGGATGTTGTAGGTCACGGCGGTGGCAAGCTCGTTGAGATTCATGCCGAAGCTGCCGTCACCCGTAATGAGGACCGTGGGATCCTTGGTGGCGACCTGTGCGCCGATGGCGGCACCGAGACCGAAGCCCATCGTGCCAAGTCCGCCGCTGGATACGAAGCGGCGGGGCGCATCAAAGGTGGCGTACTGCGCCGTCCACATCTGATGCTGTCCCACGTCTGTGGCGATCACGGTTTTGGGGAGCTTGTGCCGATTGACAATATCAAAGATGCGACGCGGCACCAGTCTATCGCCTGCCTGCTCGCGTTGCTCGGCATCAAATTGTGCCTCTCTTTCGCGGCGCGCCTGCACAGCCTTCTGCCACTCGGGGCGCTTCTTGGCAGCCACGCCCCTTGCAATACGAAGGAAGGCATCCTTCACATCCGCCACGATACCGATGTCCACCATGACGTTTTTATTGATCTCGGAAAAATCGGGGTCTAGCTGAATGACCTTTGTGCCCCGCGCATATTTGGAAACGTTGCCCGTGGCGCGATCGGAAAAGCGCACGCCGACGCCGAGAATGAGGTCGGCGTCCTTTTGCGCCATAGAGGACGCATAATGTCCGTGCATGCCCTGCATGCCAAGGAAGCGGTCGCAATCGTTATTCACGGCGGAAAGCCCCATGAAGGTACAGCCGATGTAAGCGTCGATCTTCTCGGCAAGGTCCATGATGGCATGCCCGAGTCCAAGACCCGCCGCGCCGCCGCCGATGTAAATATACGGGCGCTTGCAGGAATTGAGAAGCTCTACCGCCTCGTCGATCTGCGCCTGCGAGGCGATCGGCAACGGGAATTTTTCGGGGATGGGCTGCGGCTCGTACTCGCCAAGCGCGACCTGCACATCCTTGGGAACGTCTACCAGCACGGGACCGGGGCGACCGGATCTTGCGATGCGGAACGCCTCGCGGATAGAGTCCGCAAGATCCTCTACCTTGTTGACGAAATAATTGTGCTTGGTAATGGGGAGCGTGATGCCCGTGATGTCGATCTCCTGGAAGCTATCCTTGCCGATCAGTGAGCAGGGCACGTTACCCGTAATAGCGACCATGGGGATGGAATCCAGCATAGCGGTGGCAATGCCCGTGACAAGATTGGTGGCACCCGGACCCGAGGTGGCAATACAGACACCGACCTTGCCCGTAGCACGGGAGTAGCCGTCCGCTGCGTGCGCAGCTCCCTGCTCGTGCGCAGTAAGAATATGATTGATATGCTCACGCTCGCGATACAGTGCGTCGTAAATATTGATGACCTGACCGCCGGGGTAACCGAACACGTCGGTCACGCCCTGCTCGATAAGGGTCTTGATGATGATATCTGCACCTGTGATTTTCATTTCGGGTTCTCCTTGAGGGTTATTGCTCGTCCAGCATACGGTTCAAAGCACTGAAAAGGGCGCGCACCGAGGACTCGAAGATATCGCTGTCGATACCGACGCCCCAATAGGTGCGATCCTCGAAGCGAACGCTGACGTAGGAAGCGGCAAGCGAGCTGGATTTTTGCTCCAAGGCATGCTCCGTATAGGAATCCAGCGCGTAGTCCTTGCCGATGATGGATTTGATCGCATTGCTCACAGCATCCAGACGACCGTTGCCTCTTGCCGTGATCTTATGCGTTTGACCGTTGTACGCAAGATTGACGTACGCCTCGATCCCATCGGTGGTCTCGCGATATCTGTCGCTGACCAGCACGAGATTGCGGGAAAGGTTGACGAAGTCACGCATGAAGATGTCGTAGACCTCGTGCGGGGGCAGCTCTCTGTGCTCGTGGTCCGAGATGCCCTTGACGTGGTAGCCGAACGCCTCGCGCATTTTGGGCGGCAAGCAAAGCTTGTAGCGTGTCTCCATGATATAACCGATGCCACCCTTGCCCGACTGGGAGTTGATGCGGATCACGTCGGCATCGTAGGTGCGCCCAACGTCTGCGGGATCGATGGGAAGATAGGGGACGTTCCACACGCCACCCCTCTCCTCGCGCCATTTCATGCCCTTGGCAATGGCATCCTGATGCGAGCCGCTGAACGCCGCAAATACCAGCTTGCCGCTATACGGCTGTCGCTCGTAAACGTGCATGCCCGTGACGCGCTCGTAAAGCTCGGTGATCTTGGGAAGGTCGGTAAAGTCAAGCCCGGGCTCTACCCCCTGCGAATACAGATTCAATGCG
>CAZOFQ010000130.1:0-3114 GCA_964579105.1 uncultured Lachnospiraceae bacterium
AGACACCGCCCTTTCACGGCGGTAACATGGGTTCGATTCCCGTACGGGTCACCACCGAACGAAGCACTCCTTTGGGGTGCTTTTTTCATTCGGCGGTGATCCGTACGAGCATCTTACTCGGCGGCGAATGTCGCCGAGTAAGATTTCGCTTGGGAAGGCTTACAAAAAAGATAGGCGCTCCTTGTGAGTGCCTATCTTTTTTGCTTATTCATTGCCAAACAAACGGCGGCGGTGCTTTTCCAGTGCAAAAAGCAGCAGCATGCCGAGCATGCCTACGGAAACGATCTCTCCCAGTCCAACGGTTAAAAAGAGATACGGCATTCCCACATCGGTGGTGAGATACGCATAGCGCAGCACAAACGGAACGATGACCGTATTGGCGACAATGGGCGGCAACGGGGCAAGAAAGCGCCATTTCCGCAACAGCCGTGTGCCGATTGCGCCAAGCAACGTGGCGAGCGTGCCGAGCAGCACGTCCATGATATGTGCGCCCGTGAGCAGGTTGGCAAGCAGGCACCCCAGCGTGACCCCCGGAACGGCGGCTGCGGTGAAATACGGCAGCACACACAGCGCCTCGGAAAAGCGCACCTGTATGACGCTTTGCCCCGAAAGCCCCAAGGCGGCGGCAAGGTAGGTCAGCACAACGTAGAGTGCGGCGATCATGGCGGCACGCGCCATAAAAACGGTTTTCTTTTGTGTAGACATGGCAAAAACTCTCCCTAGTTTTGTTTATGGTGAGGATGGTCACGAACTCACCGCGGATTTTCCGCTAAGAATATTATAGCACGTTTTTTTCTTTAGTCAAGAGGGATGAGCCCCATTTTTTCCAAAACAGCGGTCACCTCTGCGTACATGTACAAGGAGCCGAGGGAAAACAGCGGTGTGCCCGTTTCCTTGGCATACGCGACGGCGGCACGCACGGCGCTCTCTGTGCTTTCGTGTGCCGTGGCGGCAATACCCGCGCGCGCAAATACGGCGGCATAGTCCTTAGCGGAAAGAGAGCGCGGATTGTCGGGCGCGAGGGTAAAGACGCGACGGGTAACGGGCGCAAGCGTCCTTACCATATCGCCGTAATCCTTGTCTGCCATCACGCCCGTAAGAAGCGCGACACGCTGATGCGGAAAATAGTGCTTGATCCCCCTTGCGGCGGCTGTGATCCCCTCGGGATTATGCGCCCCGTCCGAGAAGATCAGCGGAGCATCGCAAAGCTTTTCAAAGCGCCCGCGCCAACGCACCGCGGAAAGCCCTGTGCGGATCGCAGCTTCCGAAATTTTCACGCCGCTTGCCTGCAACGCGTTCAGAGCAGTCAGCACCGTGGCAAGATTTTGCGGCTGATAGGTGCCAAGCAGCGGGATGCGGATATTACTGCGTGTACCGTAATCAACAACCGTTCCCGAAAGCGTCATTTCACGCACCGTGATGGGGGTATCCTCGGCGGCGTGGAAGGGCGCGTGCATCTCTGCCGCTTTTTTGGCGATCACCTCGCGTGCGGCGGCATCGTGACCGCCCCAGATAACAGGGACGCCCTGTTTGATGATGCCCGCCTTCTCGGCGGCGATCTTCTCTACCGTATCCCCCAAAAACGCGGTATGGTCCATGGCGATGCCCGTAATGACGCAGGCAAGAGGGTCCTTTATCACGTTGGTGGAATCAAGGCGACCGCCCATGCCCGTTTCCAAAACGACCACGTCGCATTTTTGCTTCAAAAAATGCACAAGCCCAATGGCTGTGATCAGCTCAAACTCGGTGGGGGCATCCTGCATGGCATCCGCATGAGGACGCACAGCGGCGGTCGCCGCGGCAAGCTCCTCGTTAGAGATCGGCTTTCCCGCCACGCAAATACGCTCGTTAAAATGCTTGATGTACGGTGACACAAAAAGCCCCGTGCGGTAGCCTGCCGCGCGCAGGACCGACTCCAGCATGGCAGAGGTAGAGCCCTTGCCGTTCGTGCCTGCAATATGGATAAAACGCAGCCCGTTTTGCGGGTTGTTCAATTTTTCCAGCAATTCCGTGATGCGGGAAAGCCCCGGGCGGCTTCCCTTCCACGTCACCGAATGGATATACTCCAGTGCTTGCCCGTAATTCATTTTCTGCACATCCTTTCCAGTTGTGTTACCACACCGCGATGCCGTAAAAGCATATACAAAAGCGCAGTCTCCAGCGCGGCGATGATCGTATAATTGAGTGCACGCCAAGCAAAAAGCTCCCAAAAGCCCAAGCTGTATTGGGCGAGATACCAAGCGGCAAGCCCTGCGGTTTTGATAAAAAGCGATCCTACGATATGTGCGCTTACGGTTGCCGATCCGATGCGAAGCAATAAAGGCGCGCGAGAAAGCAGTATTCCAAAAACGCCCGCGACCAAGCCCACCGATGCCGCACCCAGGGTGATGAGGGGATTGATGCTATATCCGTAAGCAAGGCACCCCACAAGATCCGCCACGGCACCCGTCATAGCACCTGCGATGGGTCCCAAGCAAAGCCCCGCAAGGATCACGGGCAGATTTTCAAAGCTGATACGCACCAGCTCCGAAAAAGGAGTGGGGATCTGCAAAAACTTGCCCAAGATCAAGCTGATCGCGGCAAGCAGTCCCGCAAGGCACAAAGCGCGCGGATTGCCGAACACCGCAATGCTGTGCGGCGTTTTTCTCTTTTTGTCTTTGGTTTTGTTTTCTTCCATAATAAAAACCTCCCTTTCCCGAATTTCATCGAAAAAAGGAGGCAATTGCCCCGTTTCGGTGAAGCGGGATGCAGAGCCACGACCGCGATCCCCCTTGAAGGAGACCTTCGTCCGACCGGCAACTCCCCGTCCCGTCGGCACTTGACGCCGAAGCTCTTACTCTTCTAATACGCTTATTATAGACACAAACGCAAAAAATGTCAAGTGGATGCGTGAAAAAACTTGCCATTCCCTGCATTTTATGTTACAATAAGGGCATCACATTTTTCCAAAAGGAGTTTTTTGCATGATCTACGAAACCGTTACGCTTTCCCCCTTTGAGGATGCAACACTGACCTCCCTTTGTCTTTCCAACTCCGACTCTCTCAAGCAGTCGCCCCGTCGCGCCGTGATCGTGTGCCCCGGTGGCGGCTACAGCGCGCTTTCCGACCGCGAGG
>CAZOFQ010000131.1:0-3089 GCA_964579105.1 uncultured Lachnospiraceae bacterium
TTAGCCTTCCCCGCTGGGGAAGGCAGACGAAGTGCGGCGACCCGAGGGAAAGACAAAATTTGCGCTAAAGCTACAACAAATCTCCCGCCCTCGGCTGTACCGAGGGCGGGAGATTTTTATTCGGTAATGTGAACGAGCTTCAAGAGATAGGTGCTATCAAGGGGCATGGTGAGATATGACGAGAACTCTGTGGCGGTGAAGATCTCCTCGCGCACCAGAGCCGCATCGTGGGTCTCATCGAGGCAGTAATATTCAAGGCGCACGCCGCCGGGGTTATTGACGTTCTTGAAGGTGACCTTAACCTCACGTGCGGGAGCGCTGTCGTTGTCGTCAAAGTAGGCGAGCATCACATTCTGCTCCTCACCCTTGGCGGCGGCAGCCCACACGCAATCCCCCTCGGTAAGGGTGGATACTGCGGTCTTTTGGCGGTAGAGCTGGTTAAACATCCAGAAGGGATAATAGCCCTTCAGCCTATCGCAAACAAAATCGGTGCTGAACAGGCTGTTCATGCCGCACGGGCGCGCATCGTAGAACATGAGGTTATCCAGCGGCTCGTACTGGCTCATCAGCATGGTGGCGGCAATAAAGGCAGAGCCCTTCAGAGATTTTTCCATCTGCAGCGAGTAGATCCACTCCTCATCACGCCAGCCCTTTACGTAGTTCCACTCGTTGAGGATGCTTTCACATGCGGTAAGACCGTAGTCATCCAACAGCTCACGTGCCTGACGGATCTTTTCCTGCACCTTTTCTACCGTAGCACCGTATACGTGCCAGGAGAAAAAGTCGGGCTTTACGTCACCCAGCGACGCGAAAAGACCCTCGATCCACTCCCGATGACCCAAATTTGCCACAGCGGGACCGCCGATCTTGAGGTGCGGGAAGCATTTTTTCAAATGCTCCAGGGTAATGCGGAACAGCTTGTAAAACTCCTTTGCAGTGCCGCCCCAGCAGCGCTTATGGGTGCTGTCATCGGGATCGAGATCGGGCTCGTTCCAGATCTCCCAATACTCGATATCCATGTGGAAGCCGTTTGCCCACCCCTCGGTATAATGGCGGATAATATGCTCACAAACCACTGCCCACTTGTGGAAATCCTTAGGCGGCAGAGTGTTGTATTTTTTGCTCCAATGCTCGATCTTGGAGCCGAGACGGTAGAAGTATTTGGTGCCTGCCAGCTCAATGACACGCAAATATTCGTCAGTCAGCTGAAAATCATAGGAGGCGGGGTCGGTGGGGTCGGCATCAAAATCGGTAAAGATCATGTTGATATCCACGGTGTGCTCTCCGCCGTAGGTAGCGCAAAAGGAGGCATCGTGCGTGCGTGCGTACGGAATGCCTGCCTCACGGAAATGGTCCATATTGGTAATGCGCTGATCGGAAGCAAACTTGTAAGCAGGACCGTTATTGACGCTGTGCATGGGCTTGACGTCACCGCAGACCTTGGCAAAATCAACAGTAATGATGCTTGTGGTGTTCATGATAGATCTCCTTTATTTAAATGATACGGGAGTAGGGCTTTGCCTTATCCTCATTATACCTACGTGCGCGAGGATTGTCAACGCACCCGTTTACGAAAAATTTTCGCAAATTTTGATTTTGGACTTGTCAAGCGCAGCAAAGTATGGTATGGTTAGTGTAATGATCCTGATTTGAGGTGATAGCATGAACCTAACGGCACTGGCACGGGCTGCGGGCGTTTCGGTAGCAACCGTTTCAAAGGCGTTTTCGGGCAGCCGCGAGATCAGCGAGGAGACAAAAGCGCGCATTTTTGCCATCGCGCGCAAGGCGGGCTGCTTTGACCGCTACAACAAAAACAAATTCGGCAAGCATGTGATCGCCGTGATCTGCCCCGAGCTTGCCAGCGAATATTACAGCGCGATCGCCACGCTCCTGAACCGTGAGATCACGGCGGCGGGCGGTGTGATGGTCACATCGGTCAGCGGCTTTGATGCCGACAACGAAAAGGAGCTGTTTGAGTATTACGCCTCCTATTGCCATGCGGACGGCATTATTTTGATGCATCAAAGCACCAAGATCAACAACGCCGTCAACACGCCTGCGGTGGCATTTTCATCGGTAAAGATGAAAAATATTGACAATATCACGCTGGATCTCAGCGGTGCGATCGAGGATGCGGTGCTACACCTCAAGGAGCTGGGGCACACCGAGATCGGCTTTGCCGGTGAGCTGCTGACCGGCAGCAAGCAGGAGGCATTTTGCAGCGCCATGCGCCGCGCAGCGCTCCCCGTACAGAAAAAGTGGCTGAAGGTCAGCCATGCGCGCTTTGAGCAGGCGGGCGTGGAGATCGCCGCTGAGTGGCTGCGCGAGGGCACGCTGCCAACCGCTGTTTTTGCCGCCTACGACTATATTGCCATTGGCATCATCAAGCATTTGCAGGCGGCGGGGGTACGCGTGCCGGAGGATGTTTCGGTCGTTGGCATGGACGATATTTCGGTTGCGCCCTATCTGTCCATTTCGCTTTCCTCGATCCGCACCCACACCGAGGAGGCATGTCGCCGCGCGGTTGCGCTTGTAATGAAAAAGATAGAAAACAAATATTACAGCGTGCGGGAAAGCATTGTGATCCCCGCGGAGTTTATTGCAAGAGAATCCTCGGGTGGGGCGCGACGATAAAAAAAGGCTTGCGCGCAAGCCTTTTTCTTATTTTATTTATTACGGTAATATGCCACGGCGAGGTCGACCACGAGCCCGTAGGAGGCGGAGCCCGCCTCGTTGCCGTGAACCTTAAGATAGGTGTCGTTTACGGCATCCGAAACATCTGCCGCAACCGAATCGCGGAATTGGTCAAAAAAGGCGGAGTAGGCGCGCAGCTCGCCAATGACGGTGGGCGAGAGGGTTTTCAGCACCTCATAATACCCTTCACTGTCGGCATACCACAGCGCGTTTGCCACATACTCGTAAAGGTTGAGATACGCCGTGTAGCGAATATAGGGATCGGAGGCGCTTGAGGTGACGAGAAACGCCACAAAATTTGCCTCATTTTCGCGTGCGATGCCGCGCTGGTGCGCGAGCTCGTGTGCGGCGGTAAAGGGTATGGTATAGTCGGGAAAATACACGTTGATATTCGC
>CAZOFQ010000132.1:0-762 GCA_964579105.1 uncultured Lachnospiraceae bacterium
AGCAGATCTTGGAGCAGTAGGTCTTGCCGCGCTCGTTCTCGGCATCGCAGCGCGAGCCAACGCATTGCACGAACACCAGCGTGTGCGGGTGCTTGCGGTCGGAGGGGCGCAGCAATGTGCCTGCGGTGGGGCCTGCGGCGTTCATCAAGCGCTCGAACTCAAGCGAGGTCACCACGTCGGCGCAGTCGGCATAGCCGTACTCATTGAACGCCTTGGCGTCAATGGGATTGAAGCCGGTTGCCGCCACGATGGCGCCGTATTCGCGCTCGATGATCTCGTCCTTTTGCTTGTAGTCAATGGCACCCGTGCCGCAGAGCTTCGCGCACACGCCGCACTTGCCGGTCTTCAGCATGGTGCAGTGGTTGGGATCGATGGTCGCTACCTTCGGCACGGCCTGTGCGAAGGGGATGTACACGGCGCGGCGGGTGTCAAGCCCCATGTTAAATTCATTGGGAACTTTTTTCTGGGGGCACTTCTCGGTGCAGAGCCCGCAGCCCGTGCACTTTGTCTCGTCCACGAAGCGTGCCTTGCGGCGGATGCCCACCTTGAAGTTGCCGACAAAGCCCTTGACGGAGTCGATCTCGCTATATGCGTAAATGTTGATCTTCTCGTGCTGGGCGGCATCCACCATTTTCGGGGTGAGGATACAAGCCGCGCAGTCCAGCGTGGGGAAGGTCTTATCCAATTGCGCCATCTTACCGCCGATGGTGGGGGATTTCTCCACAATATCCACCTCAAAGCCTGCGTCGGCAATATCAAGGG
>CAZOFQ010000132.1:772-3073 GCA_964579105.1 uncultured Lachnospiraceae bacterium
GCCCGCGATACCGCCGCCGATGACCAGCGCGCGCTTGGTCACGGGGCTCTCGCCCGCCTTCAGCGGTGCGTTGAGGTGCACCTTGGCGATGGCGGCTCTGCCGAGGATGATCGCCTTTTCGGTGGCTTCCTTCACGTCCTTGTGGATCCAGGAGACCTGCTCGCGGATGTTGGCGATCTCCACCATGTAGGGGTTGAGGCCCTCAAGGGACGCCGCTTTGCGGAAGGTCGCCTCGTGCATGCGGGGGGAGCAGGAGCAAACGACCGCACCCGTGAGCTTATGCTCGCGGATCGCGTCGCGCATGAGTGATTGCCCCGACTCGGAGCACATGTATTGGTAGTCGGTGGAAAACACGACACCGGGCTCGTGGGAGAGCGCCTCTGCCACAGCCTTTACGTCAACGGTGCCTGCGATGTTAGTACCGCAATGGCAAACGAATACGCCAATTCTTTGCATCTCGTGTCCTCCTTACTTTGCGTATTTACGGAAAGCGCTGGTGATCGCCTGCTGCGGCAGGTCTTCATCCAACAGCGCGGGGATCTGTTCGGGCTTCAAGTGGTTGCCGCCCTGCTGTCTGATCACTGCAAGACGCACCGCCTCCACAAGCCTTGCGGGCTCTACGCTGCGGGGACAGCGCTCCACGCAGGCAAAGCAGGAAAGGCAGTGGTAGATGGAGGGACTGGCGGCAAGCTTTTCCACCTCGCCCTTTTCCACCATGTAAACAAACTGGTGGGGGTGGTACTCCATTTGATCAAAGGCGGGGCAGGTCGCCGTGCATTTGCCGCAACGCATGCACTTGCGCACGTCCACGCCCGAGGAGCGCAATACCTGCTCGGTCATGTTAGATCCGTGACTCATATCGGCACCTCCTTATTTCACGCCGAGTGCTTCGGCAAGCAGCTCGGTGAAGTAAACGACGGGCAGATCACCGCCGCCGTTCCTTGTGAGATTGTAAAGGCACAGGGGGCACGCGGTGATCACGGTATCCGCACCCTTTGCGGAGGCGTTGCGCACTACAGCACTGCTGCGCGCGGCTGCCTCCTCGCGGCTCTCTATGGCAATATATCCGCCGCAGCATTCGTTACGCAAGCCCCAGATCACGGGCTCTGCGCCGATGGCACGGATAAAATTCTCCAGAATAGTGGGGTTTTCGGGGTCATCAAGCTGCATCACCTTGCCGGGGCGGAGCAACAGACATCCGTAGTAAGCGGCGATCCTGCGTCCCGTCAGCGGATTCTTCACAGCCGCCTTGAGGTTGTCAAAGCCCACGCGGTCACGCAGGACCTCCAGGTAATGCAGCACGTTGGTCTCGCCGCCGTAGGGTGCTTCCAGCCCCATGTAATTGTTGACGCGCAGTGCAATGTCTGCGTCGGTTTTCATATCGTTGTTGACCTGCTTGATGACGTTATGACAGGCGGAGCAGAGCGTGACCAGCTCGCTCCCTGCATCTCGTGCGCTTACAAGCGCGCGCACGGAGGAAAGCTTCGTGGCGATCTCGTCCTTTGCCATGGGGTAAACGGCACCGCAGCACTGCCAGTCGGGCAGCTCATCCAGTGCAAAGCCAAGAGCCTCGGCGCTAAGACGCGCGTAGCGGTCAAGCTCCTTGCCCTTGGTTTTGAGGGTGCAGCCTGGGAAATAACTGAATTTCATGTTGTTCTCCTTTTGGTCTTTGAAAAATCACGCATCGCTTCGTTGCTCCTCAAAAGCGGCTTGACGTAGGCTTGCTACGCCTTCACCTTGCTTTTTGCGGTGCGCCTCGCGCTGCGCGATTTTTCTTTGACCGCTATTGGATGTGAATTTGTTTTTGAATTTTTTGAAAAATAAGGTCAATAAAAGGTGCTTTGGGCAACGCCGCTATGCGCAAATTTTAGACCATCTGCTCGGGGTGGAAGACCTCGTCGAAGCGCTCTGCGGTGAGGAAGCCGAGTGCCACGCAAGCCTCCTTGAGGGAAATGTTTTCCTTGAACGCCTTCTTGACGGTCTTGGCAGCGTTCTCGTAGCCGATGTAGGGATTGAGTGCAGTCACCAGCATCAGGGAGTTGTGCAGGTTGTCGTGCATCTTCTGCTTGTTTGCCTTGATGCCCACGGCACAGTTGTCGTTGAAGGAGACCATAGCCTCGGCAAGCAGACGTGCGGACTGCAGGAAGTTGTAGATGCAAACGGGCATGAACACGTTGAGCTCAAAGTTGCCCTGAGAGGCAGCCATGCCGACGGCAACGTCGTTGCCCATGACCTGAACGGCAACCATGGTCACAGCCTCGCACTGCGTGGGGTTGACCTTACCGGGCATGATGGAGGAGC
>CAZOFQ010000133.1:0-3050 GCA_964579105.1 uncultured Lachnospiraceae bacterium
AGCGTTTATGCGTTCTCTGCCGCTGACACGCAAGATCTGATCCACCGCCTGCCAAACACCAAGATCGGGGGTATAGAGATCCAAATCGCCGTGATACGGCTTTACTTTTGTTCTGGAGTAAATTTTGTGCGGCACCCAAACGAGATTTGCAAGCCCCCCGACGTGGTCGATGTGGGGATGAGAAATAATCACCTTCGTTAAGGCAAGCATGTCGATACCGAGGTTGTGTGCCGTATGCGAGCACCCCTCGCCCGCGTCAAAAAAGTAAACTCTGCCCTGCGCTTCAACGGCGACCGAGGCGTGTCTGCGCCCCTGCATGGGCTCGGTTCCCGAGCAGGTTCCCAAAAAGGTGATTTTCATAGTGATCCTCCGATCTCTTTTATATCACTCACTATATCACAAGTTTTGTCCAAAGTCAAGCGAATGCGGACTTTTCTATTGATTTATCTTGCCTTGCGTGCTATAATGAATACGTTAATTTAGGAAAGGATGAATGTAAAATGGAAAAAATTGCCTTGCTGTGCGACATGCACTTATCCTGTGACAAAAATTCGCCGCAATACGCCTTTCTTTCCCGTGCGGCACAGCGAATGCGTCTTGACGGGATACAAAAAATCATCGTGTGCGGCGACATCACCGCATACGGCGACGTGAACGCTTATCACTTGTACCGAGGGCTCCTGCAAGACTTTGAGGTACACGAGGTGCTTGGAAATTCGGACGTGAGAGACGCCGCTACCGAGCAGCAGATATCCGCCCTCTTTGCCCCCGACGAATTTTTCCTTGAAGGTCGCCGCGTCATGGGTATCCAAACACCGCATTCCGTGATCCCCCCGCTTGAAAGAGAGCGTATGCAAGCCTTGTCGGACGGCGACGTGCTGTTTTTGCATCACTACGTAGATTCCTTGGAGCAGGAAAGCCGTGCGTATCTGCTTTCCGTTTTGCAAAGCAAAGCCCTGACCGTCCTGCACGGTCACGGACACCGCATTTTCGACTATACCGTCGGCAGCTCGCGCGTTTACGGATTCCGCGGGCTTGATCCCGACAAAGCCATCGGCGCACCGCCCTGTATCAACTATTTGACAGTATCCCCCGATAGCATTGAAAACGAGGAGATCCGCTTCCCCACAGCCATGGAAACGCTTTTGCAAGCAAAGGGCTATTTCGGCATTTCCTGCGTTGATCTCGTGGAGGATATGACCTACGCCGCCGAGCACGGTATTGCATACGCAGAGCTTCGGTGCGATCACGCACCGTGGCCTCCCGATGACGCTCTTTTGCGTGCAGTTGAGAGCTGGAGAAGCCGCACGCACGGCTTTCTTTCCGTGCACCTTCCCAACCTAAGATACAAGGAAGGTGAGATCTGCGGTATCGACAAATGGAATTCCGTGCTCGAATACGCACTTTTACTGGGGGCGGATCATCTGACGCTGCATCCTCCCAGAGTGAGTCGCGGCAAGCTTCTTGGCGATCCCGCACTTTGGGAACGCTTTTTAGAGCTGTTCACCGCTGTTGCACAGCGCGTATCCGATGAGGTAAGCATCGGTGTGGAGAATATGCACCGCGAGAAAAATGAGCCTTATGACGAGGGAGAGGGGTTTGCGTATATCCCAAGCGAGGTGGAGCTTTGGATAGACGCCATCAACCGCAAGCTGGAGCGTCCACAAAGAGTGGGACACGTGCTTGACGTAGGACACGCGCGAAACAACGGCAAGCATGCCGAGCGCTATCCCGTCAGTCGTTGGTACGGCATCATGGGAGGGCGCGCTGTCGCCTACCATATTCACCAATCGGTAAGAAAAGATGATAAGAGCTTGAAAAATCACTGCCCACTGTCAAATTGGTTTGGACCTATGATCAACTATACGGGCTTCTTTCACGCATGGGAAACGGGAGCTTTGAACCATGCACCGATCTTCTTAGAGGTCAACGGAGCAAAAAATCACGAGGAAAGCATGCGCGGATTTGAGCTATTCCTCCAAGAGCAAAAAGGACGGTAAAATACCGTCCTTTTTTAATCTTTAAACCGATGTACGGGCAAATTCCATTTGAAGCGGCAAGCAAGCATTCTGATCGTTAAAATCAAAGAAAAGGAAATCAAAAGGCTTACCAACGGCGGCAAATACGGATAAGTCAGCGTATAAAGCGTTGCGCCCAGAATTGCAGGGGTAAGATAAATGTTCTTTCTGAAAACAAACGGAATCGTCGCCGAGCAGATGTCGCGCAAAAGTCCGCCGCCCACGCCCGTGATAAAGCCGCAGAAGATCAGCAGAATTGCGGGTGCTCCCTCTCCAACCACCTCTTTGGCGGCGTCAACACCGAGCACGCAGAAGATGGAAAGCCCCATGGCGTCCGTAAAATCAACAATGAAATTATGCTTATATTTACAAATAAATTCCCCGACGGGCTTGATGTACGCCAACAAAAAGCAGGCAAGCGAGGTTGTGACGCAAATGATGACAAGGATGTAGTAGTCGCGATCCGTAAAGATCCGTGGGATTCTTCCTATGGTGATATCGCGTATGAATCCCCCACCAAAGGCAGTCAGGATCGAGAAGAACACAGTGCCGAGCATATCTGCTTTTTTATTGATGCCGATGATGGCACCCGTAACAGCAAAAGAGGCAATACCGATGCATTGTATGATAAAAAGGATCGTATCGATCATAATGCTCCTTATAGACATCCCCCGCGACGGAAAGGCTCTGTCGCGGGGGTATTTTTTATTCAGTGGTGTAATTATCGAAATAGCCTTGGATGTGCACAATGGGAGTTCCCTTGTCGCCCGAGCCCGAGGTCAGGTCGCACAGCGAGCCGATCAGGTCAGTCAGGCGGCGGGGAGTCGTGCCCTCGGATGCCATTTTACCAACAAGATCATCATCCTTTTGCTGGATCTTTTCCTTGATGGCTGCCTTGAGTGCCTCGCCCGAAAGTGCTGCAAAATCGTTATCGGCAAGGTACTTCAGCTTCAGCTCGTTGGGTGTTCCCTCAAGCCCTGCGGTATATGCGGGAGAAACGACCGGGTCTGCAAGCTCCCAGAGCTTGCCCAC
>CAZOFQ010000134.1:0-2978 GCA_964579105.1 uncultured Lachnospiraceae bacterium
GCTTGCATTCGAGTGCCACGCGGCGAATATCCTCGTAATCGAGCATTTCGGTATCGTCGTTGACGCTATAAGGCACGATGTTGAAGTATTTGCCCGAAATATTGACGGGCGAGCCGTGGGAGAGGTGACCGCCGTGCGCGAGGTTAAGACCCATGACGGTATCACCGGGATTTACCAGTGCGAAAAAGACGGCAAGGTTTGCGTTTGCGCCGCTGTGAGGCTGCACGTTTGCATGCTCTGCGCCAAACAGCTTCTTTGCGCGCTCACGGGCGATGTCCTCAACGATATCCACGTACTGACAGCCGCCGTAGTAGCGCTTGCCGGGGTAGCCCTCGGCATATTTGTTGGTAAGCACGGTGCCCGCAGCCATCAAAACCGCCTTTGAAACAATATTCTCGGAGGCGATCAGCTCAATGTTGTGGCGCTGGCGTGAAAGCTCCAGCGTGCAGGCATCATAAACCTCTTTATCGTAATTTACAAGCTCATCAAAAAAATTCATGTTAAAACAATTCCCTTCTATTAGTGATGGAACAGGCGCATACCCGTAAACGCCATGGTCATGCCGTATTTGTTGCAGCACTCAATGACAAGATCGTCGCGGATCGAGCCGCCGGGCTGTGCAATGTAGGAAACGCCGCTTCTTTTCGCGCGCTCAACATTATCGCTGAACGGGAAGAAGGCATCCGAGCCGCAGGCAACGCCCGTAATCGTATCAAGGTAGGCTCTTTGCTCCTCGCGGGTAAAGGGGGCGGGCTGTGCGGTAAAGTATTTCTGCCAGTTCCCCTCGGCGCAAACATCCTCCTCGTTTTGGTTGATATAGCCGTCAATGACGTTATCGCGGTCGGGGCGACCGAGCGTTTCCTTAAAGGGCAGCGAGAGCACCTTATCGTGCTGGCGCAGGAACCAGGTATCTGCCTTTCCGCCCGCAAGACGGGTGCAATGCACGCGGGACTGCTGACCCGCACCCACGCCGATCGCCTGCCCGTCAACGGCGTAGCAAACCGAGTTCGACTGGGTGTATTTGAGGGTGATGAGTGCCACGATGAGATCGCGCACGGCGCTCTCGGGCAGGCTCTTGTTTTCGGTCACGATATTTTGCAGGAGTGCCTCGTTGATCTCGAAATTGTTTCTGCCCTGCTCGAAGGTGATACCGAACACCTGCTTCCTTTCGATGGGATCGGGCAGGTAATCGGGATCGATCTCTACAATATTGTAATTGCCCTTCTTCTTGGTTTTGAGGATCTCCAGCGCCTCGGGCTCGTAGCCGGGGGCAATGATACCGTCGGAGACCTCGCGCTTGAGCATCAGGGCGGTGGTGACGTCACACACGTCGGAGAGTGCCACCCAGTCGCCAAAGGAGCACATACGGTCGGTGCCGCGTGCGCGCGCATAGGCGCAAGCGAGCAGCGAGTCGTCGAGCCCCTCGATATCGTCTACAAAGCAAGCCTTTTTGAGGTTATCCGAAAGCTTTACGCCGACAGCTGCCGAGGTGGGGCTGACGTGCTTGAAGGAGGTAACGGCGGGGAGACCCAGCGCCGCCTTCAGCTCCTTAACGAGCTGCCAGGAGTTAAACGCATCAAGAAAGTTGATATAGCCGGGTCTGCCCGAGAGAATTTTAATGGGCAGGTCGCTGCCGTCGTGCATGTAGATCTTTGCCGGCTTTTGGTTGGGGTTACAGCCGTATTTGAGTTCAAAATCCTTCATGGTTGCCCTCCTTATTGGTTTTTGTTGGTGATGATCTCGGTGGGGGCGCTGCCGTCAAGAGGCACGCAGCGCACAAAGAGCGACACCTTATTGTCGGGGTTGAGGTTCTTCCACACAAGGTCCGACAGCTCCTCTGCGGTGTTGGGGAGTGCTACCTCCTCGGGCTCACCGTAAAACGAGGGGATGGGGTTACCGTCGCACTTGTAGGTGTGGATAAAATGACCAACGCCCGCGCGCGGCGCGTAGCGGTAAAAATAGCGGTTGCAAACGGCGGGGTTACCGTTGGCGCTCTTGAGGATCGAAAGCGAATAGGTAAAATCACCCTCACCGTAGGTGCAAATACCGGAAATGCGGGGAGTATAGTTGGGGCAATCGGGCTCAAACTCGCGGGTCATCAGGGCATCCTCAAAGCTCTCACCCTCAAGAAGATGATCGTAGATCGTGTTGGTCTGGTCGCCGTTGGTGACGATATCCACGTTATCCTTCGCAAGATAGGGATTATAAATGATCAGGCTGGGGTCGGAAAGCTTGCTTTCATCATATGCCTTGGTGCGCATGCCGCCCGCAAAGCGCTCAAACACGCGGTTGCGGCTGTTTTCACTGCGACCCATGATAAAGTATGCGATCATTGCATTTTTACCGTCTGCGGACTTACCCAGCACGATGCCGCGCCCGGGATAGCTGTTTTCACGCAGAAGCTTTTTCAAATCAAACAAAGCCATGTCAAATCTTCTCTTTCTTCTCTTTTATTTCTTGGGCGACTCGCTCGACCGAGAGGGGCAGGATCTTCCACTCCGCCTCCTCCATCACGCGACGCTGGAGCACCTCGGGGGTATCCCCCTCGCAGATCTCGACCGCCCTTTGCATGATGATCTTGCCGCCATCGGGAATTTCGTTGACAAAATGTACCGTGGCGCCCGTGACCTTTACGCCGTAGGTAAGCGCCGCCTCGTGTACGTGAAGCCCGTAAAAGCCCTCTCCGCAAAAGGAGGGAATGAGCGAGGGGTGCACGTTGATGATGCGCTCGGGATAGGCATCGGTAAAGCGCTTTGAGAGGATCACCATAAAGCCTGCCAAGACGATAAGGTCAATGCCCTGCTCCACTAAGACCTCAAGCAGCCGATCCTCAAAGGCTTCAGCCCCCAGCTCCTTTTTGGAGATGACACAAGTGGGAATGCCCGCCTCGGCGGCGCGTGTGAGGGCGTAAGCGCCCGCGTTATTGGAGATCACGAGCGAAATTTTACCGCTTTTGATGATGCCGCTTTTTTGGGCAT
>CAZOFQ010000135.1:0-2952 GCA_964579105.1 uncultured Lachnospiraceae bacterium
AACAGGCTAAGAGAATCGTTGCCAACAACATCAAGTACTACATCGAAGTTGCAAATATGCCGACAACAAACGATGCTCTTAAGTTCTTAATGGAACAGCCGAATATGGTTGTTGCTCCGTCCAAGGCAGTGAACGCAGGCGGCGTTTCGGTGTCGGGTCTGGAAATGTCCCAGAACTCCATGCGCTACAGCTGGACCGCAGAAGAGGTTGACGAGAAGCTGCATATGATCATGTCCAATATCTTCAAGGCTTCCATTGATGCCGCACACGAGTACGGTCTTGGTGACGACCTGGTCGCAGGCGCCAACATCGCAGGCTTCCTCAAGGTTGCCCGCGCCATGCTCGCTTACGGCGTTTGCTGATAAGCTTATAAAAAAAGAACCACCGACGGTGGTTCTTTTTTTATGCCTTACCGCTTGAGAGCCTTCAAGATCTCAAGACCCTCTTCAATGATCTTTTCGGCGGTGCCTGCCTTGAAGTTCGAGCTTCTTGCCTCGTAGCCGCCCTCGTCGTAGGAGTCCTTCATGGGGAAGTAGCCCTCGCTGCCGTTGGTGAGGCAGCAGGGAATAACGGCACGCCAGCCCTCGGCTTTTTTGAGCCCTCTGCCGATACCTGTAAAGGGCTCACCGGGGATGCCGAAGAGTGCCACGTCGCCGATTGCAACGGTGCTGAACAGCATCGGGAACGCAGCAGGACCGTGCTCCAGACGTACCATGCGCCCTGCCTCTGCTACCACGGTGGTAAGCATCATCGCCTTGAAGGGGATCTCCTCATCCCTGCCTGCGAGGTGCAATTCGTGATATTTGTGTGCAAGCGGCATATCCGCAGGGTTGGGCATGTTGGAGGGGATCTCGACGATCCTTTGCATGTAACGGATAGAATCCACGTTCACGTACTCTACCTTATCGTAAACCGACATCACCGCACCCGTAACCGTGCGAGCGATGTGACGCGCATGACCGTAGCCGCGAGAGCAGCCGTCAAAGTCGTGAAACATATCGTTGAAGTCGCCTGCCTTGGGATGTACGTTCACGTGATTCACGTCACCCTGTGCACCGTTGAAGAAAATGCATCTGGTGTTGTCGATCGCCTGCTCAACGATGCGGCGCGTCATACCGGGCCAATCGGCAGAGATCTTGCAGCCGCCCACAACGTCGGGGTGGTTTGCGAAGTTAACAAGGACGAGGGATTCCGTGTTCTCGCGGTCAAAGCGAAGCACGCAAACGCGTTCATCCGTTTCACCGATGGGCGCCACGATGTCGGGGTTATTCACTCCGGGGTTTGTTTTGGCACTGCCGTCCTTCATACGGTAACGGCGCACGAATGCCACGTTTTTCGCCTCGGATAGTCCAACGCCCATTCTGGCGGGCATCATGTCCTGTACTGCCATGATGGCTACGTCCACCAAACGGTGCTTGAGAAAGGCTACATATTCATTGATCAGAGGGTCGGGATAGGCGTCCCAGCCGAGAGAGGGCCCCGTATGCGTGTGTGTGCCGTGAATGAAAACGGCCTCGGCGTCCACACCTGTTGCCTTGGCGATCGCCTTGCGGCAGGGGGTGAGGAGTTCCTTGGATGCCCCGAGCAGATCCATGGCGATCAGAACGGCAGTGTGTTCCCCGTCACTGACAGCTAAAGCAGTTGCTTCCAGATCATCCAAAATGCCGTCGGCAATGCGCTCCACAAAATAGCCCGAGATGTGGATGCCGAGTGGGGGATTGATATTGACACGGGCAAAGCCCGCCTGTAAGGTATTTTTTGACATAAAAGCACCTCGCTTCATTATTTTTCCTTCCTTATTCTATCATACGCTCGGGCAAAAGTCAACAACGGCAAAAAAGAAAAGGGCGGAGTTTGCGCCCTTTTCAGAATCGTATGCAAAAGCTTATTCAACAACCTTATAGGTAAGAAGACCGATCTTGATCGAGCCGTCTTCGTTTTCGGCAAATGCCTTGGTATCGGTTTTTTCATTGCCCTCGGAATCCTTCCACGTGAAGACAATCTCATCGCCGTCAACCTTATACTTGCCCTCAACGGTCAGGGAATCCAGCTTCTCACCTGCAACATAGGAAGCAACGGAAAATTTGCTGCCGCTAAAGGTGTAGACCGTATAGGTTTGGGTAACGGTTTTGTCGCCGTTATAATATTCGCCCGATTTTACACCGCCGCAGGATGCGAGCGTGGCGCACAGCGTAACAGCAACAAGAGCGAGGCAAAGAATGCGTACGAACTTTTTCATTTTGGTTTCCTCCAAACGAGTAGAATTTGTGACAGCATCGTGATAAAACGATGAAGACACTATGCTTATTATAGCATTTTACGAAAAAAAATGCAATGCTTTTTGACGCTTTTTTTTGAAAAATTCAAGGGGAATATGCAATTATCCCCCTTGACGGTGTCATTTTTTTGTGTTTTTCTTTGTTTCACATCATTGTCCAGGTCGTGCCGCCCGCCGTGTCTGTCAGCACGATGCCTTTTTCCAGGAGCTCGGCGCGGATACGGTCTGCCTCGGCATAGTTTTTTGCCTTTTTGGCGGCGGTGCGTGCGTCGATGGCTTCTTCAATGGCGCGGATGGCGGGATCGTCGGAGTAAACGCGCACAGCGGCAGCGGCTGCCTTTTTTGCCTCTTCGGCAGCGTATGCATCGGCGTTCTCCAGCAGATTCAGGCAAAGAACGGTATCAAAATCCGCAAGTGCGGCACGCTTTGTAGCAGCATTTGCTTTAGATTTGAGCACGTTGTGAATCGCGGTGATGGCAAGCGAGGTGTTGAGATCGTTATCCAGCCCCGCCTTGAAGCTTGCCTTCAGTGCGTCAAGCGCCTCGGCGTCCACGCTCTCGCCCTCTGTCACCCTCAGTGCGGCGATCTTGGCGATCAGCTTGTTGTACGCAACCACGGCGTTGTCCAGATTCTCAAAGGAAAACACAAGCGAACGGCGGTAATGCGATTGCAGA
>CAZOFQ010000136.1:0-2878 GCA_964579105.1 uncultured Lachnospiraceae bacterium
CCGTTGCCCATGGCGTGGCAATACTCACATAGGAAGAAGGGGTTTTTCAGTCCCTTGTTTTTTATGTAATTCTCTTCGATATCAGCAAGCTTCGGATACATGCGGCTGTCAACCGAAACGATATCGGAATGCAGATCGGCACCCTTTTTGGGCTCTTGCGCGGCGGGTAGATTTTTGCAGCCGTCGATCAGGCGGCGGGTGATATCCTCGCAGTGCACGAGATTGCGCGGATCGCGCGCGCGCAGATACTCAGCCATTTTTACTTGGTTTTTGCCGATGCCCGATTCGTTGCCAAGCGACCACATGATAATGGAGGCATGGTTTTTGTCGCGCTCATACATACGGGTCACGCGGTCAAGCAGCGCCTCGCCCCACTCGTCACCGTCAGAAAAATAATCCCAGTTCAAATTGCTTTGTGCGCCGTGCGTTTCATAATCGGTCTCGTCAACCACATAAAAGCCCAGCTTGTCGCAAAGGCCGTAAAAGCGTGGGTCGTTGGGGTAATGGCTGGTGCGAATGGTGTTTACATTATGGCGCTTTAACAGCAGCAGATCCTCCAGCATGTGCGCCATCGGCGTGGCGGCACCAAGATAGGGGTGGCTGTCGTGGCGATTGACGCCCTTTGCCTTCACCCTCTTGCCGTTGATCAGCAGCACACGGCTCTTGATGGTGATGTCACGGAAGCCGACGAACAGGCAAATGTGCTCGTTGCCTGCGCACAGCAGCAGGCGGTAAAGATTGGGGGTCTCATCGCTCCACAAAAGGGGTGCCTCCACCTCAAACGAGAATTCCGTGCCGTCGGTCGCACCTGCCGCGACGGTACGTCCGTCGGGAGTTTCAAGATGCCAGGTAACCGCAAGCGGTGCTGTTTCTGTCAGCTTGACCGTTGCCGTTGCGCGGTCAAACGCGGGGGTAAGAGCGGTGCGCAGGTCAATATCGGCAATGTGTGCGCGGTCGCGGGCAAGCAGATAGACCTCGCGGAAAATGCCCGAAAGGCGGAATTTATCCTGGTCCTCAAGATACGAGCCGTCACACCACTTCAGCACCACCACGGCTACGGTGTTTTTGCCGGGGGTGAGGTACTGCGTGACGTGAAACTCGCTTGAAGTGTGGCTGACCTGGCTGTAGCCAACATAGGTGTTGTTTATAAAGAGGTAAAAGCAGGAGTCAACACCCTCAAAATTGAGGTAAAGCTCCTTTTCGTCAAGGGTCGCCGCATCCACCTCAAGCTCGCGCAGATAAAGGCCGCAGGGGTTTTCGGTGGGCACAAAGGGCGGGTCAAAGGGGAAGGGATAGCGCACATTCGTGTAGTTGGGCACATCATAGCCGCGCCCCAGCGCCGTTTGCCAGGAGCGAGGCACGATCATGCTGTCCATGCTGTCGCGGTCAAAGGTCGGCAGGCGGAAGTCCTCGAGATCCAAGAGCGACTTGTAATATTTAAAATCCCAATCACCGCAAAGAGAGGTGAAAAATGCGCTGGCTCCACGGTTGTCGGCAAGCGCCTTTGCTTCACTTTCAAAGGGCACAAAATAGGCACGCGGTGCCTCGGTGCCCACATGCAGCTTGTGTGGGTTTTGGTGACAGTCAAAGTTAAAATTCATGGCGTTATACTACCTTTCCTGTGAATATTTGCCACGCGGCAGATTCAATTTCATTCTAACACATTAAATATGGCTTGTCAATGTAAAAAAAGGCTCTTTTATAGGATTTTCTTCCACGGCGGAGCCCCTCGGTACTGGCGTCGGAATTCTTTTGAAAATCCGCGCTTTTCTCTTTACAAAATCGAAAAAATATGGTAAAATAATAAGAAATTCCAAGGGAGGGGATACCGTGCGTCTTGATAAGTATTTGACAACCACCGCCACCGCTACACGCAGTGAGGCGGCACGCGCCGTGCGTGCGCGAAATGTACTCGTGAACGGCGTGCCCGCCACCAATGCCGCCATGCAGATCGACCCCGCGGTCGATTCCGTCAGCTATTGCGGCAGGGCGGTCTCCTACCGTGCACATTACTACATATTATTAAATAAGCCCGCGGGCTATGTCAGCGCCACCGAGGATGGGCGGGAACCCACCGTCCTTGAGCTTCTGCCGCAAAAATACACAACGCTGGGGCTTTTTCCCTGCGGCAGACTGGATAAAAGCACTCTGGGGCTGATGCTCCTCACCGACGATGGTGAGCTTGCCCACAAGCTGCTCTCCCCGCGCCGACATGTGGCAAAGCGGTATCGCTTTTGCGTAAAATTTCCCCTTACCGTGGAGGAATGCGCGCGCTTTCGCGCGGGGCTTGTATTGGAGGATGGCTACGAGACCAAGCCTGCCGATATCGAGCTGTTTGAGGATATGCGCTCCGGCATCATCACGTTGGTGGAGGGGAAGTACCATCAGATCAAGCGTATGATGCTCTCGCTCCACAACCAGATCACCCATCTCGAACGCATCTCCTTTGGACCGCTCACGCTCCCCGAGGATCTGCCGCGCGGCGCGTGGCGCGAGCTCAATGCCGCCGAGGAGCAGGCGCTTCTTGAAGCCGCGAAATAACACTGTATTTATTTGAAAGGAACCCCATAATGGCACAAACGATTTTTGAAACACTCGCAAAGGAGCTCTCCCTCACGCTTGATCAGGTCGAAAAGACCGTGGCTCTGATGGATGAGGGCAACACCATCCCCTTTATTTCCCGTTACCGTAAGGAGGTCACGGGCTCGCTTGACGATACCCAGCTCCGCAAGCTGGAGGATCGCCTCAAGTATCTGCGCAATATTGAGGCACGCCGTGCCGAGGTCAAAAACCTCATTGCCGCGCAGGAAAAGCTCACGCCCGAGATCGAGCGCGCGATCGATAACGCCGTCACCATTACTGAGATCGCCGATATCTA
>CAZOFQ010000137.1:0-2832 GCA_964579105.1 uncultured Lachnospiraceae bacterium
GGGGTGGAAGCGCAAGCCGCCCTTGTAGGGACCGATAGCGCTGTTGAACTGCACACGGTAGCCGCGGTTCACCTGCGTTTTGCCCTGATCGTCGACCCACGGAACGCGGAATTTGATCACACGCTCGGGCTCTACGATCATATCAATGATGCCCTTTTCGATAAATTCGGGGCTCTTTTCCACTACGGGCTCCAAGGATTCCAGCACTTCGCTTACAGTCTGGTGGAACTCGGTTTCACCCGGGTTGCGTTTCACAACGTTTTCCATGACTTTGACAAGATAAGCATTTTTCAGCATAATTGTTTCCTCCACAAATAAAGTTTGAATAAACTACCCTTACATTATATCACAGATTTTGGCGGCATGTCAATAGAATCCTGCAAGAAACGCGACGCAAAGCTTCATCTTTTTACTTTTTTTCCGCGTTTTTTACATGCTTTTCACGATTTGTGCGTGAAAGCGTTTTCAAAAAAAGCAAATACGCACCGCACGGTGCTCCGCGTCACACTTGCGGTATATTCCGCCTGCTCCGCGCATAGATTGTAATGAAATTTTGCAAAAGTGAGGCACTCTCCATGAAAAAGATCAAAAAGAAAGCACTTCTTCTTTCCCTTTGTGCCGTCATAGCGGCAGGTATCACGGGAATTGCCTTCTGGCTGCTTGGCACGAACGTGTCACAATCGCCAATGATCAGCACAGGATTGCAGCAGCTGGCGGATGACGCCTATCTTGCCGCCAGCGCGCCCGTCGGGCAAAGCATCTCCTTCACGCCCGAGTGGTTCGATCAAGGCTTGCAGGGGGCAAGGGTAACGGGGATCACCGTAACGGCGCTTCCCGACGTCACAAGCGGAGAGCTAAAGCTGGGATACGGTGAGGTCAGCGTGGGACAGAAGATCACGCGGGATAATCTTTCCTATCTTTCTTACACGCCCCTTGAGGACAGCACGCAAGGCAGCTTTTCCTTCGTGCCCGAAACGGCTCAGGGCTCCGTTGGCTATGCGCTCACGTGCCGATTGCTCTCCACACAAGGGGCAAACTGCTGCCCCGCCACAACGGGCTCGGTCATGGCGGTCGCTACGTACAGCACGCTGACACTCGACGGCACACTGACCGCAGAGGATACAGACGGTGATGCACTGTATTTTGAGGTTGTCTCCTACCCCGAAAACGGAACCCTCGCGCTAAACCGTGAAACGGGGCATTTTTCCTACCTGCCAACGGGAGATTTTGCGGGCAGCGACAGCTTTGTGTGGCGCGTGATGGATGAAAACGGCGCGATCTCGGAAAACGCCACCGTAGAGGTGACTGTCCGCACGCTGAGCACGGGATATCTGTTTTCGGACATCACGGACAACGGCGTGCATGCCGCCGCACTTTTGATGGCAGAAAAGGGCATCATGGGTGGAGAAATGATGGGTGGAAAGCATTATTTCCATCCCGAGCACACACTGACCAGAGCAGCCTTTGTGGCAATCCTTCTGGACGCCGCAGAGATCCAATATCCCGAAGCCGATGACACGGGCTATGCCGATGACGCGGACATTCCGCGTGGCATGAAGGGTGCGATCAAGTACGCACGTGAGCAAGGCTGGCTCGGCGAGGATACGGTGTTCCGCCCGAGGGATGCCATCACCCGCGCCGAGGCAGCGACGATCGCCACCAAGGTGCTGGGGCTTTCCGCCCCCGGATACAGCGACGCCGTTGAGGATCACGAGTCAATCCCCGTGTCGGTGGTGGATGCGCTCTACGCCGCGTACGAGGGAGGTTATATCGAAACTATGGCGGACGGCACGCTTTCTCCAGCTTCCGCACTCACGCGCGCGGAAGCTGCAAGCTTCTTCTCCTGCGTGCTGGAAAAGAAGCAAGCGTAACAAAAAAAGGATCCCATATGGGATCCTTTTTTTGTTACATGCCCTCACGGTATCATTTCCACGCATCGGGACACGTTCGATTATTCTTAAACCACTCCCACTCCTTCAGCACGCGGCTGTCGCCGCTTGAGCAGCTTACGGTGATTCCGTTCCCGTCGGTCAGCACCGCGATATTCCCGTTCATAGATTGGAACACGCCCTCCTTGTAGTTCACGCAAAGTGTGGTTACGTACACCTTATCGGTGTAGGGTGCAATGCGGTCGATGAACTGCTGCGTGGGGAACTGATTCTCGTTTGCATCGGTGTACTCAGAGCTTCCCGCACAGCAGCAAACGCACACGATATCGGGCTTGATAACCTCCAGGAGCTCCTCGGAGCTGGAGGTCTTGGAGCCGTGGTGCGCCGCCTTGTAAATGTCGACCTCGGGCAGCTCGTTTTTCTCTATCAGATACGCCTCTCCATCCTCCTCCAGATCGCCCGTAAACAGATAATTGTAGTCTCCGTAAGTAAAGAGCGTGCAAACGGAATGATCGTTTTCGGAAGGTGCTTGGTTATAATAATAGTAGCTGTCCAGTATCGTCATGGTAACGCCTGCTCCAAGCTCAAAGAGCGATTTTCCCTGCTCGATGCACTCGGCGGCGGTGTAATGCACAGCACCCGCCTCGATCTCGGCGTTGCGCTCCAGAAGATAGCGACCATACATGTTGGAGGTTCCCTTATCCTCTTGGTTTGTCATGGAAAAATCAATGATCGTGCCCACCTCATACAGGTCGAAAATACTGCCATCTGTCACAGAAAAGCCTGCGTAATGGTCCTGATGTGCATGCGTCACGATCACGTATTCCAGCTTGCCGTCCGTTACGTACTCATTGATGTATTCCGAAATGGTGGTTACGCTGGACGCACGAGAGCCCGCATCAATAAGAATATCCGTATCCCCCGCCTTGATGTAGGTGCAGTC
>CAZOFQ010000138.1:0-2692 GCA_964579105.1 uncultured Lachnospiraceae bacterium
TCAAATACCTGTTCCCGAAGTCACCCGCCGCGGCTTACGTGATGTCTGCCATTCGTCTTGGGTGGTACAAGGTACACATGCCGCTTGCATTCTACTGTGCCATGTTTACCGTGGCACCCGGTGGCTTTGATGCCGAGATCGTGATGAAGGGCAAGGCGAATATTGTTGCCACCATCAAGGATATTGAAAAGCGCGGAAACGAGGCGTCTCCCAAGGAGAAGGCGTCCATTCCCGCACTGCAGCTGGCAAACGAGTGCTTGGCGCGCCGCATCCGCTTTTTGCCCGTCGATCTTGTCAAGTCGGATTCCCGTGCGTTTCTCCCCGAAAACGGCGCGATCCGCATGCCCTTCTCCTCGCTCGGCGGCGTGGGAGAAAACGCGGCTGAGAGCATCGTGCGCGCAAGGGAAGAGGAGCCCTTCTTCTCGGTAGAGGATCTGCAAACGCGCGCAGGGCTTAATAAGAGTGTCATAGAAACGCTGCGCCATGCGGGCGTGCTTGACGGTGTCAACGAAACCGACCAATTGACCTTTTTCTGATATGAAGATTGAATATTTTGAATCCTTACCCTCTACCTCGCGCACGGCGGCAGAAGCCGCCCGCGCGGGTGCGCCGCACCTGTATACCGTGGTCGCCGCCGAGCAGAGTGCGGGGCGCGGGAGGCTGTCGCGCAGCTTTTTTTCTCCGCGCGGCGGCTTGTATTTCAGTACGGTGCTGCGCACGGGGCTAGGCTCTTGCGAGTACGGTGCGGTCACACCCTTTGCGGCAGTGGCTGTGTGCCGTGCTTTACAAAAGGTGTGCGGCGTGAAGGCGCGGATCAAGTGGGTCAACGACCTACTGCTTGACGGACGGAAGATCTGCGGAATTTTAGCAGAGTCGGGCATTGATACAAACGGTAAAGGCTACATTGTGCTGGGCATTGGCATCAATACGGGCAACGCGGCGTTCCCTCCCGAATTACAGACGGTGGCGGGAAGCGTGCCGTGCGCCGATAAACAGGCGTTGCTTCACGCGATCCTCACGCAATTGCGAGATACCGAAGCCGCCGTGCGGACAGCGGCTTGGCTGAAGGAATACCGAGAGAGCTCCTGCGTTCTCGGGCATTGGGTCACCCTTTACGAGGGGGAGAAACGCCGAGAGGGCGTTGCGCTGGACGTGCGTGCGGACGGTGCACTGTTGTTGCGCCTTTCAAGCGGAGAGCGCGTTTTTGTGAACGGGGGAGAAATTTCCTTGCGTGTGACACAAACACAGAAAAATTGACATATTCTTTAGTGAGTGCAAAAATGCCTCGGTGTTTTTGCAATAGCTAGCATGAAGGAATGATGTCATGGATAGAAAACAAATTTTTGCTGTTTTGGGCGGAGATGCCCGTCAATTTTCGGTTGTGACGCAGCTTTTGACAACGGGGGGAGAGGTGCGTGTGTTCGGACTTCCCGAGGCGGCGCTTTGTACGGGGGCCTTGCCATATGAGGATTGGCAAGCCGCCGTGAGGGACGCCAACGTCATCGTATTGCCGTTGCCCGCCTCTCCCGACGGTAAGTACGTCGGCTGTCCCTTGCTGCCCGACGTGTCCCCCATCCCCCTTGAGGAGCTTTTGAAGCTCGCTCCCTTAAACGCCGTGATATGCGGCGGACGCTTCAGTCCGAGCGTGAAGTCAATGGCGGAGGCGGCGGGCAGAGAGCTGCGGGATTATTGCAGATCCGAGGCGTTTTTGCAGAAAAACGCCATTCCGACCGCGGAAGGTGCGGTTGCTATTTTGATGGAACGATTGCCTTGCACGGTGCAAGGCATGTCGGTGGCAGTTACGGGCTTCGGACGTGTGTCGAAGGCGCTCTGCCGCCTTCTTGTGGCAATGGGGGCACAGGTCACGGTAGGCGCTCGCAAAAAAAGTGCATTGCAGGAGGCGGCGCTTCTGGGCTGCCGCACGCATCTTTTGTGCGGGGAGGATTCGGTCGTTTCGCTGTGTCGGGGAAGGGCTGCCGTTTTTAATACAGTGCCTCATTGGATCTTCAACGCCGCAGTGCTTTCGCAGATCTCGCGTGACGTTTTGCTCATCGACCTTGCGTCCGCCCCCGGCGGATTTGATGCCGAGGCGGCGCGCGCACTCGGAATTCCCGTAATCTGGGCACTTTCGCTTCCCGGGAAATACGCGCCCGTGAGTGCGGGCGAAATCATTGCCGAAACCGTTCTTTCCTTGCTTGGAGGGGAGGGGCTGCCGTGATCGGATTTGCTCTTTGCGGGTCATTTTGCACCATCAAGAATGCCTTGCATGAAATGGAGCGCTTGGCGGCACGGTATCCTGTACAGGGGATCGTGAGCGAGGCGGTCTACTCCACCGATACGCGCTTTGCACCCGCATCGCAGGTGCTGGAGCAGATCGAGCGCATCACGGGCAGAGCGCTCATCCACAATATCGTCGGTGCAGAGCCGCTTGGACCGAAAACGCCGCTGGAGGCACTGGTGATCTGCCCCTGTACGGGGAATACGCTGGCTAAAATGGCGTGCGGTATTACCGACTCCTCGGTCACCATGGCGGCAAAGGCGCATTTGAGAAGCAATCGCCCCTTGGTGATCGCATTGGCGTCTAATGACGCGCTTTCTGCCAATCTCAAGAATATCGCAACGCTGCTCACGCGCAAGCACGTGTATTTCGTGCCGATGAAGCAGGACGATCCCGAAAAAAAGCCACACTCGC
>CAZOFQ010000139.1:0-431 GCA_964579105.1 uncultured Lachnospiraceae bacterium
GTGCCCGACTTCAGCCCAAACGCCTTGGGGATAGAGGGCCCCGTGATATCGGCATCAAGGATACCGACACGATAACCCGAGCGGTTGAGGGCGACGGCGAGGAGCGAGGTAACCATGGATTTACCCACGCCGCCCTTGCCGCTGACAACGCCAATGATCTTGCCGATCTTGCTTTTTGCGTGTAATTTATCCTTTTGGGGACCCTTGCGGGAGCCGCAATCCGCGCTCGCGCAGGAGCCGCAATCATGTGTGCATTCTTCTGCCATTTTTCTGTCCTTTCCGAGAAAAACTCATTTGAAATTTTATTACCTCTATTATTATACACCATTTGCGGGAAATTTCAAGTTTTTTTGAGAAATTCGTAACATGCAATGGGCAAAGCTATTGAATAAAGCCCCATTTTATGCTATACTTAAACTATAATTTTGCAA
>CAZOFQ010000139.1:441-2645 GCA_964579105.1 uncultured Lachnospiraceae bacterium
ACTCCTTAGAAAGGAAAGACAATGCGAAAAATTCTTGGGTATATCTCGCGCTACAAAAAGGAGGCTGTGCTCGGTCCCCTTTTTAAAATGCTGGAGGCGCTCTTTGAGCTCTTTATCCCGCTTGTGGTTGCCGATATCATTGACGTGGGCATCAAAAGCGGTGACAGCGGCTATATTCTGCGGCGCTGTGGGCTGATGGTGCTGCTTGGTGTGGTGGGGCTTGCCTGCTCGATCACCGCGCAATATTTCTCGGCAAAGGCATCAGTTGGGCTTGCTACAGACCTGCGCTATGCGCTCTTTGCCCACATTGGCAGGCTTTCGCACGCAAACACCGATAAATTCGGCACGGCAACGCTTCTCTCGCGCTCCACTGCCGATATCAATCAAATTCAAACGGCAACCAATATGGTGCTGCGCCTGTTTTTGCGCTCGCCCTTTATTGTGTTTGGCGCTATGATCATGGCGTTTACCGTATCGCCCGCGGCAGCGCTGACCTTTGTGGTCACCATACCCGCGCTTTCGGTGGTGGTGTTTGGCGTGATGCTGATCAGCATTCCCATGTTCCGTCGCGTGCAGGCAAGGCTGGACGGCGTGCTGGGACACACGCGCGAAAACCTCACGGGTGCGCGCGTGGTGCGTGCCTTTGTGCGCGAGGAGGAAAGCGTGAAGGAGTTTACCACCGTAAACGCCGATCTCACGCGCCTGCAGCGCTTTACGGGGCGCTTTTCGGCGCTGCTCAATCCCGTGACCTATGTGATCATCAATATTTCCATTCTTGTAATCATCTGGCGCGGCGGCGTGCAGGTAAGCCTTGGCAATCTCTCACAGGGTGAGGTTGTGGCGCTATACAACTACATGTCGCAAATTTTGGTGGAGCTCATTAAGCTGGCAAACTTTATCATTCTCATTACCAAGGCATGTGCCTCTGGCTCGCGCATCAACGCGATCTTTAACACACCTGTGGGTCTACCCGTGCATGAGGCAACGGACTCCAAAAAGGACACTGCATACGCAGTGGAATTTAAAAATGTATCGCTTTCCTACCACGAAAACGCCGACCACGCGCTAAGAGGCATCTCGTTTTATGCAAAGAAGGGCGAGACCATTGGCATTATCGGCGGCACGGGCTCGGGTAAATCCTCACTGGTTTCCCTCATTCCCCGCTTTTACGACGTAACCGAGGGCACGGTGCTGGTGGGTGACCACGATGTGCGCAGCTTTGCCGACCCTGCCGAGCTTCGTGCGAGGATCGGCATTGTACCACAAAAGGCGGAGCTGTTTGCGGGAACGATCCGCGATAATCTTCGTTTTGGCAACGAGCACGCCACCGATGCGGAATGTCGCGCGTCACTTGAAAGCGCGCAGGCACTCTCCTTTGTAGAAGAAAAGGAAGGCGGACTTGATTTCATGCTGGAGCAGCATGCGCGCAACCTATCGGGCGGACAAAAGCAGCGCCTGACCATTGCACGTGCACTGGTACGCAAGCCGGAGATCCTGATCCTTGACGACAGCGCCTCGGCGCTTGACTACGCCACGGATGCCGCGCTCCGCGGAGCACTGTCGGCGCTTCCCTATCGCCCCACCACCTTTATCGTGTCACAGCGCACCGCCTCGATCCGCCATGCAGACCGCATTGTGGTGCTGGAGGACGGAGAAGCGGTTGGCATCGGCACGCATGAGGAATTGCTGAAAACCTGTTATATCTACCGCGAAATACACGAATCGCAATTTGGCAGTGAGGAGGTGGGCGCATGAGCAAAAAAGTAAAAAGCCGCGCACCGAAAGGCACAATGCGCCGCGTGCTCTCCTACCTGAAGGGCTACCGCGTTTATCTGCTGCTATCCCTTCTGCTTGCCCTTGCCACGGTGGGTCTTACGCTTTGGCTGCCTGTGCTCATCGGCGATGCCATTGACCTGATCATTGGCACCGAAAACGTTGATTTTGACGGCATGCTGGCAATTTTCAAGACCGCTGCCGTAATCATTGTGGCAACCGCAGTGCTGCAGTGGCTGATGAATGTTTGTAACAACAAAATGACCTTCGGCATTGTACGCAACATCAGAAACGATGCCTTCCGCCACCTGCAAAAGGTGCCCTTTTCCTATCTTGATACCAAGAAAACGGGTGATATCGTCAGCCGCGTGATCGCCGATGTTGACCAGTTCTCCGACGGGCTTCTGCTTGGCTTTACACAGCTTTTTACG
>CAZOFQ010000140.1:0-2640 GCA_964579105.1 uncultured Lachnospiraceae bacterium
TGCGAGCTGTTCAAAAAGCGCATCGAGTGCGCCGTGATGATGAAGGTCGCCGAGGCTGAGGAGCAATGAACAACCCCATTGTAGATTTTGTGAAAGACTATGCCGCCAAGGGCACGGCGCGCTTCCACATGCCCGGTCACAAGGGGCAGCCTCTCCTTGGCTGCGAGCCGTTTGACATCACCGAGATCCACGGTGCGGATAACCTTTTTGCGCCGCACGGCATTATCGCCGAAAGCGAGCGCAACGCCGCCGCGCTTTTTCACACGGGGTGTACGCTGTATTCCACCGAGGGCTCAACGCTTGCCATAAAAGCCATGCTCGCCCTCGCGGCGCAAAACGCGCCGAAAACGGCGGGACGCCCCCGCATTTTGGCAGCGCGCAACGCGCACAAGTCCTTTCTTTACGGGTGCGCGTTGTTGGATATTGAGGTAGAATGGCTCTACGGCTTCTCGGCACATTTGTGCGAATGTGCCGTGCCCGCCGAGGCGGTAGAGGATGCGCTTTGCCACACCGAAGCGCCGTTTTGCGCGGTGTTCGTCACCTCCCCCGATTATCTGGGCAACACCTTGGATATTGCAGGTATTTCTGCCGTATGCAAGCGATACGGCGTGCCGCTTCTGGTGGATAACGCGCATGGCGCGTATCTCGCGTTTACCGACCCCGTTTGCCACCCAATCGCGCTTGGCGCCACCATGTGCGCAGATTCCGCGCACAAGACCCTACCCGTGCTGACGGGCGGTGCGTATCTGCATATCGCAAAGGACGCCCCCGAGGCTTTCCTGCAAAACGCACGCACAGCCATGGCGCTTTTCGCCAGCACCAGTCCCTCTTACCTCATTTTGCAATCCTTAGATCTTTGCAACGCGTATCTGGCAGATCGCTTCCGCGAGGAGCTTTCCGCATGCGCGGCACGCGTTGAAAGTGTCAAACAACGTCTTGCCGCCGACGGCTTTGCCCTTGTGGGAAACGAACCTCTTAAAATCACTCTATGCGGCACGTCGCTCGGCTATACGGGCGAGGCGCTGGCAGAGGCTTTGCGCCGCGTGAACGCCGAGGTTGAATTTGCCGACAGGGAGCTTGCCGTGCTGATGTGCACGCCGCAAGCCTCTGCCGCCGAGCTTGAAAAGGCGGCGGATACGCTCTGCGCACTCCCCCGCCACGCACCGCCGGAGCAAGCCGCGCTTGCCTTACCCACATGCGAAAAAGCATGCTCCTTGCGAGAAGCCCTGCTTGCACCGCAGGAAACGGTTTCCGTACAGGACGCCGTAGGACGCATCTGCGCTGCACCCACCGTCTCCTGCCCGCCCGCCGTGCCCATCGTCATCAGCGGCGAGCGCATCACGCAAGAAGCGGTCGCGCTGTTCAAGGCTTATAATATTGATACGGTGACCGTTTTACAATAAAACACCCTTGAACATCGCATTGTGACAAAAAGCTCAAAAAACGACACATCGCCCTATAATTATGTGAATTGTTGCCGTTTCGGCTTATCGAAAAGGAGCTTTTATGAAAGCATTTTTACATAAAAACGCCCTCCTGCTATTGCTGATCCTGTTGCTGGTAGCCGCAATCTCGCTAGGGCTTTTCTTAAGCTACTATCACAACTCCCCCAAGCACCCCTTTCAAGGCTATTCTGCCGAACACACGAAGAGTGTCACAATTGAGTATATTTCATGTAACCAGGTTTATAAAGACACGTTGACCGCGCAGGAAGCAGCTGCTCTCGCTCCCTATTTGCAGGATATCGTCATATACAGTAAAAATGCAGAGGATTTCTATGATTATAACGGCGGATACGTATTTGTGCTGCAAATCACAGATCTTGATGGAGAATCAGTGGAAATTGAGCTTTTAAGCGGAGAAAGACTTTACATAAATGACGTTTTATACCATTCCGATGCAGCATCTATCAACGCGTTGAACGATTATCTTTTACATATCATACAGGCGCGAACAAGCTCTTGACATTAAAACACCCGAAACGGTATGCGTTTCGGGTGTTTTTCTCTTATTTCAAGCCGTACTTTTCGCCGTAATGCTCGATCACGTAGTCCATATCCTTGTCGCCGCGCCCCGAGAGGTTGATGAGCACGGAGCCGTGCCCCATCTCCTTGGCGAGCTTGATGCCGTGTGCCACGGCGTGGCTGCTCTCAATGGCGGGGATGATGCCCTCCATGCGGGAGAGCGTGAAGAAGGCATCCACAGCCTCGTCGTCGTCGATCACGTCATACTTGACGCGACCGATGCTCTGCCAGAAGGCATGCTCGGGGCCGCTGGAGGGGTAATCCAAGCCGCTTGCCACCGAGTACACGGGGGCAGGCTCGCCGTTCTCATCCTTGAGCATGATGCTGTTGAAGCCGTGCATGATGCCCTCGGTGCCGTATTGCAGGCTGGCGGCGTGGTCGCCGAGCTTTGCGCCACGTCCCAGAGGCTCTACGCCGTAGATGTCAACGGGGTCGTTGAGGAAGCCCGAGAAAAAGCCTGCGGCATTCGAGCCACCGCCCACGCAGGCGGTAATGGCATCGGGAAGATGCCCTGTCATTTCCAAAAACTGCTCTCTTGCCTCAAGTCCTACCACGTGCTGAAAATCGCGCACCATCATGGGGAACGGGTGCGGGCCCAGCACCGAGCCGATGCAGT
>CAZOFQ010000141.1:0-2575 GCA_964579105.1 uncultured Lachnospiraceae bacterium
TTTTTGCCGTTCGGCGTATCGATCTCCACCACGCCGTTCACCGCAACGGGTGCAAACCACTGCGTGGTCTGGTAGGCGGCGGGCAGATCGGGGTAGTAGTAGCTTTTTTTGTCAAAGGTCGTGGTACGGTTGATGTGGCAGTTCAGCATCATCCCCGCGGTCATGCCAAGATCGACTACCCTTTTGTTGACGATGGGCAGCATACCGGGCATACCGCAGCAGGCAGGGCAAACGTGGTCGTTTTGCTCGCCGCCGAATTTTGCGGAGCAGGAGCAAAAGATCTTCGAGCTTGTCGCCATCTCTACGTGGACCTCAAGTCCGATCACGGTTTCAAATTTCATATCAATTGCCCTCCTTTTCCATCATTGCGGCAATGCTGAGCAGAGCGCCGTCGGAGAAGGGCTTGCCGAGCAGCTGCTTGCCGCCTACCACTACGGCAGGCATTCCCGTTACCTGCGCGGGTGCGGTATAACGGTTTTCCGTAAATGCGGCGTGAGAGCCGCTTGCAAGCTCGTCCGTGTCGTATCCGAGCTTGGAGCAAGCAGGCAAGGAGAGCGCATCACAGCCTTCAAGCAGCTTGTCAAAATATGCGCGGAGCACGCGGCGCACACGCATCGCCTTGTCGTACTTTTCCATATAATTTTTGCTGGAAAGCACGTCCGAGCCGTAGAGGATCGCGGTCTTCAGCAGCTCACCGAACGCCTCGGTGCGACTGTTCGTATAAAGCTCCTCCAAATTTTTATAATTTTTGGTGCGGTAGCCGTATTTGATGCCGTCATAACGGGAAACGTTGTTGCAAAGCTCCGCGCACATGAGAATATTCCATGCGGCGCTTGCGGCGGCAAGCATCCCCTCGGCATTCTCGCACTCTGCGAGCTCCGTGACCTTATAAGAGGTGTCGCTGCCGTTCAGCGCATCACGGCAGACCGCATCCGCGTGCATCGTGCCGTCCCTGTTGTCATGCCCTGCGATCACGGAAAGGATCGCGGCAGCGTCCTTCACGGTTCTTGCCATCACGCCCACGCACTCGCCCGAGCAAGCCACGGGAACCGTGCCAAAGCGGGAAACGATGCCGTAGGTGGGCTTGATAAACACAAGCCCGTTTTGTGCGGCAATGCGGCGGGGAGCACCGTTCACGTCAAGGCAAAGCACCGCGTCCGCCGAGCCGTTCTTCAATACCTCGGCGGCGCTTGCTCCGCTTGCAAAAGCGGTCTCGCCCACAAGATCAATGGCAAATTCGCCAACCGAGACCTTGCCTGCAACGGTGTGCCCTGCGGCAGTCAGCCTTTCTGCCACTGCGGCATCAAACAGGCTCATAAAGCCCTCCAGCATCTCGGAGCCTGCGGTGGTGGGGAATGCCTTGGTCAGGATCATATCATCCAAATAAATGTTGCTCATAGTGACCTCCTCACTCTACCACACGCGGCACTTGCCAGTAGCCGTCCATGGTCTCGGGTGCGCCCCTTTGCAGCTCGTCACGCGAAAACAGCTTCTTTGCCACGTCCTCGCGCACCACGGTTTCAATGGGTAGCACGTGCACCATGCGCTCCACGTCTGCGGTGTCAATGGTGTTCAGCGCCGCCATTGCCTGCTCCTGCTTTTCAAAAAAGCAAAGCACGTTTTCATTTTCTGCCTCGGTCAGGGTCAGCTGATTGACCTTTTGCAGCAGATCTAACGTTTTTTTATCCATAAAAGCAACCTTACCTTTATTCAAATTGGGGGTTAGTCTCTGACCTTGATATGCACCTCGCGCAGCTGCTGCTCGGTGACCTCACCGGGCGCACCCATCATCAGATCCTGTGCGTTGCCGTTGAGTGGGAAGGCGATCACGTCGCGGATGGTCTCCTCCTCGGCGATCAGCATGATCATACGGTCCACACCGGGAGCCATGCCAGCGTGGGGGGGCGCGCCGTAGGAGAAGGCGGTGTAAAGTGCACCGAATTTCGCCTTCACGTCCTCCTCGCCGTAGCCTGCGATCTCAAACGCCTTGCGCATGATCTCGGGATTGTGGTTGCGCACGGCACCCGAGGAAAGCTCCACGCCGTTGCACACGATGTCGTATTGGTAAGCGAAGATATCCAGCGGATCTTTGGTGAGCAGCGCGTCCATACCGCCCTGAGGCATGGAGAAGGGGTTGTGGGTAAAGTCGATCTTGCCCGTTTCCTCGTTGCGCTCATACATGGGGAAGTCTACGATGAAGCAGAACTCGAAGGAGTCCTTCTTGATAAGCCCCAGCTCGTTGCCGATCCAGGTGCGCATCTGTCCTGCAAGGCTGTTGATCACAGCGGGTGCGTCGCTGATGAAGAACAGCGAATCGCCCTCCTTGATGCCGCAAAGTGCCGTGAGCTCCGCCTTTTCCTCCTCGGAGAGGAACTTGGCGATGGGACCCTTGTACTCACCGTCCTCCAGCGTGATATAGCCGCAGCCAAACTTCATGCCGATGCTGCGGGAGTAAGCGTCGATCGCCTTCTCAAATGCTTTTTTGCCGTCGCCCTCGCCATCCTTCTTTACAAGATAGTTGGCAACGATGCCGCGCACCGGCTTGTTCTTGAAGGGAATGGTGCGTCCGTTGATC
>CAZOFQ010000142.1:0-2504 GCA_964579105.1 uncultured Lachnospiraceae bacterium
CAGAATACGAACAGTAGCTTTTTCATAATTTTCCTCCTTAAATGAAAAAAGTGCGCTCCAACACGGAGCGCACCCCCTAACAGCACTCTCCGTTATTGTTGCGACACAATTATCCTAAAAACCGGAAAAGAGAGTACATATAGGTATAGTACTCCGGAATTTAGGATATTTAATTGTGTCGCAATTTATATTTTAGCACAATCGGAGGATTTTGTAAAGATTTTCGGCGATTTTTCTTTTGTTTTCTTTTATTATTTTATGGGAAGCGTTCGCCGCGTAACATTTTTGCGCTTTTCTCTTGCTTTTCCTCTTTTTATATGGTAGAATAAGTTTATGTGCTATTTCCAAAGGAGCTTTTTATGAAACCAAAGGATTACGTAAAGCAGATCGCGCTCGGCGCGTGCGTGTATTATACAGCGGCAACCTTTTTGCTGCTTTTCATCTATTTTGCGCTGAATATCGACCTCTCGGGCGGCATGCAGACCGTGGCGCTGATCTTCATTCTTCCCTTTGCCATTTGCTTTTCCTCGGCGAATACTGTCTATCGCCACACGCCGCTGAAAAAGTGGCTGCGCGTGCTTCTTCACTACACGCTCACCGTCGGCGGCACGTTCGGATTTTTATATTTGCCGAATAAGGATCCCCAGCAAAAGTCTTCTACCGCACTGCTCCTGTTTTTGGTATTTTCCGTCATTTACATCCTGATCATGGGCGCGATCCTTATCATTTGTGCGCGCATCCGCCGTGTGGAGCGCGATGAGGCAAAATATCACAGCGTATATAAAAAATAACGCATACAAATAATACGGTTGTTACCATGCAATTGCATGGGCAGGAGGTTTTCTCATGCGTATCAACCGTATTTTTTTGTTTGTTTTAACGCTGACGCTTCTGTGCTCAGGCTGTCAGCGCGCCGTGGCAGCCGAGCCTACGTCAACGGACGATTTTATAGGCTCTCTCACCTTTCTCGGCGACTCGATCACTGCACACATGGCACAGCGTGCCGATGTTTCCCCGTCGCAGATCTGGGCGGCAAGGGAGCGTTATCTGAATCTTGACTCCCGCATCACCTACGCGAAGATCGTTGCCCCAGACACGGGCGAGGAGGAAACGATCGCCGCAGTGGCGGCGCGCTTGCAGCCTCGGTATCTCGTATTGACCTTGGGAATCGATTACGGTGTTTATTATTACCGCAACGATCTTTCCGTTTTCGCGCTGTATTACGAAAAATTACTCGACGCACTGCACGCAGCCTCTCCCGACACAAGGATTTTGATACAGTCCATCCTTCCGGTAAGCGAGAATTGCAAGGGCGTGACCAACACGATGATCGACAACGCCAACGCAGTGCTGTGTGAAATTGCGGAACGCCGCGGGCTTCTCTATCTCGACACGCAAAGCGTCCTACGTGATGAAAACGGTTTTTTGCGAGAGGAGTATTGCTACAGCGCCGACGGCATCCACCTCACGGAATCCGCCTACGACGCGGTGCTTGGCTATATTGCAACCTACGCCGAGAAAGCGGGGTGGGGAGTGTGAAGCGTATGCTGCTGTGTTTGATCGTCATGCTACTGTTTCTCCCCTCCTGCCACAGCGCCTCGGCGGTGGAGATCGGGGAGCTGGAGCATGCGCTCTTACGCGTACAAAACGCCCTTGGGGGCAAGGATCGCTTTATTGTTGCGGATAGCGATTTCGCCGAGACCAACCTCGGCAATCCCGAATATCTCAAGGAAGGCGTGATCTGCTTTGGGGACAGCGGCGAAACGCGGGAAATTGGGATCTTTCGGCTAGAGGATCGCCGCAAGGCAACGGAATTCAAGCAGACCCTGCGCGACTATCTGCAAGGTGAGGCGGATGCCCTTTCCTCGCTTGCCGCACTCTATCCCGCCGAGGAGCTGGAGGCGCGCCTTGCGCTTTACGAGAATGCCACCGTAGGGAGTGAGGGGATGCTGGTTTGGTATTTCGTTCTGGATGATACGGACAAGGAAAAAGCGCTTGGTGCGCTGACGGGAAGATAAAAGAACACCCCCGATACGGGGGTGTTCTTTTATTTGAAGCAATATTTTGCAAGAGAAAATCAAAATCTGATTTTGCCCTCGATATAGGATCTAAGCTCAGAGATGGGGAGACGAACCTGCTCCATCGTGTCGCGGTCGCGCACGGTCACGCAGTTGTCGCCTTCCTTTTCGGCGTCTCCCACGGTGTCAAAGTCAACGGTCACGCAGAAGGGTGTACCGATCTCGTCCTCGCGGCGGTAGCGCTTACCAATAGAGCCCGTTTCGTCAAAGTCAACCGAGAAGTACTTGGAAAGCTCGTCGTAGACCTCAAGCGCCTTGGGAGAAAGCTTCTTGGAAAGAGGCAGCACAGCCACCTTATAGGGCGCGAGGGCGGGATGCAGGTGCAGCACCACGCGCACGTCGTTCTTCTCTGCGTCGATCACTTCCTCATCGTAGGCATCCACGAGGAACGCAAGTGCCACGCGGTCAGCACCGAGAGAGGGCTCT
>CAZOFQ010000143.1:0-2454 GCA_964579105.1 uncultured Lachnospiraceae bacterium
ACGCTCGCTGTGTCCCATCTTGCCGAGCACGCGACCGTCGGGTGAGGTGATACCCTCGATCGCACAGACCGAGCCGTTGGGGTTAAAGGCGGTGTCCATAGAGGGATCGCCCGCAAGATCCACGTACTGCGTGGCGATCTGACCGTTTTGCGCCAATTGCCTTACCAGCTCCTCGGAGGCAAGGAAGCGCCCCTCACCGTGCGAGATCGGCACGGTGTAGATGTCTCCCACGTTGGTGGCGGCAAGCCAGGGAGATTTGTTGGTGCACACGCGGGTACGCACCAGCTTGGACTGGTGGCGTCCGATGATATTATAGGTCAGCGTAGGGCAGCTTTCGTCGGTGTCGATGATCTTACCGTAGGGTACCAGACCCAGCTTGATGAGCGCCTGGAAGCCGTTGCAGATACCCAGCATCAAGCCGTCGCGGGTATCCAGCAGCTTCGTCACCTGCTCCTTGATCTCGGGATTGCGGAAGAAGGCAGTAATGAACTTCGCGGAGCCGTCGGGCTCGTCGCCGCCCGAGAAGCCGCCGGGAATGAACACCATCTGGCTTTGTGCCAGCTTTTTCGACACCGTTTCCACGCTTCTTGCCACGTCGTCGGCGGTGAGGTTGCGGATCACCACGATATCCGCCTCGGCGCCTGCCTGCTCCATGGCACGTGCGGAGTCATATTCGCAGTTCGTGCCCGGGAACACGGGAATCAGCACGCGGGGACGCGCGCACTTGACGGCGGGGGCTACCGTTGAGCCACCCTCGTAAGCAAAGGTGGGTGCGGTCTGCTCCCCAGCGGGCGCGTCGGTGGGATAAACGCTCTCCAGCGTTGCCTCGTTGAGTGCAAGCAGCTCCTCGACGGTGGCTCGATCACCGTCCAAAACGATCTCCGCAGCCTCGGTGGTTACACCCATCTTCATACTGCAGGGCAGGTCTACGTCCTCGGTAAGCTCCGCCACGATAAAGCCGTAGAAGCAAGGCATATGCCATTGGCTGCCCACGTTGCCGCAGGACTTAAAGCCGATATTGTTACCAAAGGACATCTTCATCACTGCCTCGCCAAGACCGTTCTCCACAGCCCATGCGGCGCGGACCTTGCCTGCCTTATGCAATGCGTGGAGGGCTTCCCATGCTTCCTTTTGACCTTCGGCGCTCTTGCCATCGGGTGCAAAGAGGTAGACGGGATGCCCCGCTTCCTTAAATTCGGGCGTGAGCACGTCGCCTGCCTTGATGGGTGCGATGGCAAAGGAAATGAGCGTGGGGGGAACATCCTTGTCAAGGAACGTGCCCGACATCGAGTCCTTACCGCCGATAGCGGCGGCGCCAAGCTCCAGCTGTGCATCCATAGCACCGAGCAATGCGGCAAAGGGCTTGCCCCAGCGCGCGGGCTCGGCACGAAGCTTTTCAAAGAACTCCTGCAGCGTGAGATACGCCTGCTTGTAGTCCGCACCTGCGGCAACAAGCTTTGCCATGGAGGTGTAAACGGCGGCACGCGCACCCGTGTAGGGGTCAATGCACATATGGTCGGGGTCAAGTCCCCATGCCATCACGCTTGCCTGCTCAGTCACCTGCCCCGGCAGAACGGGCAACAGCGCCGCCATTGCCTGCGCGGGGGTCTTTTGCGTTTTTCCGCCGAAGGGCATCAGCACAGAGCCTGCGCCAATCGAGCCATCAAAGCGCTCCACAAGTCCGCGGCGGCTGGCAGTTTTGAGGTCTGCCGCCATCTCGCGCAGATTGCCGTACAGCGCGTGGGAAAGCACGTCAAGCTCCTTTTTGTCAACAGCCACGGCGGTGTGCTTGTCCGCGCCGTTGGTGTTGAGGAATTCACGGGAAAGGTCGGCGATCGTCTGCCCCTTCCAGGACATGACCATGCGCGCCTGTTCGGTCACAACCGCTACGCGATATGCCTCAAGGTTCTCGCTCTCGGCAAAGGCAATGAATTTATCCACGTCCTCGGCGGCAACCACCACAGCCATGCGCTCCTGCGATTCGGAGATGGCAAGCTCGGTGCCGTCAAGACCGTCGTACTTCTTGCGCACGGCGTCCAGATCAATGTGCAGACCGTCGGCAAGCTCGCCGATGGCAACGGAAACGCCGCCCGCACCGAAGTCGTTGCAGCGCTTCACAAGGCGCGTGACCTCGGCGTTGCGGAAGAGTCTTTGGATCTTTCTTTCCTCGGGGGCGTTACCCTTTTGCACCTCGGATGCCATGGTAGTAAGCGATTTCATGTTATGGCTCTTGGACGAGCCCGTTGCACCGCCGATACCGTCTCTGCCCGTTCTGCCGCCAAGCAGGATCACGACATCCCCGGGGGCGGGGCGCTCGCGGCGCACGTTGTACGCGGGGGCGGCGGCAACTACTGCGCCGCATTCCAGGCGCTTTGCCACGTAGCCCTCGTGATAGAGCTCTGCCACGTGTCCCGGAGCAAGACCGATCTGGTGACCGGAGGATGAGTAGCCCGC
>CAZOFQ010000144.1:0-2415 GCA_964579105.1 uncultured Lachnospiraceae bacterium
CAGGTCGCCCCTACGAGGTGTATTGTTCCCTTGTAGGGACCGGCGTCCCCGACGGTCCGCACATCCTTTAACCAAACAACGTGATCACGTAATAGATCACGCCCCAGAGCGCACCGCTGACAATGCCGTACAGCAGCACAGGCCCTGCAACCGTGAAAATCTTCGCCCCCACGCCCAGTACAAGTCCCTCGGACTTGGCATCCAGAGCGGGCGAGGCCACGGCGTTGGCAAAGCCCGTAATGGGTACCAGCGTGCCTGCGCCCGCATGCTTGGCGATATTGTCGAACACACCAAGCCCTGTGAGCAAAACGGCAAGAGCGACCAGCGTCACGGATACAAGCGTTCCTGCGCTGTCCTGCTCCATGCCGCACACGTCACGGTACAGATACAGCAAAAATTGCGCAAAGGCGCAAATGCCGCCCCCGAACAAAAAGGCCTTGACACAGTCCTTGGCTACGGGAGAGTGCGGGGCATGTGCCTTTGCAAATTTCTGATATTGCTTTTTATCCATATTCATAAAAACGACCGATCCTCTCCGGCCGGCAACGCGTGCCGACCAACGTCTGATACGTCAACAGTATGAGTAAAAAGCCGCTGCTTTATGCAGCGGCTGTTTTGTAAATTAAAGGTAACTTTGCATTCTCTCCACGTTTTTCTGCTCGAAATCGATCATGTCGCGGCAAAGGCTCAGCACCTTTTCGGGCACGTGGCAGTTTTCGTTCTCGCGCAAAAGCTTGACAGACTCGGTGATATTCATGTTGCTGCCCTCGATCACCATCTCGGCAAGATGCGAGGTATCCGAATCCATCAGCGTATTGACCCCGATGCCTACTTTAGTTGTCATCTTTTGCCAAAGGCCTGCGTCCTCTGCCTCGCCGCCGCATTCGCAAAGATACTGCTCCGCGCGCTTGGCGTAGCCCTCGTAGCCGTCCAGCTGCGAGGTCAGATCGCGACGCAGATCGCTGTCCGCTACCTTGGGCAAAAGTGAGAGTAGCGCCTCCGACCCCATTTTTGCGTTTTTATAAATTCCCTTGAGCAGCGCAGCGGCTTGACCGCTCTTGTGCTCGGTTTGATTGACTGTTGTTTGCATACCGTCCTCCAAAATGATTTTTGCAAAGTCAGTATGCCCCGATTTTCGAAAATTATGTAACGACGTAAAAGCACTCTGCCGTTTATGACAGAGTGCTTTATATCTATTCGTTTACGTAATGCTTTGCAAGGCCGCCCTCGCTGGTCTCGCGGTACTCGCTCTTTAAGTGAATGCCGGTTTCATACATGGTTTTGACCACGGTATCAAACGGAATTTTGCTCATGCCGGTCAGGAAATTGGCCAAGGAGAGCGCGTTGATGGCACGCATAGCCGCCACCGCGTTACGCTCGATGCAAGGGATCTGCACAAGACCGTTGATCGGGTCGCAGGTAAGACCCAGATGGTGCTCCATTGCCACCTCTGCGGCATACTCGATCTGCTCAAGACCCATGCCGAACAGCTCAGCCAGCGCCGCTGCCGCCATGGAGCACGCGCTGCCGATCTCGGCCTGGCAGCCGCATTCCGCGCCGCTGATCGACGCGTTGGTTTTAATGATGTTACCGATTAAGCCCCCCGTGGCAAGTGCGCGGAAGATCTGCTCGTCCGAAAAGCCCTTTTGCTCCTGCATATATTTGAGCACCGCAGGTACGACGCCGCAAGCGCCGCATGTGGGTGCGGTCACGATCTCGCCGCCACTTGCATTCTCCTCGCCCACGGCAAACGCATAAGCGCAGACCAATCTGTTCTCGCGCGTTTGCGCCGATTCGTCGATATGACGCTGGTTATACAGGTAATGCGCCTTGCGCGTGACGTGCAATCCGCCGCCAAGCTCGCCCTTGGTACGAAGTCCGCGGCCAATGCAATCCTCCATGGTCAACCACATATCCGAAATATAATCCCAGATCCCGGGGCCCTCCACCATTTCCACGTAGTCGGGCAGGCGCATATCGTGCTCGGTGCAATAGTCCGCGATCTCTGTAAAGGTGGTGTGCGGATAGATCGACTTGGTTTCAAGCGGCCCTTGACCGTCAAACAGAATACTGCCGCCGCCCACGCTGTACACACGCGCAAAACCGATCTGCTCGCCGCCCTTGAACGCTGCAAAATCCACGGTATTGGGGTGCACGGGCGTGGGGCTTGTCTTGTCAAATACCATTTCGGTTTTTTCCTCGCCAAGCGCCTCTAAGATGACCGCGTCGGTCATATGCCCCTTCCCTGTCAGCGCAAGTGAGCCGTAAAGCACCACGCGGTACGCATCCGCATCCGGATACTGCGCTTTGAATTGAGTAGCTGCCTTAAACGGACCCATAGTATGCGAGCTGGAAGGTCCTCTGCCCGCCTTATATAATTCTCTGATGCTTTCCATCAACCGCACCGTCCTTTTC
>CAZOFQ010000145.1:0-2385 GCA_964579105.1 uncultured Lachnospiraceae bacterium
CTCGCGATAGGCAGAAATTTTCGCGAATTTCAATTTTTTATGTGTGTTTTTTAGACACGCTCTGCTCCCCTGTCGTACCTTTGTACGCCGACGGGGATCAGATCGTGCCTTCTGCATCTAAATGAGACAGCCCTTTGCAATATTTTATCAATTTGTCAGCGTGCTTTGCAGGAAAGCAAAGAGTGCATTGTATGCCGCCACATCCTTTGCCGTAAAGCAAAAGGCGGTACCGTCGGCATAAAAATAAAGTGCTGTCTCGGTAAAATAAAGAGCGGCATACTCCCCTGCCGCGGTACGAAGCTGCAGCTTCATATCCCACGCGCCCGCAAGCTTGGCAATGTTGTCACCGTTGTGAAAGCCTGCCTCGGCAACGGCAGCCAGCCGCTCGCGCAGAGCAATGACCTCCTCCTCCAAAAGCATGGTCTGTGCGCCGCGGTCAAGAACCGAGCCACCCGTCTCCATTAAAGGATCGGAGAGCAGCACCCGCTCATATTCGGCGTACAGCAAAAGGCTGAGTCGCTCCTTTAAAATTCTATTTTCACGTACACGCGGCAGAAAGATTGCCAAAAATATGATGCTGACTGCAAGCGCGAGGATCACAACGCCCGCCACTGTGACGCCGTAAGGCTTTGTTTTTTTCGTTTTTTGCATACCGTTACCCCACTTTTGGTGTTAGCTGAGCGGGAATAATACGAACCCGCCGGACTAAGCATATTATAGCAGATGGGGCATGGAAAGTCAAGATTGCTTTTTGCGCCGTACAAAGAGTGAGAGCAACGCCTTACCCGAAAACGGGATCAGCGGATAGAGATAGCTGTGCCCGCCGTTTACGGTTTTGTTGGATGCGATCAACACAATGATCAACACAACACCTGCGGCAAAGCCCCAGACATTGAAAAACGCCGTGAGCGTAAGGAGAAGCAAGCGCATGAATTTGAGAGCATACCCCAGCTCGAAGCTGGTTTGCGTAAAGTTTGCGATCGCCACAAACGCCATATAGAGGATGACCTCGGGAATGAGCCATCCGACGCTCACGGCAAAATCACCGAGAATCAAGCCGCCGACGACCGAAAGCGAGTTGGCAAGCATATCGGGGGTATTCATAGATGCCATACGAAGCCCGTCGATCACAAACTCGGTGAGCAGCAGCTGCAAATATATGGGTAGCTTGCCGCGCTCTGTCGGCAGCGTAAATGCCAGCCATTCGGGCACATATTGCGGATTAAGGACACCGAGGAACCAAAGCGGCGTCATAAAAAGCGTGAGCCAAAACACGGCGTGGCGCACCACGCGCAGATAAGTGCCCGTTAGGGGTGGCAGATAAAAATCACTGCTCTCCTGCAAAAAATCAAAAATGGCAGTGGGCAGGATCATGGCGGCGGGGGAATTATCAAGCAATATGATCACGCTTCCCTCCAAAAGGTGTGCCGCAGCAACATCGGGGCGCTCGGTGTAGCGTATTTTGGGAAAGGGGTTGTACCACCGCGAGCGGATCAGTGTTTCAGCAAGCGATTCATGCCCCATGGTCAGCGCATCGGTTTTAATGCTTTTGATCTTATCCTTGATATACTTTACAAGCTTTTTGTCGGCGCGGTCGTTCATATAGCAGATCACGATATCGCTTTTGGAGGCCTGGCCCATGGTGGTATAATGCATGGTCAGTGCCACATCGCGAATGCGGCGGCGGATGAGGGCGGTATTAAAAACAAGCGTTTCCACAAAGCCATCGCGCGGACCGCGCATCACGCGGTCATTTTCGGGCTCTGCCGTTTCGCGCGCGGGGTAGGTGCGCGCATCGATCACAAGCCCTTCCCCACCGAAGGTGCTGCCAAAAAGGACTGTGGCGCCTGACAGCACCATTTGGAACATCAGGTCGGCATTGCCCGTAACATCGCACTCCACATAGGGCATGTTGGTTTCAAGAAAGGTGTTGGCGTTTGGCGGCAGCTCTTTTAAAGACAAAAGATAGATAAACAGCTTTTGCATTGCGCCATCCTTGATAAGACCGTCAATATAAAACAGCGTGACCTCGTCCTCGCCGATCTTTAAGACCTTTTTGATGATATCGAAATTATCCTTTACACGCAGTGTATCCTCAAACAGCTTGACGTTTTCTGTATAGTTTTCTCCGAGCTCTTGCATATTTCCTCGCTCCCGTTTTTTGTAGTATGTGCGAAGCGAGGCAAGAATATGTAAAAAACACACCAAACGGGGTGGAAAATCGGTGTTGTTTAAGGATACACAGAAAAGTGCGAGCAACGCGCAATGTATTGCTGCATTGGTAGGGACATGCATGAATGCCCCGCGCCATATGAAAACGGGCGATTCGTGAATGCCCCGTGCAGATACAGCGAACCGTATTCTTTTGCCTTCCCCTCGGGTCGC
>CAZOFQ010000146.1:0-2383 GCA_964579105.1 uncultured Lachnospiraceae bacterium
CCGCCGCATAAGCGCTTAATTCCTCACGTAGGGTCTGACTCGTTCCGGCGCGGGATACTGCATCAAGCACCTTTCTTTGCGCGCTGATCTGCTGCAGGATCGCATTTAAGGCCTCATCAACCTCAGAAACTGTGTGATAGCCTTGTTTTTTCTTCTGTGCGGCTTCCGTTCCCTGCGTGACCGTTCTTTTTTCATTCTCTAACGCAAGAAGCCTTTCCGCAATCTCCTTTTTTCTTTTTCCCGCAAAGAAGCCGAGGCCGGATCTTTCGCTGTTCAAAGCACCGATCTCTGCCTGAACGGAGGTCGCTTTTTGACCAAGTGAGGCAAGCTCTTCCTCTATGCCCTGCCAACCGTTTTTAAGGGCAAAAAGTCCGTCGCGCTGTCCGCTCAAGGCAGAAAGCTTCTTTTCCGCTTCTGCTTTTTTGTTTACACCGCTTTTTTCATTTTTCAGCGCTGTCTTATACTCTTGGAACAAAAGCTCACATTTTTTCTTTTCCTCCTCGGCGCGCTTGCGTGCCTCAGCCTCAGCACGCCTTCTCTCTTCTTCCTCGGCGCGCTTACGCGCTTCTTCCTTTGCCTTACGCTCCTTGATGTGCTCAATATAGCCCCCAAGGGTCGCCTTCAGCCCAGCATCTGCAAAGCGCACGGCCTTTTGATAATTGAAATTGCGGTCAAAGGGCTCGGCGCAATCCTTTAAAAGCTCCTGCTTTGTTACCTCCAGCTCTACCATCAGCTTGCCGAGGTAGGCCCGTGCGTTTTCGGGGTCACGATCCAATACCTTTTCAAAATAGTCGTTGGCCGCATCCCACTTTTGGTCTTCGGCAAACATGAAAGCGCGTCTTAGCAAAGGCGCAATGTCGTTGTCTGGTGTGCTCGGGGTGGTATACGAGGGGGCACCTGCAGGGGCGGTGGTTCGCGCTTGCTCCTGCGCGCGGCGCATGGCCTCCAGCTGCTCTTGCATTTGGCGTTGCTGCTCCTCCATCTGGTGGCGCTGGGCTTCGGCGCGCTCGGCCTCTTGCCGCTGCTGCTCCTCAATACGACGCTGCTGTTCTGCCAATTGACGCTTCAGCTCTGCCTCCATATCCACGGGCTTTAAGATTTTGCGCAGAGTGTTGTCCAGATCGTCAAACAGGTGACGGTTGTCGGTGAGGCCTTGGTAACTGAGCAGCTCGGTGGGAAGATTGCCGGGGGCAAAATCCTCCAAAAAGATGGGGATGACCGTTTTGCCCGTGGCGGGGTTCTGCGCCATAGCGCAGTAACGGGACCATTCGTTTTTCACCCACTTGGGGTCGATATACTCCCGCTTGCTGCAAAGCAGCAACAGCACCTTGGCGCTGTAAAGCGCGTAATAGATATTGGGCTCAAAATCGCGCACCGCCACGTCGCGCAAGGTGCGCTCACTGAAGAAAACGCGATAATCCTTGGCAAATTGGTTGTAAAGATCCTCGGCAAGACCCGTGTCTGGGGTCTCTTCACCGCTGCCGTCCAGCTTGGACTTTTTAAAGCAAATGAACACGTCATAAGGCTTTTCGCTCTCGCGGATGCGGCTGTAAAGCGCCTTGGCGCGCGCCATTTTCTCCGCCATATCGGTAAAGATCGTCACGCGCTCGGGGGCGTGCTTCTCTGCCGCCGCCACGGCGCAGGTGTAATAGGGAGAATCCTCCACGTCATCCGACACCACGGCGTAAAAGGAAGGGAAGCGCTCGCCCTTTTCGTCGGTTTCAAACATCACCCGTTGCTCGCAAAGCAGCAGATTCCAGTACACCTCGGAAAGATCGTCCGACTTATACTTTTTCACGATCTGCTTGTACATCAGCATGGCCTCGTCAAAGCGGGTGCACTCCCGCAGGGCGTTGGCGGTGCGCAGCTCGTCCTCCAGCATGGGGTTGGAGGTGTAGGACACGTTGCCGCAGACCGCGCAGGTATACGGATTTCCCGCACCCGACAGAGGCTCACCGCAGATGCCGCACTTGATGACACTTGTAAAAATGCTCATATGTAAAACTCCTTACTGTTGCTCCTCTTTCACGGCGATCAGCTCGGCGGCATAGGGCAGAGACATGATCCAATCGCACAGCACGTGCCACTCGGCCAGCTTATGGGTGCGGCGGGCATAATAAATGTTGATCAGGTTCTCGTAATTCATCGAGACGGTGCGCATCTGATTGTAGGAGCTGGGCAACAGCTGGATCATGTTGTGCCAGCTTTGGCGCTCCGTCTTGTCCGCCACGAATTTAAGGCGCTCGGACTCCAGATACGCGATGATGGCATCCAGCGCGGCAAGACCGCCCTCGTCCAGCCGATCGTGGGAAAAGTCACCCCGTTCGAAGGCTTTTGTGTGGATCTTGTGCATCGTAGAGGTGGAATTTGCCACCGTACCCAC
>CAZOFQ010000147.1:0-2381 GCA_964579105.1 uncultured Lachnospiraceae bacterium
CGGTGACAACGTTGAGATGACCGTTAAGCTCATCACCCCCATCGCTTGCGAGCAGGGTCTGCGCTTCGCTATCCGTGAGGGTGGCCGTACGGTTGGTTCCGGTGTCGTTTCCAAGATTCTTGCTTAATCTTTTCTGATTAACAGAACTGAACAAGCAAAGCTCCCCGTCGCTTTGGCGGCGGGGAGCTTTTCAAAAATATCACTTCGGGGAATGGTGTAATTCCATACCGGCGGTATAGCCCGCGAACCACACAAGGCCGAACAGGTGAGATTCCTGTGCCGACGGTCAAAGTCCGGACGAGAGAAGAACAAGTCGCAAACGATTCCCGACAGAAGTGTTTCTGTCGGCTTTTTATTTACCGCCTTGTCTTCCAACCAAAAGGGAGGCTTTCATATGCAGAAGCGAAATCACGAAAAAGTCCGCCGCATGGTGATACTTGCCATGTTCGCGGCAATGGCATATGCTGCCATGATCGTTATTCACATCAAGGTCGGGTTTCTGACCTTGGACGTCAAGGATGCCGTCATCACACTTTGCGGGCTGTATTTCGGACCGCTGTCGGCACTCATTATTTCCGTGCTTGTGCCGCTTTTGGAGTTTATTACCATCAGCGACACTGCTCACTATGGGTTGATCATGAATATCCTCGGCTCGGTCTCCTTTTCGGTGACAGCGTCGCTGATCTATAAATGGAAAAAGACCTTTTTGGGCGCAATTACCGCGCTTGCTACATCCGCATTTGTCATGACAGGGGTTATGGTGCTTGCCAATCTCCTGATCACGCCGCATTTTATGGGCGTTGCCGCGGCACAGGTAAGAGAGATGATCCCCACGCTGTTGCTGCCGTTTAATTTAATGAAGGCGTTCATTAACGTAGGACTTGTGCTGCTTCTTTATAAGCATTTGGGGAAGGCGCTTCGCAAGGCGGGTGCTTTGCCGCACAGAGTGGCACCTGTACAGACCTCCAAGGAGAGCACCGCTGCTTGCGAGTCTTCTCGTTGGCGCAGCATAGCCGTTACCGCATCAGCGGTCGTGCTGATCGCCGCTTCCGCTGTCGTTATTTTTGCCGTGCTTGGCGGAAGGTTTGATTTTGGCGTCTAAGGCTTGACTTTTCGGCAAAAAACGGTATAATAAAAGCGAGGATGCGCCGCACCCGCTGTTCGCGGGCACCTCGGCGCGATCTAAGGAAGCTTTTATTGATCATAATTCTACCATCCTTATGTTGACGGCGCGGCTGTTCGCCTTCCGCCAACGCGCGGTAAGAATTATGATATAATAGATATTGTGAATTTTAAAGGAAGGAGGGATGCCATGCACGCCTTTATCGCCGCCATTGAAGCTTTTTTAACGGATACGCTCGGTGCACATTTCGGCGTTATGATCTGTGCCATGATTCCCATTATCGAGCTGCGCGGTGCCATTCCTCTTGGGGCGGCGCTTGGGATGCCTTGGTGGCTCAATTATCTTTGTGCGGTGGTGGGAAACATGCTTCCTGTACCCTTCATCCTGTTGTTTATCCGCAAGGTGATCGCTTGGATGACCGCCTCTCACGTTAAATTTTTCAACAAGATCGGCGGCTGGCTTACCCGCAAGGCGGAAAAAAACCGCGACAAAATAGAAAAATACTCCTTTTGGGGCGTTTGCTTGTTCGTGGCGGTTCCGTTGCCCGTTACGGGAGCCTGGACGGGGTCGCTTGTGGCGGCAATGATCGATATGAAATTTTGGAAGGCGTTGCTTTCCTGCCTGCTCGGCGTCATGCTCGCAGGTGTGATCATGACCCTTGCCTCTTACGGTGTGGTAGCGGCATTTCAGATTTTTGCCTGATATCCAAAAAAATCGACAAAACCCCTTGCAATGGCGAGGGGTTTATGTTATACTATATAGGTCATCAAGAGTAGGGGAGGGACAGGCCCGTTGATCCTACAGCAACCTGCACTTGCAAGGTGCTAAATCCCGAGAGATGAGTTTGTTGAATTTTAACTCCCCTCGGATGAGGGGAGTTTTCGTTTACCACGGAGGTTTAAAATGGAAAAGAAAAAAATGTTGTTTACCTCGGAATCCGTTACGGAAGGACATCCCGATAAAATTTGCGACAAGATCTCGGATTCCATCCTGGATGCCATGCTTGCCGCCGACCCTCGATCCCGCGTGGCTTGTGAGACCTGCTGCACGACGGGCATGGTCATGGTCATGGGCGAGATCACGACTGAGGCGTACGTGGATATTCAAAGCATCGTGCGCGAGACCGTGCGCGAGATCGGCTACGACCGCGCGAAATATGGCTTTGACTGCGATAGCTGTGCCGTGCTGAATTCTATTCACGAGCAATCTCCCGATATTGCCATGGGCGTGGATCGCGCGCTGGAGGCAAAGGAGGGTA
>CAZOFQ010000148.1:0-2368 GCA_964579105.1 uncultured Lachnospiraceae bacterium
GCTCTGACGCACGATGTTATACTCGACACCGTCGCATTTGACCTCGGTGCCCGAGTATTTGCTGGTGATAACGCGATCGCCTACCTTGACGATCATTTCTACTTCTTTTCCGTCAACAAGTCCACCGGGACCCACGGCGATCACCTCTGCCACCTGAGGCTTTTCCTGCGAAGCGGCGGTGAGGAAGATGCCCGATACGGTCTTTTCTTCAGCCTCCACGAGTTTTACAACAACGCGGTCGGCAAGCGGTTTAATGGTCATGTTTTGCCTCCTTTTGGGCGCTTGCGCCCATGAAAAACTTTGTAGAATTTTGGCACTCATAACGTGCGAGTGCTAATTCATAAGATTATTATACTACAAATATTGGAAAAATCAAGGGAATTTTGCATTGTTCACACAATGTTAATAATTCGAAGGGAGGTTGTAAATGGAGCGTCTGCTGCAGATCTTTTCGGGGGCATTGCTTCCGCTTGCTTTGATGGGGGCGGGTGCGTATTTTCTTTGCACGTGTCTGCCGAGCTTTTTGAGGCGGAAACGCCGCCATGCGCAAAAAAGAACGCACAGCGGAGCTCTTTGCGCGCTTGCCGTGGCACTGGCGGGAACGCTTGGAGTGGGGAATATCGCGGGCGTGGCATCCGCCATCGCCCTCGGTGGCGCGGGGGCGGTATTCTGGATGTGGATCTCCGCCTTGCTTGCCATGTTTCTCAAATACGCCGAGGTCGTGCTTGCCGTTCGCACGCGCGTGCGTGATGGCGCGGGGCGCGCGCACGGGGGTGCGCCATATTATATAAGGAAAGCATTTGGCGGCGGTGTCGGAAAGGGAATTGCCGCCGTGTTTGCCGTGCTTTGCACGCTGTGTGCGCTTTTGCTGGGAGGCGTGGTGCAAAGCGCCGCCGCCGCAGAGGCGGTGACGGGAGCGCTTGGCATCCCCTCGTTCATCACGGGGGCTGCTCTGGGCATTGTTGCCGCCTTGGTGCTTGCAGTGGGTGCAAAGGGGGTAGAGCGTGTATGCACGGCAATTGTTCCCGCCGTGTGTGTGCTCTTTTTTGTGGGCTCCGCGGCGGCGATCCTGTTGCGCGCAGAGCGCTTGCCCGAAGCCTTTGCAAGTATTTTTAAGGGCGCGTTTTCGGCAGAGAGCGCGGCGGGCGGCATTGTGGGATTTTTCACCTCTCGCGCCCTGCGCTACGGCGTGGCGCGCGGCGTGGTCTCCAACGAGGCGGGGTGCGGAACTGCTCCCTTCGCGCATGCGGCAGCGGAGGCACAAAGCCCTGCCGCACAAGGGCTTTGGGGGATCGTCGAGGTGTTTGTGGATACTATCCTTTTGTGCACCGTGACGGCACTTGTGATCCTGGTCAGCGACGTGCCCGTGTGCGAGGGCGGGGGGATGCTGTACGCGCTCTCGGCGTATGCGGCGATCCTTGGACCTGTTGCGGCGCCTTTGCTTGCCGTTTCCGTGTGCCTGTTTGCCTTTGCCACCGTGCTTTGCTGGGCGCATTACGGTGCGGAGAGTCTATACGCCCTCACGGGCAAGGAACGAAAGCCTCGCCTGTTTGCCCTTTTCGTGCTGCTCGCCTGCATCCTCGGCGCGGTGGCAGCCCCCTCGCTTGTCTGGGATCTGACCGATCTGCTTCTTGGCATCATGACCGTGATCAACGTGACGGCGCTCCTTTCTCTGCGCCACCGCGTCAAGGAGGAAACACAGCGCCATTTCCGTTGATGTTGCTCGAAATTTGCCCGCGTATTCCGCTAAACCTAAATTTTTGCCTTCCTCTTTACAAAATCCTCCAATTGTGCTAAAATGAAAGATGCCACGTAATTGAATAGCCCCCATTCCAAGGGATAAGTGTACATTTTTGTTTCGGCAAAAATGTATGCTCCTTTTCCGTATACTTGTCCTTTGGGTGGTAGATGAGAAATTCAATTGCGTGGCAGCAATCGGAGCTATGCATTTTTCGGTGCGTGGCTCTGCCACGCACTTTTTTCATTTTAAGGAGGATGCAAACATGAAAAGACTACTGCTTGTACTTTGTCTCTTACTTGCACTTACTTGCCTTTTTGTCGCGTGCGACGAGGGCGGTGACGGCACACCCACGCCCGACGGCGGGCAAAACAAGGGAAACGGTGAAACGTCCGAGGGCGAGGAGACACCCGAGGATGGGGAAACACCCGCGCCGCATAGCCACACATGGAGCGCGTGGGAGACAACAACTGCTGCAGCCTGCGGAACGGCGGGGCAGCAAAAGCGCACCTGTGCATGCGGGGAGAGCGAAACGCAAGCCCTTCCCGCAACGGGCGGCTGTGTCTATAACACGCAAAACGTGTGTACGGTCTGCAACACGGCATTGCAATATACCGAGGGCTTGGAATA
>CAZOFQ010000149.1:0-2240 GCA_964579105.1 uncultured Lachnospiraceae bacterium
TGTGGGAGTGCCGCAACTGCGGTCATCTCGTGATGGGCAAAAAAGCGCCCGAGGTCTGCCCCGTCTGCGCACATCCCAAGAGCTACTTCGAGGTGCGCAAGGAAAACTATTAAAATAACAAAAAGCCCCGAAACGGTGCCGTTTCGGGGCTTTTTTCATTTCAAAAGCTCTTCGGTGAGGCGCAGGATCTCGGGGGCGACCTTCTCGCGCTCCTTTTGCATTGTGTAAAGGAACAGCGGATAGGCGGGGAGCATGGCGATGATGCCGAGTATGCCGACGACGATGCCAAGTGCCGTCAGATTCCAGGCAAGCACACAGCAAAGCCCGACGCCGAGGAGCAGCGTGCCGAGAATTCCCACGATGAGCGAGAGGATGCACGCTTTGTTATAAACGCCTGCGTCAAGGCGGCGGATAAGCGCCATTTTATCCTCTTGGGGCGGGAGGTATTTCTGACGGAGCTGCTGTAGCTCCTCTTGCTCGGCGGCGGAATAGGTGTAGTGGAAGCCTTCGTTATTTTGATTGTTATCCATAAGCGTTCTCCTGTGATTTTCTGTATATAGAATAGCATCCCTTTGTTGTAAAAACGCTTTTTTTATATTTGCGTTTTGTTAATCCTTAAGCTTTTGCGCGCTCTCCAGTCGGACGGTGAAGGTCGTGCCTGTACCGACAAGGCTTTCCACCGATATTTCACCGTGCAGGATGTCTACCACGCGCTTCACCAGCGCCAGCCCAAGGCCGTTGCCCTTGGTAGCGTGCGAGGTATCCCCTTGATAAAATTTTTCAAAGATATGCGCGCCTACCTCGGGCGTCATGCCGCAGCCCGTGTCCTGCACCTTGACGTAAGCGCAGCGCTCGCTTGCGGTCAGCGTGACCGTGACCTTTCCGCCGTTTTGGGTGAATTTGAAAGCGTTGGAGAACAGGTTGCTCCACACAAGGGAGAGCAGCTCTGCATCCGCCTTGACGATCACGTTCTCGGCGATGTCGGTCTCGATCTCGATCCCCGCGCGCTCCCAGGTATCCTCGTATTGCAGCAGGCACTCGCAAAGCTGCTCGCCAAGGTTGTATTCCTTGGCTTCGGGATAGATCCGCTGGTTTTCCAGACGATTAAGCTTTAAAATGTTGGTGATCATATCCGAGAGCCGCCGTGCGGTCTCGATGATCGCCTTTGCATATTCCGTACGCTTGCTCTCGTCAAGAGAGGGCTCTTGCAGCAGCGTGCCGTAATTCTGGATCACGGCAAGAGGCGTTTTCATCTCGTGCGAGACGTTGGCGATAAAATCGGTGCGCAGCGTCTCCACGCCCGAGAGCTCCTCTGCCATTTTATTGAAGCAGTCGATCACCTGGTTGAAGCTCTCATCCGTGGCGAAGCGGGATTGCGTTGCAATACGCACCCGAAAGTCGCCCTTCATCATGCGCTCTGCCCCCTCGGTGATCCGTTGCAGCGGGCGCATCACGGTGAGCTTGCGGCGCAGATAGTCAATAAAGGTAAACAAGAGGCTGATGATCAGCACGTTGACAAAGGTCATTTTGGCGGCAAGTCCCAGCGTTTCGCCCGTCAATTCTATCTGCGGCGTTGTCGCAAGCACTCTGACAAACAGCATGGTGCAGCAGGTGATCACAAAGGCGACGAGCGCGAAAAAGATCAAATAATGGCGCAGCATGCGTATAAGCGGCGCGGCGTTGCCCTTTTGTCTCATTTGATCACCGCCTTGTAGCCAAGCCCGTGTACGGTGACGATCTCAAAGGAGTCGCAATCGGCAAGCTTTGCGCGCAGCTTGGTCATATAAACGTCCACGGTGCGCGTGCCCGTAGAGGTGTCGGCATCCCAGAATTCATCCATCAGCTGTGTGCGGGTGAAGGTCTTTTTGGGGTAGGAGAGCAGCTTGTACAGCAGGTTGAATTCCCTTGCGGTAAGCGGGATCTCCTCGTCCTTTAGATATGCGGTGCGCTCGTCGGCGTCCATGATAAAACTGCCTACCTCCAAGCGGCGGCTGGATGCAATTTTAGCGCGGCGCAAAAGCGCTCCGATACGCAAGACCAGCTCGTCAAGGTCAATCGGCTTTACCATGTAATCGTCCACGCCCACGCGGAAGCCGCGCTGCTTGGAGGCAAAATCATCACGCGCGGTCATGAACAGGATCGGGATCTGTTCGTTCAGCGAGCGCACGGTCTTTGCAAATTCAAAGCCGTCGATGTGCGGCATCATGATGTCGGATACGATCAGGTCAAACACGGTATTG
>CAZOFQ010000150.1:0-2206 GCA_964579105.1 uncultured Lachnospiraceae bacterium
GCCGCACTTGCCCACGCCGCACTTCATGCGAAGCTCCATGGTGGTGTAGATCTGCGTTTTCTTAAAGCCCATCTCCATCAGCCCCATGGTGGTAAACTTGATCATGATGGGGGGACCGCACACCAGCACGGTCTTGGAAAGGTCGGGGTTCAATTCCTTGACGAAGTTGGGAACAAATCCAACGTGACCGTCCCAGCCCTCCTGCTCGCGGTCGATGGTGAGGTGTACGTCAAAGCCCTCGGTGCTCATCCACTCCTCTACGATCTCGCGGTAGTCCACAAGGTCGTCCTTGGAGCGAGAGCCGTAAACGATGTCCACGTGACCGTACTTCTCGCGGTTGTCGCGGACGTAGTTGATGACGGAGCGCAACGGTGCAAGACCGATACCGCCCGCGATAAAGAGCAGATCCTTGCCGAGCAGCTCGTCATCCACGGGGAAGCTGCGCCCGTAAGGACCGCGCACGGTGATCATTTGACCAACCTCCATGGAGTGTAGCCATTCGGTGAGGCACCCGCACCTTTTCACACTGAATTCCATGTAATCTTTATTGGTGGGAGAGGAGGTGATGGAGATCATTGCCTCGCTCACGCCGGGGACGGAAAGCATGGCGCACTGCCCGGGGCTATGCTCAAAGAGCTTGCCGCCCTCGGGCGCTGTGATGCGGAAGGTCTTGACGTCGGGGGTGTCCTGACGGATATCGGTCACGAGCCCCACGTGGGGAATGAGTGTTTCGTGATTCATGCCTTTTTACCTCCCAGCGTCTTCATTACTTTTACGATATTCATGGAAATGGGGCAACGGGCAAGGCAGCGTCCGCAGCCGACACAGCCGAACACGCCCTCGTTGTTTTCGGGGAAGTAGACCAGCTTGTGCATAAAGCGCTGACGGAAGCGCTCCAATTGCGAAACACGGGGGTTGCCGTGTGCCATTTTGGTGAAATCCGAGTACATGCAGGAGTCCCAGCAGCGGAAGCGCTTGATGCCGTGTCCCGTGTCAAAGTCGCGGATATCGTAGCACTGGCAGGTGGGGCACACGAAGGTGCACGTGCCGCAGCCAAGGCAAGCCTCGGAAAGCGACGCCCATTCGGGACGGTCGAAAAGCTCCTTGGTGAGTCCGCCGCCAAAGCCCTCGGCGGTGAGGCTTGCAAGCGGAAGCTTGGAGAGGATCGCACGCGTCTTTTCCTGCGCGGCGGTGACTTCATTCTCGTCACCCTCCTCGAAGAGTGTCTCATGTGCGGCAAGGAAGCGCTCACCCTTTTCGGTGTTGGCGCGGAACGCATAGCCGTCCTGTACCTCCCATGCGGTCACGTCGCCCGCGGGATTTGCCGCGTCAATGCCGAAGGTGGTGCAGAAGCAGGTCTCGTCAGGCGCCACGCAGGCAAGCGTCACGACCGTGCCGTGCTCGCGGCGGTTTTTGTAGTAGGTATCCACGGGCTCGGCGTGCAGATACACGCGATCCAGGATTTCAAAGGAAGCGGCGTCACAGGCACGCACGCCGAACAGGAGAAAGTCCTCGCATTCCTCGCGAGTGTCGATGACCTCGATCCTCTTGCCCTCCATCTTGAAATCCATAAGGCTTTCGGTTTGGGGGAAGAAGAAATCCTTGGCGGAGCGCACGGTATTGACGGCACTTGACAGTGCCAAGCCGTCCTCGTACTTTTTCCATACGGCACCCGTTTGCTCGTCTACGGGGAGATACAGCGTTTCCTTGCCCGCGATAGCGGCAAAGAGCTCATATAGCTTTTTTGCAGATAATTTTTTCATCGGTGCTGACCTCCTTCTCACGGCTCGCGGTCGTTCAATCGGTAGGTGCCGAGTGGGGGCTTTGCCTCGGGGTCCTCGCCTGCCTGATAGTTGCCGTAGAATGCGTTGATATCCTTAATGAACTTGCGGTTGAGCAGATGGAGTGGAATGCCCTGCGGACAAACGCGGGAGCACTCGCCGCAGTCGGTGCAGCGTCCTGCCACGTGGAAGGCACGGATAATATGGAACATATTTTCCTCAAAGGAGTTGGCTGCAGCCTTTTGCGCCACGCCCGAGCCCGGGTTGTCGAACACGCACTGCTCGCAGGTGCAGGCGGGACAAACGTTACGGCAGGCGTTGCAGCGGATGCAACGGGAAAGCTCGCCGCGCCAGAACGCAAAGCGCTCCTCCGGCGTCATAGCCTCCAGCTGTTCTACCATATCGAAGCGGTTGCAGTCCTCGAC
>CAZOFQ010000151.1:0-2200 GCA_964579105.1 uncultured Lachnospiraceae bacterium
ATTGTAGCACTTTTGGGCGCAAATGTCAATGGGGCGTGCCAAAAAAATTTGTCTTTTTCCGAGATGACTCGATCAGATCGTCATATTCTTCCCAGCGCTCTTGACGAACGGGCATAACGGGATGCTTTTCATCGTCAAAATACAAAAGCAGGGCGGGGGAAATAGAGCGATAGCTCTCCACGAAGCGGTAGCCGATCAGCTTGCCCTCGGCGATCAGCTTTTTCGCCGTGGCATGATAGTTGAAATAAGACATATTCATCACCCGTCGGTAGTGTGCCACAGGGGCATTTTTTATACCGTTTCCGCATATATTTCAAAATAGGGGGCAAAATGGAAAGAAAAAGGAAGGAGATCACAGAATGATCGAGCAAGATACTGTAAAGCTGCTTCGCGAATGCGATGCGGGGGTGAAAATGGGTGTGGATTCTATTGAAGAGGTGTTGCCCTATGTACGGTCGGATGCACTTGAGGAATATCTGACTCGCTGCAAGCGCGAGCACGAGACACTGAAAAGGGAGGTCGAGGAGCTGTTGCACAGGTATGAGGATCAAGGTAAAAATCCGAATCCCGTGGCCAAAAGCATGTCATGGATTAAAACGAATGTGAAGCTGGCCTTTCACGAGTCGGATCACACCATTGCCGATCTGATGACGGATGGATGTAACATGGGGGTCAAGTCTCTCAACAGATATCTCAATCAGTACAAGGCCGCCGACGAGGTCTCTAAGGATATTGCCAAGCGCCTGATCAATCTGGAGGAAAAGCTGGCCATCGATATCCGTTCGTTTTTGTAATGCAAGGGCACGGCTTTTTGGTCGTGCCCCTTACATTTTTGATCTGTATAGCGAGCAGCGCGGCACGCTGGAGCAGAGCACGAGCAAATACGTGTCGGGTGGCATCGTTTTGATGATCGGCAATGCCGTATTCATGATGCTCTACTTCCTTGGCAAGAAGGAAAAGGCGTAAATGAACGTAAAAACCGCAACGGTGCATGATGCCGTTGCGGTTTTTTGAAAAATGAAGGTAAAATATGCTATTTTTTCATTGACTTTGCGATTTTCATATGCTACAATAAATTTATAATGCCCCATTGTGGGAATTTTAACTTTAAGGAGAACAAGATATGAGACTTCGTCCGCCTTCTGTACCGCTGATTACCATTGACCCCTTCTTTAACGTGTGGTCCCCCGCCGACAAGCTGACTGACGTGGACACCGCCCATTGGACGGGCTATACCAACGCCATTCTGGGCACCGTCAACATCGACGGCAAGGATTACCGTCTGATCGGCAAAAAGCGCAGTGCCGAGATCACCTCCATGAAGCAGGTCTCCGTGGATGTGGATGCACTGACCACCACCTACGTGTTCGAGCAGGATGGTGTTCGCCTGACGCTGCTGTTTACCTCTCCCATTCTGCCTGACGATCTGTATCTGCTTACCAGACCCGTGAGCTATCTGGAGATCAAGAAGGAGATCATTGACAATCACAAGCACACCGTTAAGGTGAAGCTCGCCGCCGCCGAGCAGTTCTGCGTGGACCGCGTGGGCGACGATGAGGTCGAGGCCGAGGTGCTGGCGCAGAATGGCAAGGTAAAGTCTGTGCGTATGGGCTCCAAGGGCCAGAAGGTGCTGGCATACGATGCCGACGATGCCCGTATCACCTGGGGTTATTTCTACCTTTCCACCGATGCCGCCGATGCCGTGATGGGCGTGGAGAAGGAAACCGTTTCCTTCTACACCTGGCGCGACAAGCCCGAGCAGGAGGCCGAGATGACCTTTGTGACCGCTGAGGCAACGCTTGGCGCTTCTACCCTCTTTACCTTTGCTTACGATGATATGCAGGCCTCCATCCAGTATTTCGGCAAAAATCTGACCTCTTACTGGAACAAGGACGGCGCTTCCATTATCGACGAGATCGCCAAGGCTCACGCCGACTACAAGCGCGTGCTGGCACGCTGCAATGCCTTTGCTGACCGTATGTTCATTGATGCGGTACGTGCAGGCGGTGAGAAGTACGCAGAGCTTTTGCAGCTGGCCTTCCGTCCGACCATTGCCGCCCATAAGCTGGCGCTGGACGAGAACGGCGAGGTGCTGTGGATCTCCAAGGAGTGCTACTCCAACGGCTGTGCCGCTACCGTTGACGTTTCCTACCCCTCCATCCCCCTGTTCCTGCTCTACAATCCCGAGCTGGTCAAGGGC
>CAZOFQ010000152.1:0-2187 GCA_964579105.1 uncultured Lachnospiraceae bacterium
CCGCCATGGCAAGCTGCTTGGCATTGACCACGCCTTCCTTTGCGACCTTTGCCGCGTTGCCATCGGCGAAAACGAGGAGGCTTATCCCGAGCTCTCGGAAAAACGCGACTATATCCTCAAGGTCATCGCGATGGAGGAGGAGCGCTTTGATGCCACCATTGATGCGGGACTTTCCATTCTCTCGAATTATATTGAAGCCGCCCAAAAGGACGGCAAGACCGTGATCGCGGGCGAGGATGTCTTTAAGCTTTACGATACCTTCGGCTTCCCGCTTGATCTCACCAAGGAAATTCTCGCAGAAAACGGACTTACCGCCGATGACGAGACCTTTACCAAGCTGATGAAGGAGCAGCGCGAACGCGCACGTGCCGCACGCGGCAACATCAGTGGTTGGGATAATGCGACCAAGAACCTGCTTTCCGACCTCCCTGCCACCAACTTCCGCGGCTATGACAGCTTCCGTACCGACGATGCTAAGGTGCTTGCTATTATTGTGGAAAATGAGGAAGGCACCAAAACCGTTGACGAGATCAGCGAGGGCGATTGTACCGTGGTGCTGGATAAAACTGTATTTTACGGCGAGGGCGGCGGTCAGGTAGGCGACTCCGGTACGCTGACGGGCAAGGATGTAACCGTTGCCGTGAATGATACCAAGAAGACCGACGGTGTCTATTTGCACCTTGCAACCGTTACGGGTGGCGTGCTTCATGTCGGCGATGCCGTATGTGCGCGCATTGACGAGGAAAAGCGCTTGGCAACTGCCAGAAACCACTCGGTAGCGCACCTCTTGCAGGCAGCACTCCGCGAGGTGCTCGGCAACCATGTAGAGCAGGCAGGCTCGCTCGTTGATGCCGATAAGTGTCGATTTGACTTTACTCACTTTGCAGCCCTCACCAAGGGGGAGCTGGCAAGGGTTGAGGAAATCGTAAACGCGCATATTTTTGCGGGTGTGCCGATCTCTATGACAGAGATGCTGCTTGAGGATGCCAAGCAGCTGGGTGCAACTGCACTCTTTGGCGAGAAATACGGCAAGATCGTGCGCGTGGTACGCATGGGCACCTTCTCGATTGAGTTCTGCGGCGGTACGCACCTCAACAATACCGCACGCATCGGTCTTTTCAAGATCACCTCCGAAAGCTCGGTTGCAGCGGGCATCCGCCGCATTGAGGCAGTGACCGGCACAGGTGTCCTTTCCCTGCTCGCCGCACGCGAAAAGCTCCTTGGCGAGACTGCGGATGCGCTGAAGGCACAGAATATGCTGGATGTTGCCAAGCGCGCACACGCCGTGCAGGAGGAAGTAAAGGAAATGCACCGCGAGCTGGATGCGCTGAACCAAAAGCTTGCCTCCTCCAAGCTGGATGAGGTGCTTGCAGGCAGCGTAAATATTGGCAGGATCCGCTTGGCAGTAGCACGCTTTGACGGCATGCAGCCCGATGTGGCACGCAGCCTTGCCGATGATATCAAGGCAAACAACGCCGATGTTGTGGCAGTGCTTGCCATTACCGACGGTGCGCGCATCAGCTTTATTGCCGTTGCGGGCAAGGATGCTGTTGCGGCAGGCGCACATGCAGGTAAGCTGGTTGGTGCCGTTGCGGCAGTAACAGGCGGTAAGGGCGGCGGTCGTCCCGATAACGCTATGGCAGGCGGCAAGGAGACCTCAAAGGTTGACGAGGCACTGGCAGCCGCCAAGGATGTGCTGGCAAGCCAGCTTGTTTAAAAGAAAAAAATCCACAGCCCCTTTGCCGACGGCAAAGGGGCTGTGTGTCATAGAAGTGAAAAACGCAGGCATGATTTACTCATGCCTGCGTTTTTCATGTTTTCTTTATCAATAATCGCCTCTGTTGCGACGGCTGCGGTTGCGGAAGATGCTCATGATATTATCAAAATCATCCTCAGAGATCGAAGAGTCCTCCTCGGCGGAGTCATACTTCGGTGCATGTGCGGCAGGCGCTGCGGGCTGCTGTACCTCTGCAGGTGCGGCATAAATGGGAGCTGCCTGCGGTGCGGGAGCTGCCTGTACGGCAGGTGCAACGGGCGCTGCAGGCGCTGCGGGAGCAACAGGTGCTGCTGCAGGTGCGGGTGCGGCTACCGCCTCGGGTGCGGGCACCTCGGGCGCTACCTGCTCCTGATTCTCAAAGCCTGTGGCAATGATGGTAACACGCATTTCATCATCAAGCGCCTCGTCAA
>CAZOFQ010000153.1:0-2174 GCA_964579105.1 uncultured Lachnospiraceae bacterium
TCGCTACGCGAGCACGCAATATTGCCTGCGGCAATATGCAGTCCCGGACGGTCCGTCATCCGTGACGCAAAAACGGCGGGAGCAAGCCCCTCGCCCTACGGGAATGCACGAATGGAATGTTGGTTGTAGTCTTTAATTAAGGCATACGAAGCACTGCATTTGTAGTCACAAACGCAAAATACGGCATATCTCGAAAGAGAGGTATGCCGTATTTTTGTTTAGAGTGACGCTCTAATGCGCGGCGGCTTTTTCTCGCTGCTTTTGGTGTTAAATCAGCGTTTTAAAATTTTTTCAAAAAAGTTTGCCGAAAAAAAGAGAAACGCTGTTTTTCTTCGTATATTTATTTTATCCAAGGCTTGAAAGGAGGAATTTTGATGCTTGAATTGCAAAAGCTGTGGGCAGAGCACGAGGAAAAAACGCTCTCGCCTTACGCGTTCCGCACGGCTGACACCGCGGGGCGCGAGCACCCTTATAAGGCGTGCGATATCCGCACCGAATTTCAGCGTGACCGCGACCGCATCATACATAGCCAATCCTTTCGCCGCCTGATGTACAAAACACAGGTCTTTCTTGCTCCCGCGGGCGACCATTACCGCACGCGACTCACGCACACGCTGGAGGTCGCGCAGATCGCGCGCACCATTGCGCGTGCCTTACATCTGAATGAGGACCTCACCGAGGCGATCGCGCTCGGTCACGACCTCGGTCACACTCCCTTTGGGCACGCGGGCGAGACTGTGATGCGCCAATGCTATTCCTCCGATTTTTCGCACAACCTGCAGGGTGTGCGTGTGGTGGAGTATCTGGAAAACGGGGGAAGGGGGCTTAACCTCACCGCCGAGGTGCGGGACGGCATTGCCTGCCACTCGGGCCCCGTGATGCCCAAAACCTTAGAGGGCGCGGTCATCCGCTTTTCCGACCGCATCGCTTACATCAATCACGATATCGACGATGCCCTGCGCGCAGGGATCCTGCGGCAGGAGGAGCTCCCCACAGAGCTCTGCGAGATCCTGGGGCACACCCACGGCGATCGTATCAACACCATGGTCAGCTCTGTCGTGCGCGCCAGTGAGAACCGTCCCGAGATCACCATGGAGGGTGAGATCTGGGAAGCCACCGACCGCCTGCGCGACTTTCTCTTTGCGCGCGTTTACCGAGATAATGCTGCCAAGGATGAGGAGGTCAAGGCAAAGGACATGCTGGCGCATCTGTTCAACTATTTCGAAGCGCACCCCGAAAAGCTTCCCATAGGATATCTGGAGACCATCAGCAAGGAATCCGTGGGACGCGCGGTTTGTGACTATCTTTCAGGCATGACCGATCGCTATGCCATCGAGCTTTATCGCGAGCTCTTCATTCCGGAGGTGTGGAGAGTCAAATGATACCGAGAGAAGTGATAGAAGAGATCCGCGAGCGCTGTGACGTGGAGGATGTGATCGGCACCTACGTCACGCTCAAGCGTGCAGGCTCCAACCGCAACGGGCTCTGCCCCTTTCATAGTGAAAAAACTCCCTCGTTCACCGTCTTTCCCGCCACGAAAAGCTTTTATTGCTTCGGCTGCGGTGCGGGCGGCGACGTGGTCACGTTCATTCAAAAAATCGAAAATCTGGACTACGTAAACGCGCTGGAATTTCTTGCCGCGCGCGCGGGGATCCATATTCCGCAGGATACACGCGCCTACGAGAAGGAGAGCGTTTCCCGCAAGCGCGTGTACGAGATGAATCTGGAGGCAGCCAAATTTTTCCGCAGTTGCCTGTTTGACCCCGTGCTGGGCGCAGAGGGGATGCGCTATTTTACCGAGCGCCGCGGGCTTTCGAGTGCTGTGATCAAGCGCTTTGGACTCGGCTTTGCACCGAACGACTTCGGGATGCTGACACGCCACATGAAGCAAAAGGGCTATACGGACGAGGAGCTGCTTGCCGCCTTCCTTTGCGGAAAATCTCAGAAGACGGGACGGCTTTTCGATCTGTTCCGCAACCGCGTCATGTTTCCCGTGATCGACACGTCGGGAAATATCGTGGCGTTTGGCGGGCGGGTCCTGGACGATTCCAAGCCCAAATACCTCAACTCCGCCGATACCCCCGGCTTTAAGAAAAGCCGCGTGCTGTTTGGGCTTAATTATGCAAGGCACAGCTGTGCCGAGCAGACCATTTTGTGCGAAGGGTATATGGATG
>CAZOFQ010000154.1:0-2172 GCA_964579105.1 uncultured Lachnospiraceae bacterium
GAAGGCGAACTTATCGTTCGTCGAGCCGCTTTCAAGGAAGCAACGATGCATCTCGTCTTTTTTCGAAGCCCAATCGCAAATAAAAAATGCGCCGTACAAGGCGCACCACAACAAACGGACGATGGCGAATATACATTCGTCGAGTTCGTTTGTGAGGAGCAACGCCGTACGGCACATTTTTTAGAAGCGATTATTGAGCGTTCTTACGAGCCTCGAAGCACGCGCTGCAATACACAGGGCGATCGCTGGAGGGCTGGAAGGTTACCTTAGCCTCACCGCCGCACTCGGCACAGGTGGTGATAAAGTACTCTCTTTGAGCGCGTCCTGCGTTCTTCTTAGCGTCGCGGCAGGGCTTGCAGCTCTTGGGCTCGTTCATAAAGCCCTTTTCCTTGTAGAAAGCCTGCTCACCTGCGGTGAACACGAATTCCTTGCCGCATTCCTTGCAAACAAGAGTCTTGTCCTCAAAGACTTCGTCGGTTGCGCCAACCATGGTTACTTCTTCGTTCATTGCTTTTACCTCGCTTTGCAGATAGATGGTTTTTGCCCTTAGACGGATTTCGACCGACACCTTTGAGAAACATCAACGCTCTGGATTAAGCTACCGGGGCATATTTATTAATCCCGCACACCGTTTCCTCCCAGTGCTGCACGCAGCTTTTGACGAATACGGTAAACGGCATTTTCAACAGAATGGGGCTCTTTTTTCAGGAGCTGTGCAATTTCTCTTGCACTGTGCCCTGCCACGAACAAGCTCCACACGCGGTTTTCATAGGGGGAAAGCAACGCACGGATCTTGGCGTAAAGGGCTTCGGCTGCCTCCTGCTCCAGCACACGGCGGGCCGGATCCTCCTCACACTCGCCGACATGGATCAGCTCCTCGGCTGACACCTCGGGCACGCGGCGGCGAAGAACGCGCAGCTGTGAGACCAAGGCGTTGGCAATGCAGATCTTGGCGTACAAGCCAAACTCCACCTCGCACTGTGCAAGATCAAACCCGAGTGCCGCACGGTATAACGCAACCAACGCAATTTGCCGCAGATCCTCTCTGTCCTGCTCGCCGAGCTCAGCGGCATGGCGGGAGACCTCCGCATGAACAAGAGGCGTGTAATCGTTCAGCAATTCGGCAAAGGCGGATTGATCCCCCTCGCGGATGCGTCGAATGCGCTCCTGCGCCTTTCGGCGTTTTTCGGTTACGTTTTCCTTCATGAGACCTCACCCCAAAGAGATACTCTCCCTTTTGCTCCCAAAAAAAATTATAGCACAATTTTACAATTTGTCAATGGAAAATTCTATAATGTTTTCATTTTTTTCACATTTTCCTTGATGATTTTCGTTATTTTGCCCAAGAAAGACCGCTTTTTTTGTCAAAAAAGCAGAATCGACGCCTTCCACATGCGCCGACTCCCTTTATTTTGACATTTTTTTCAATCGTCAAACAAATAATTCATATTGCCCGCAAGCAAGGCGTGCACGCCGCGATAGATCACCTCGGGGCGATCATGGAAATTCTCCTTCAGGCGCGCGGCACGGTCTGCGCTATCCACCACAAGCGTGGTAGAGTAGATCAATTCTCCACGCTCCAGCAGCTCGCAATAAAAATCATACCTTCCATCCTCACGTCGGGCGGTGCGGCAATGCCCCTCGATCCCCCGCTTTTTGAAATCCAGATACCGCAACGCGGCAGCGAGACTTTTATCCAAAATCGAGGACAGTATGTCGCTGTGCAGGGATTCTGCCACCAAGCGACCCCGCTCGGTGATCTCGTACAGCGTGTCCCCCTCCTCCTCGCCTACGGCACAGATGAGGTCATCGTCCAGCATTTTATGGAACGCCTCGGCAAAATCCAGGTACATGATGTAATCGGTCTGCATCACGATGTCATTGAGCGTAACGAAATTCAACGGTCTGCCCACGTTTTCCATTAAATACAGCACAAAGATCTTCACATTTTTCATGCCGCCGACCACAGAACCCATAAAATCCCCTCCTTTTGCCTCGATTTCTTATATTTTAGCACATTTTTTTGCTTTTTTCAATAGTTTATTTGCATTCTGCAAAGATTTGTGGTATAATGGTGGGGTATTCCAACAAAAGAAAGGAAGCTTTTATGGTAAACGTAGCCATTCTCGGCTTCGGTGTGGTGGGCAGCGGCGCTGCCGAGGTTCTCACCGC
>CAZOFQ010000155.1:0-2104 GCA_964579105.1 uncultured Lachnospiraceae bacterium
CCGCAATCTGTCGCAAAAAGCCTTGGTTTTTTTGGCTTTTTCTCTCAAAAACTCGTTTTTTCTCTCGAATCCTCCCGAATCCTCACTTTTTCTTGAAAATGGAGGCGCCGCGTCCGCGCGGGTGGTCAAGAGAGAGAAAAAGGCGGGCAAAAAGGGAGGCGGTCAGCTCTGCCAGCGTGGCGTTTTCTCCATAGCGCAAAAGCAGGCAGGAGGAGAGGGAAAAGAGCAGGAGAAGTGAGAGATAGGAGGTGAAAAACAATACCCGTTCGGCCACTTTTTCCGAAAAAAGCGCTGCCAGCAGAGAGGAAAGAACACGTCCGCCGTCAAAGCCCTCGATGGGTAGCAGATTGAACAGCGCAAAGGAAAGGGTAGAAAACCGCAGGGCAATCGCAAAGGGATGCACGCCTCCCATCAAGGGGAGTGCCAGCAAAAGAGAGGTCACGGGGCCTGCCGCCGCCAGCAATCCCTCCGCACGGTAGGAGGGGAGTGCCCCCGCGGGCAAGATCTTGGCGCCCATGATGTCAATTTCCAATAGGCGCAAAGGGATGCGGAGGGCACGGGCGGCCAGCAGGTGGCCGCATTCGTGTGCCAGCGCGGCAAGCAGTCCCGCCGCGAGCAGAGGACCGTCGGTAAAAAGCTGTACCGCCCAAAAGAGCACTGCTCCGGGCGTGACGCGTATCTTCATGCAGGTCACCTCGCTTCCGATTCTATCGGGTAATTTTATGCGGGACAAGGGGCAAAATTTTACAGGATACTATGCAAAAAACACTTTTTATGTTACAATAGAGCAAAGAGGGGGAGGTGAGGTCATGACCGCGATGCGCATTTTGACGCTTTTGACGGCGCTTTGTTTGTTGCTTTCCCTCTTGGGTTGTTCTCCGCAGACGGTGGATGGCCTTTGCGTTGAAGTGTTGGACGTGGGGCAAAGCGATTGCACCCTGATCCGCACACAGGGTCACACCTTGATGATCGATGCGGGCACCGCTACCGAGCGGGAGGCCGTGCGGGGGCACTTGCGGGATCGGGGGATCCGGCAGATCGACTATCTGCTGCTCACGCACCCGCATGAGGATCACATCGGCAATGCCCGTATGTTGATCGAAACCGATACCGTTGGGGCACTAATTGTGTCGCCAATGGGTAGCGAGGAGCTTGGTTATCAGTTGATTTTGAATGCCGCCGCAGAGCATGAGCTGCCCGTTTATACTGCCAAAGCAGGGGACACCTATGCCATCGGGGATGCTACCTTGGAGATCCTGCTTGCCATGGAAGCTGCCGAGGAGGTGAACGATGCCAGCATCGTTTGCCGCGTGACCTACGGCGAGACGGCGTTTCTGTTTACGGGAGATGCCGAGCAGGATGGCGAGGCGGCGTTGCTTGCCTCGGTGCCTGCGGAAAAGCTGGATTGCGATTTCCTGAAGGCAGGACACCACGGGTCGGATACCTCTACCGGCGAGGCGCTGCTGCAGGTTGCCACACCCACTCATGTGGCCATCTCCTGCGGTGAGGATAACGATTACGGCTTCCCCCATAAGGCCTTGCTGGAACGGCTGGAGGCGATGGGTGCCACGTGGCATCGCACCGATACCGAGGGAACGCTGATCTATCAGAGCGACGGCACGGCCGTGCGCCATGAGAAGGAGTAAGGAGACGCTATGAGCGAAACAGAAAAACAACCGAAAACTACACCCGTTGTGGGGCGTTTTGCCCCAACGCCCAGCGGTAGACTGCATCTCGGCAACCTGATGTGCGCCATGCTGGCGTGGCTTTCTGCCAGAGCGGCAGGCGGACAGATTCTGCTGCGGATCGAGGATCTTGATCTTGCCCGTTGTCCCTTCATGGGTGAGAACACCAAGTACCTGCTGGACGATCTTGCTTGGATGGGCATGGACTTTGACGGTGAGGTGCTCTGGCAATCTCAGCGCAGTGAGATTTATGATGCGTATTTTCAAAAATTGGAGCGCGAGGGGCTGATCTACCCCTGCTATTGCTCACGGGCGGAGCTTCACGCGGCCAATGCCCCCCACCGCTCGGACGGTGAGCCCCTTTACGATCGTAAATGCCGCAATCGCTTATTTGCGGGGGAGCCTCCGCCTCAAAACAA
>CAZOFQ010000156.1:0-2086 GCA_964579105.1 uncultured Lachnospiraceae bacterium
GTGGCTGATCTGTTAATTTCTTTAGAAAAGCTTATTTCTTCCATTTTATCTGTTGTTCTCTCATTCTCACTCTTTTTCATCAAAGTCAAAATGTCCAGCAGCTCAGTCTTGTCCGAAATGGCATCATCGGGATACAGCTTTACGTAAGTTTCAAAATCGAGCGAGCCCTTGGCGAGCGCGGCATCCAACATATTGATATCACCCGCCGTCGAGGATTTCGAGCCCTTGGTTGCCTCCACTACCACGTCGAAGTTAAGATCCGCAAAATCGTTTCCGTTAAACTCACCCTGCAGCGTGGCATCGTTACCCTCCTCATCTTTATCCTTATACTCAAAGGTAGCGCCGGCATAATAGTGACGGAAAAATTCTGCCAGCACAAGACCCTGACGCACCTTGACCTGCCAAAAGCTCTCGCGCAGCTCCTCTACGGGCTGTTGCGCCTGCGCCTGCAGGGCTGCGATGGCAGCGCCCGACATATTGGAGCCGACGCTCTCACCCGTCATCACTTCGGTGGCCCCGGTGACGGAGCGCAAAAGGTTGAGCATCGTGGTGGCAAGCTCAATAGGTTGAGATTGCATCACCTGCTCGGTGAGCTTTCGAATACCAGTAGCACCGGGAGAATAGTCGGTCACTACTTGCCCCGGCTCGTTGGTCAACCGCTGACCGCGAAGAGCTTGAGGGTGCACCACGTATTTCCCCCACGCCACCTGCTGGTTGTTCAATATAAGCAACGCGAATAAAAGATTGATGGCCTTTTGAACGGGCAGCAGCCCTTCTATTTCGCCTATACCGTAGATGGAGCCCTCGCGGCGCTCATAGCTGCCCGAAACAATGGGATAAAGCTCAAACCCGCGCGAGGCAGCCGCAATGGCGTTTGCTGCCATATCGGACTCCGAGTCCTTCCCCCCTTGCATGTGCTGCAGCATACCGTCAACGTCAGGGGCAAGCGGGCGCGGCGCGTTGATCAGCAGGGACTTGGTGGCTCGCTCCCACCAGACCTCGCCCTGCACGCGGAAATATCGAGTCAGCACCGTGCAAAGGCCCTCGCCCTGCTCCTTTTCTCCATAATGATTTTCGGTGTTTTTGTCGGCCACGATCTCGTCCTTGTTCACTTCGGGATCGCACATGGCGCGAACGGTCTCCACATCCTCACGAGAGGCAATCAGTATCCATTTTTGACGCTGCTCGTCGCGCTGCGCGGGATTTGAAAAAAAGATCTTCAAGGGGTCCACGATCTCGCAGCGCAATGCCCCTCGCATGCTTGCATCAAGACCGCGCGCGGTCGCATCCCAAAAATAATGGTAATGATAAGAGCCTTTTTTTACGCCGTCGTCGATGGCATCCTTGTCTATCGCCTCTTGTCTGAGCTCCTTTTGAATATAGGCAGCAAAGGCGTTAAAAAGCTTTACACGGGGCGAATCGTTCTCGGCGTGATAAACGATTTTCCCCGGCACCGACAAAATAGCCGATTTTTTGTTTCGCCCAATCATCTTGGTGGCATTGAATACAGGGCGCGGCAGATTTACGGTGTTTTTTGTGGCAGCGGGCCATTGGCGCCCCTCGAAGAATTCCACAAACATGGGCAGTTTCTTAGTCAAGCCCATCTCAGCCTGATAACGCATGCCTTCTTCAAAGCATTTGAATATCCTTGCCGCCGCCTCGTCGCGACCCTCTCCTTTTCTCATTTCGATCTCGCTTGCCACGCTTCCTCACCCTCCGTCCATTCGGTCATGATCTGCTCTGTTGTCGCCCCCTCGGGCATCTCCTTGTCCGTATCGGTGCCGGCAGTCATCGGCGACAAGCCTCTACTCGTAAGCTCACGCCTTAGCTCGGCAATTTCCAAGCGTAGCGCCGCCAGCACCAAACGGAGCTCCAACACGTCCTCTTTCGTCATTTCTCCCATGCTTAAAAATCCTCCCACGACATAAAAGTACCATCGTCCACTTCCTCGCGATGAAACATGCGCTCCAATAGCTCGTTCTCCTCGCGCTCCACGGGCTGCACGCTCACGGTCTGCTGCCCTCTTATAAAATGTGCAATGGCAAGTGCCATCACAAGGTCGTCATGGCAACCCGCTATTGCCTCG
>CAZOFQ010000157.1:0-2048 GCA_964579105.1 uncultured Lachnospiraceae bacterium
TTTTGTGACAGAAAAAGCGGTTTTCCTTTTATTTTCTTTTCGTGTGCTTTTGTTCGGGCGCTAAATGAGTCCGCCCCTTCTATATTTTGCTTTTTTTGAATTCCTTACAGGAAGATCATGATAAGGAACTGCGAGCAAAGCACGACGGAGATGAGTGCAATGGGGTAGGTGGCGGCGTAGGAGGAGCCCACGTCCTCGGTGCCCGACACCTGAATGAGTGTGCCGAGTGCGGGGGTGGAGGTCATGCCACCCGTGATAGAGCCAAGGGAGTTGAGCAGATTCATTTTCAGCACGTACTTGGCAAACAGGAAGCCGACTACCATGGGGAACAGCGTCATCAGCGCGCCGTACAGGAAGTAGATGGGCTGGAAGCACTCCACAAACTTTGCGCCCCCCGCAACGCCTGCACCAATGAGGAACAGCATAAGACCAAGCTCACGGAACACCTTGAGGGTGTTGGTGGGGGGAGTAACGTTTACGGCGCCGAATTTCTTAAAGTGACCGAACACCAGCGACATCAGCAGGCAACCGCCCGTGGTGGTGAGGGAAAAGGTGCCGAACTTGATAGAGCCGACCAGCATACCGAGAATGGCAGCCACGGCAAAGGCGGCAATGCCGAAGGGATCGATCTCAATGAGCTTGCGCTTGGGGGTGGGAGTCTCCTCTACGATCTCGTCGCCGTCCTCGTTCACCTTGGCGGCGCTTTTGTTGGACGCGGCAAGGATCTCGCGCTCCTTCGCCATATCTGCTTTCATAAATTTGGGAATGAGCTGCACGAACAGCACCACGCCGATCACGCCGAAGATATAGGCAATGCCGTTACCCACGGCTACGTATTCGGCAAGACCGTCGCCAATTGCCTCTTTGGAAGCAGAGAACGCGGGTGTAGAGGTGAGCGCACCCGAGAACAGCCCCGTCATGATGGCGACAAGCTCCTCCTTGGGAACATCCATCGTGTTGACAGCCACCAAAATGCAGCCGGCACAAATCAGCGCGCCTGAAATGATAATGATCAGTCCCAGCAGAATGTAGGTCTTGAAATTCTTTTTCAGGTTGCTGAAGAATTTAGGACCTGCGATAAAGCCCACCGAGGTCACGAACAGGATAAGACCGATGTTTTCCACGATCTTAAGTGCGTTGGTGGTGTAGCCGGGTAATTGATTGGAAAGTGCATCGTAAAACAGGCAACCGAACAGCAGCGCTACAAGAAACACGCCCGCGGTGCCGAGATTCACACCCTTGATGGTGATCCTGCCGACCAGATAGCCGATAGCGGCAATAGCCAGTACGGAAAAGACGAGAAAGGACACGCCCTTGACGGAGAGGGAAAAGCTGCCGTCAAAGAAACTAAACAGATTCATTGTAATAAGCCTCCGTAATATTGGGGGAGAGCGTATTTCACACAAAACTTGCGCAAAATCGTACCGTTTCGGGGCGTTTTGCGCAAAATGCGTTCTCCCGTGTGGTTGCGGCTTTCGCCGCATTCTTGAAAAGTAGTGTTTGCAAAGGAAGAGTGTGGTTTGTTTGCACCCTTCCCTTGTTCAAAAAGCTTTGGTGGGGGTTATAGGGGGCATCTTTTAGGAAAGATGCCCCCTAACACGCGCCCTTAGATGGGCTTTGCGTTGCGTGCGTAGTTGGGGAGCAGAACGGGAGACTGCTTCTCGGTCTCGATGCCCGCAGCCTTCATCTCGGCGGCAAAATCCGTCACGTGAGAGAGGGTGGGCGCACCGAGCTCGGTCGTTTTTGCAGCCCTTGCGGCATGGATGCCCGCATTTCTGCCGAATACGATAATATCAAGCAAGGAGTTGCCCATCAGGCGGTTCTCGCCGTGGATGCCGCCCACAGCCTCGCCTGCAACGAACAGGTTTTCTACATCAGACATACCGTTAGCGCCGATCTTGATACCGCCGTTTTGGTAGTGCAGCGTGGGGTAAATGAGGATGGGCTGCTTGCGCATATCAATGCCGTACTTGAGGTACATACGCATCATAGCGGGAATACGCTTCTCAATAGTGCCCTCGCCGTTGATCCTTTCGATCATGGGGGAG
>CAZOFQ010000158.1:0-2044 GCA_964579105.1 uncultured Lachnospiraceae bacterium
CGAGACCGCCGCGGTCGCTTGAGCCCTTCTAGGGAGCACAGAGTGCCGAAGTGAGGCATTGGCGGAGGATGCTTTGCTGGTTCGCACGGTGAAAAACTGTGGAACTGTCGTCATACTTTGATGGAGAGCTATCTGTGTGTTGTAAGGCAAGGCATGCCCTTACCTTATATTATAGTACAACAACAGCTGGTTTTCAACCGGTTTTTTTTATTTTTTCCGAGCGTACGCCAAATTTTTTCAAAGAGAGGCAGAACACCATGAGCAAACTGAAATCTTCTATTTTCACGGGTGCGGCAACCGCGCTCATCACCCCTTTCAAGGACGGCGGCATTGATTTTGAAAGCTTTGGTAAGCTGATCGACGCGCAGATCGCAGGCGGCATCGACGCTTTGGTGGTAGCGGGCACAACGGGTGAGGCGGCGACTCTTACGCACGAGGAGCATTGCGACCTGCTGCGCTTTGCCGTAGAATACACGGCACATCGTGTTCCCGTTATTGCGGGTACGGGCTCTAACGATACCGCTTACGGTATTGAGCTCTCGCAATATGCCTGTGAGGTGGGGTGCGACGCACTGCTGCTGGTGACTCCATACTATAACAAGGCGACCCCCAAGGGCCTTATCAAGAATTTCCTTGCTACCGCAGAGGCGACGGATAAGCCCATCATTCTGTATAACGTGCCCTCTCGCACGGGCGTAAACATCACGTTGCCCGTATACAAGGAGCTGGCAAAGCACGAGCGTATCGTGGCGGTCAAGGAGGCGTCCGGCAACCTGTCTGCCATTGCAGAGCTGATTGCGGAGTGCGGTGACACGCTGGACGTTTATTCGGGTAACGATGACCAGATCGTGCCCATCATGTCGCTCGGCGGCAAGGGTGTGATCTCTGTGTTCTCGGGTCTTATGCCGAGAGAGACGCACGAGCTTTGCGCCGCTTGCCTTGCGGGTGACTTCAAGACGGGCAAAGAGATGCAGCTGAAGTATCTGAAGCTGATGAACACGCTTTTCTGTGAGGTGAATCCCGTTCCCGTTAAAGCGGCTTCCGTTCTGATGGGGCTTTGCGGACCCGATATCCGCTTGCCCTTGTGCGAGATGGAGGAGGTAAATCTGGAAAAGCTCAAGAGCGTGATGCGCACCTACGGACTTATCGCGTAAAAGTACAGAAAGGAAGTTCAATATGCTGAATATCATTCTTTGTGGCTGTGGCGGACGCATGGGCGCGGCGGTAGCTGCCGCTGCCGCTGCCGCGGGTGACCGTATCGTGGCGGGTGTGGACGTGAATCCCGTGGCGGCAGGGCATTATCCCGTCTATCACTCTATCGAGGAATTCGAGGGACACGCCGACGTGATGATCGACTTTTCGCATCATAGCGCACTCCCCGCGCTGCTTGCTTATGCCACTCGCACGGGCATGCCCTTGGTGATAGCCACCACAGGGCACACCGAGAAGGAGCTTGCGCAAATGCGTGAGGCCGCACAGCAAGCTCCTATCTTCTTCTCGCGCAACATGTCCCTTGGCATCAATCTGCTCATTTCGCTTTGCCGCCGTGCCGCAGCAACGCTTGGTGAGGAATTTGATATTGAAATTATCGAAAAGCACCATAACCAAAAGCTGGATGCACCGAGCGGCACGGCACTGATGATCGCGGACGCGCTCTGCGAGGACGGTGCGGAGCATCCTTACGTGTACGATCGCCATGCCGAACGCCGCAAGAGAGCGCGCGGAGAGATCGGTCTGCACGCCGTGCGCGGCGGCACGATCGTAGGTGAGCACGAGGTGCTGTTTGCGGGCAAGGACGAGTGCGTGACTCTGTCGCACAGCGCCGCCTCGCGCGAGGTGTTTGCTACGGGCGCACTTCGTGCCGCGCGCTTTATGGTGGGGAAGGGCGCAGGGCTTTACAATATGGACAACGTGGTGAGCGATCTTTGATCCTACACAAAAAACAGCAGTTGCTTAGCCGAACGTGCTAAAGGACAGCTTTGGGACTGCGTCATTGAGCGCCGAGCAAAAGCAAACAAAAGAAAAACCGAAAAAGAAAGCCGCC
>CAZOFQ010000159.1:0-2044 GCA_964579105.1 uncultured Lachnospiraceae bacterium
TGTCTTGACGACGTGGGCGGCTTTGGCGTCTGCTTCGGCTTGCCCGTGGCGGGCATGGAGGAGCCTGTGCTGGTTTCCGGCACGGACGGCTGCGGCACCAAGGTCAAGCTGGCGATCCTCACGGACAAGCACGACACCATCGGCATTGATGCCGTGGCAATGTGCGTCAACGACATCATCTGTGTGGGCGCAAGGCCGCTGTTCTTCCTTGACTACATTGCCTGCGGTAAGAACATCCCCGAAAAGATCGCCGAGATCGTCAGCGGTGTTGCCGAGGGCTGTGTGCAGTCGGGTGCCGCGCTCATCGGCGGCGAAACCGCCGAGCATCCGGGCATGATGCCTGTGGAGGAGTATGACCTTGCGGGCTTTGCCGTGGGTATCGTGGACAAGAAAAAGATCCTGGACAACAAAAGGATGCAGGCGGGCGACGTGATCGTGGCACTCCCCTCTACGGGCATCCACTCCAACGGCTTCTCGCTCTGCCGCAAGGTGTTCAATATTGATAATAACGATCCGCTGCTGTACGAGGCACGCGAGGAGCTTGGCGGCAAGACCATTGCCGAGGCACTGCTCACGCCCACCAGGATCTACGTGAAGCCCGTTCTGGCGCTGCTGGAGAAGGTGAACGTAAAGGGCATTTCTCACATTACGGGCGGCGGCTTCTATGAAAACATTCCGCGCTCCATCCCCAAGGGACTTTCCGCAAGGATCGAAAAGGCGGCTGTCAAGGTGTTGCCCATCTTCGACCTCATCGCCAAGTTCGGCAACATCCCCGAGCGAGACATGTTCAATACCTACAACATGGGTGTGGGCATGAGTATCGTGGTGCCCGCAAACGAGGTGCAGACCGCACTTGAGGTGCTTCGCGCGAACGGCGAGGATGCCTACGTGATCGGCGAGATCATCAAGGGCGACGACGGCGTGGTGTTCTGCTGATGGAAAGGAAGATTCGCATTGCCGTTTTCGTTTCGGGAGGCGGCACCAATTTGCAGGCGCTGATGGATGCCGAGGATAAGGGGATCCTGAAAAGCGGTGAGATCGTGCTGGTGGTTGCCAGCAACCCCACCGCCTTTGCACTGGAGCGCGCCAAAACGAAGAGTATTGCCACCGCGGTGGCATGGAAGCGCGAGCTTGGCTCGCAGGAGGCGTTTGAGGCGGCAATTGAAAAAGAGCTTGCCGCGCACGACATCGACCTGATCGTGCTTGCGGGCTTTATGAATATCCTGTCTGCCGAGTTTACGGCAAAGTGGCCCGAGCGCATCATCAACGTGCATCCCGCGCTCATCCCCAGCTTCTGCGGCAAGGGGATGTATGGGCTCGCCCCCCACGTGGCGGCGCTTGAAAAGGGCGTGAAGGTGACGGGCGCTACCGTGCATTTCGTCAACGAGATCCCCGACGGCGGCAGGATCATCGCGCAAAAGGCAGTTTACGTGAAGGAGGGGGACACCCCTGAGGTGCTGCAGCGCCGTGTAATGGAACAGGCGGAGTGGATCATTCTGCCCGAGGCTGTAGAAGCGGTCTGCGCCTCCTTCGGCTAAAAATCCCGCATCGCGTCGTTGCTCCTCAAAAGCGGCTCGACGTAGATTACTACGCCTTCGCCTTGCTTTGTTGCGGTGCGCCTCGCGCTACTGAATTTTTAGCGCGAAGAAAATTGCAAAAAACGAAGCACGTCCAAATTTATAAAACTCGCCGCGCTGTCGGTACAACATGTGAAGGAGAAAAAAGATGAAGGTATCCACCATTGCAAACGAGTTGAATTCCCTCGCCTATCACGGCAGAGGTATCCTGATCGGCAAGAGTGCCGACGGCAAAAGGGCGGTCACTGCCTACTTTATCATGGGCAGAAGCGGCAACAGCCGCAACCGCGTATTCGTTGCCGAGGGCAGTGCGATGCGCACCAAGGCGTTTGACGAATCCAAGATGGTCGACCCGCATTTGATCATTTACTACCCTGTGCGTGTGCTTGGCAACAAGACCATTGTGACCAACGGCGACCAGACCGACACCATTTACAAGCTCATGGATAAGCAGATGACCTTTGAGC
>CAZOFQ010000160.1:0-2039 GCA_964579105.1 uncultured Lachnospiraceae bacterium
CCTTCTCCCGCAGGAGAAGGTCCTCTGTATTCCGTCATTCTTCAACAGAAGGGTGGGCGTCGCGGATGGCGGACGGTCGAGGACGCCCGTCCCTACGGGTTTGTACGTTGCCCGTTTGTGTGTCGCGGAGGGCGGTTTTTCGTGTACACATCGCCTCGGGTGCTTCTTGCACCCTCGGAGATCCGTTCGTCGCGCTTTGTTGCGCTCCTCAGGATGACACTTGTGCGTCGCGGATAGCGCATTTCTCGTAGGGCGGGGGCTTGCTCCCGCCGGGTGTGTCGCCAAATGCGGCGGCACCAAGGCATCGCCCTACCGATGTGTGCATCGCGGATTACGGACCGTCGGGGACGCCGGTCCCTACCGGATTGGAGTGTTATTCATTTGCATATCGCGGATTGCGGCGGCACCAAGGCACCGCCCTACCACAAACATTACCGCCGCCGCAATGGTTTATCCATCGCGGCGGCTTCTCTTTTTACCGCAAATACGTGAGCAGGTCTTTCCTTTTCATCTTAATTTTTTCTCCCCCCTTGCAATATGCGGCAAAATCCGTTATAATAAAACGGTAAATCACACGAAAGGAGCACAGCATGCAATTCATTGACCTGAAATTCCCCGACCGACCGCTTGCGCCCATGGATTGTGGGCTTGTGCTCGGTAATTTTGACGGCGTGCATCGCGGTCACATGGCGCTGATTGAGGAGCTGAAGCGCCTCAACGCACAGCGCCGCCCGCGCTTGCCTTTGGGTGCGTTTTGCTTTACTGAGCACCCCTCGCACCACTTCGGGCATCCCGTCCCCCGCCTATGCTCTAACGAGGAAAAAATGGAGCTGTTCCGCCGCGCAGGGCTGCAATTCGTCATTTTCTGCGATTTCCCCGCCTACAAGGACGTTTCCCCCGAGAATTTTGTAATTGGAACCCTGATCCGTGACTGTCGCTGTCAGATGGCGGTTTGCGGCTATAATTACACCTTTGGCGCAAAGGGCGCGGGCAAGGCAGAGGATCTTGCGCGTTGGCTCGGCGAGCACGCAGGGCGCACGGTCAGCATTGTGCCGCCCGTGACCGACGGCAGATACACCGTAAGCTCCAGCCTGATCCGCGACATGCTGGAGCGCGGTCACCCCGAGGACGCCACACGCCTGCTGGGGCACCCCTTTACCCTGACGGGCTCCGTGCAAGACGGCAAGCGCGTGGGGCGCGCAATGGGCTTTCCTACCGCCAATCTTACGTTCCCCGAGGGTGGCTTGATTCCCGCACACGGCGTTTATGCAGTGACCGTGAAAATTGGCAAACGCAGCTTTTTCGGCATCTCCAACGTCGGCACCCGCCCCACCTTCGAGGATGGTGAGCAGGTGACCTGCGAAACCTTTTTGTTTGATTTCAAGGGCGAGCTCTACGGCAAACCGATCAAAGTTTCCTTTTTGCGGTTTTTGCGCGCCGAGCGCGCCTTCCCGACCGTTGAGGCACTGCAGGAACAGATCCAAAAGGACATTCTGCGCGCCAAAGAGTATTTGATACCGCAAAAAGCGTAGCTTTTCTCAAAATTTCATCGTTTTCTTGCTACAACAAAGGTTTTTCCCCTAAATGCGCCGTCCGACGGCGCATTTTTTCTTGCTTTTCAAATATTCCTCCATATTTTCCAACTATTTCTTTAATTTTTCCAATCGGAAGAACGACACGGCATCGTTTTTTATAAATTTCGTTTTTTCGTCATAAGCCTGCGCTTGCTTTTTTCTATATTTTTTCTCTAAAACCTCTTGCTTTTTTTTCACACATGTGTTATAATGTTTGAGTCATTCAAACGCAGGCTTAGATATCGACGCGGTGCATTGACTACCGCAAGGCTTCGAAAACAACCTGCACTCCACGTAGCTTGTTTCCCCCGTGCCGCCGAACTTTTTCGAAATTGAAGTGCAGGAAATGCTCTCGGGTAGCCTACGGCTTTCTGTCAAAATTCCGACAACCGAATATACGAAAAAGTACTCAAGTGGGGACGTTTGCGAGCGCCCGCAGTGCGGGATGAAGCGAGCAATAAGGAG
>CAZOFQ010000161.1:0-2011 GCA_964579105.1 uncultured Lachnospiraceae bacterium
TAGGCAGCTCGCGGTAGGAGCGCTTTTTGTTGAGGAACACCTGATACTGGAAGGGACAGGTCATGGGACGCAGCGCAAAGCACTCCTTGCTCTCATCATAAGGATCGCCCAGCACGAACATGCCGTCCAGATAGTGATCCCAGTGTCCCGAGATCTTATACAGCTCACGCTTTGCCATCAGGGGCGTTTTGGTGAGCAGATAGCCGCGCTTTTGCTCCTCGTCCTCGATCCAGCGCTGCAGCGTTTGGATCACACGCGCGCCCTTGGGCAGGAGAATCGGCAGTCCCTGACCGATCTCCTCCACCGTGGTGAAGTACTCCAGCTCACGTCCGAGCTTATTGTGGTCGCGCTTGCGTGCCTCCTCCAATGCCTCCAGATGAGCCTTGAGCTCGTCCTTTGAGGGGAACGCCGTGCCGTACACACGCTGCAGCATCTTATTCTTCTGGTCGCCCTTCCAGTAAGCACCCGTGCATTGCGTCAGCTTGAACGCCTTCACCACACCCGTGGTAAAGAGGTGCGGACCTACGCAAAGGTCGGTGAATTCGCCCTGCTTGTAAAAGCTGATAACCGCATCCTCGGGCAGCTCCTCGATCAGCTGCACCTTATAGGGCTCGCCCTTCTCCTGCATGAAGGCAATTGCCTCGGCGCGGGGAAGCTCGAAGCGCTCGATCTTGAGATTCTCCTTCACGATCTTTTTCATTTCACTCTCGATGGCGGCAAGCTGCTCGGTGCCAAACGAGATCTCGCTGTCGAAATCGTAATAGAAGCCATCCTCGATCGCGGGACCGATGGTCAGTCTCACCTCGGGGTACAGTCTTTTGACTGCCTGCGCAAGAATGTGCGAGGCGGTGTGACGGAACACGTGCTTGCCCTCTGCATCCGCAAAGGTCAGCAGCTGCACCTCGGCATCCGCCGAGAGCTGCTCGGTCATGGCAACCACCTTGCCGTTTACCTTGGCGCACAGCACGGCGCGGCTGGAGAGCTCTGCCGCAACCGACGCCTCGTAAACGGAAAGAGGGGCTTCAAATTCCATTACTTTTTCTGCAAATTTTACTTGAAACATATGATCTATCTCCTTTTGATATTTCTAAAAAAACACACCCCGAGACGGACACGCCGCCTCGGGGTGTGGATGATTCCGCACGGTTCCACCCGAGTGTTTCACTCTTACTCCTTATTCATGCTGACAGCTGGGCGGTACCTGACAAGGACTTGCAAAGAACGTTTCAGCAAATCGTTCTCTCTCTGTGTGCAAGGGAGCTTTGTCGGCTTATTCCAACCGCTTATTTTCTTTTATTACGGTTATACTCGCTTGTGGGGTTGAGGAAATCGCGCCAGTCAAGGTCGCCGCGCTCCAGCGCCGTGATCAGCACCTCGGCGGTGGCAATGTTGGTGGCAACGGGAATGTTGTAGCGGTCGCAGGCAAGCAGCAGCTGCTCCTCTTCCTCCTTGATGGGGGCATCGGGACGCGTATCACGGAAGCAAAGCAGAATGTCGATCTCGTCATACGCCACGCGCGTAGCGATCTGTTGCTCGCCGCCCTGATCACCTGTGAGCAAGCGCTCGATCTTAAGCCCTGTCGCTTCGGAAATATACTTTGCGGTGATGTTAGTGGCACAGAGATTATGCTTGCTCAAAATTCCGCAATAGGCGATACAGAATTGCGTCATGATCTCTTTTTTGACGTCCGCGGCGATGATTGCTATTTCCATTGGCTGCCCCTCCGTTGATTTTTATCAAGAATGGCTTGATATTCAATTTATTGTAGCACAAATCCCCAATATTGTCAACGGTCTTCGCGATATTTTTTGCGGTTTTTCACAAAAAATATATGGGGATGCCGCGCGTATCGCGCTACATCCCCATGCTTTGAAAATTATTCCTCGTCAGCAGCGGCTTCCTCGGGCATTGCGGCCTCAGCGGCGGCAACCTCCTCAAGAAGTGCGCGGATGGAAAGGCTGACCTTCTGCTTGTCGTTGTCGATCTCGATGATCTTGGCGTCCACGTTCTG
>CAZOFQ010000162.1:0-2006 GCA_964579105.1 uncultured Lachnospiraceae bacterium
AGGGCTTGGATCTGCCCGAGGTATCGCTTGTGGCGATCCTTGACGCCGACAAGGAGGGCTTTTTGCGCACCGAGACCTCACTCATTCAAACCATCGGACGCGCCGCACGAAATGCCGAGGGTAAGGTCATCATGTATGCCGATACCGTGACGGGCTCTATGCAGCGCGCCATTGGAGAGACCAATCGCCGTCGCGCTATTCAGGATGCCTATAATAAGGCAAACGGCATCACCCCCAAGACCGTCGTCAAGAGCGTGCGCGACATCATCGAGATCGGCAAGGCGGCTGATGAGGCTGTGGAGGGCAAGGGCAAGAAGAGGCTGACGCCCACGGCACGCAAAAAGCTGATCGACACGCTCACCGAGGAGATGAAAGAGGCATCGAAGCGCCTGGAATTCGAGCAAGCGGCATTTTTGCGCGACAAGATCCGCGCATTGCGTGAGGAGAAGGAATAGAAATGGCAAACGAATTGAAATTAAAGGGCGTTCGCGTCCACAACTTAAAAAATATTGACGTCACCATCCCGCGCGACAGGCTGGTGGTGCTGACGGGGCTTTCGGGCTCGGGCAAGTCCTCGCTTGCGTTTGATACCATCTATGCCGAGGGACACCGCCGCTTCGTGGAGTCGCTCTCCTCTTATGCGCGCATGTTTTTGGGGCAGCTGGACAAGCCCGATCTGGATTCCATTGAGGGACTCTCGCCCGCGATCTCCATCGACCAGAAGACCACGTCGAAAAATCCGCGCTCCACGGTGGGCACGGTGACGGAGATCTATGACTATCTGCGTTTGCTTTACGCGCGCATCGGCGTGCCGCACTGTCCTGTATGCGGCAAGGAGATCCGTCAGCAGAGCAAGGATCAGATCGTGGATCGCATCCTAGCACTCCCCGAGGGGACGCGCTTTATGGTGCTTGCGCCCGTGGTGCGCGCCAAAAAGGGACAGCACGGAAAGGTGCTGGAGGACGCACGCAAAAGCGGCTTTGCCCGCGTGCGCGTGGATGGCAGCATGTATGACCTTTCCGAGGTCATTCAGTTGGATAAAAACAAAAAGCATACCGTCGAGGTGGTGGTGGATCGCCTTGTGAATCGCGGCGATATCCGCGCGCGCCTTGGGGATTCGGTGGAGACCGCACTTGCCGAGGCAGACGGAAACCTTTTGATCGTTCCCGTGGTGAGAGAGGGAGAGGAAGCGCCCGAGGAGCTTGCTTTTTCGCAGAATTATGCCTGCGAGGAGCACAGCGTTTCCTTTGGAGAGCTTGAGCCGCGTATGTTCTCCTTCAACAATCCGCAAGGGGCTTGCCCTAAGTGTGCGGGGCTTGGCTCTATGCGCCGCATTGCCGCATGGAAGCTGATTCCCGATGAGTCGCTCTCGCTTTCGAGCGGTGCGATCGCCGTAAACGGCTTCAAAACGCTGGAAAAGGTCAGCTGGAACGGACCGCTGTTCGCGGCAGTGGGGGAGCGCTTCGGCTTTACGCTGGAGACCCCCGTAAAGGATTTCACCGAAAAGCAAAAGGATATCCTTTATAACGGCTCGGGCGAGGAGCGCTACCACGTGGTGCGTTATTTCGGCGGAGAGCGTCACGAGCAGATCGTGCAGTTTGACGGTCTTGTGAAAATGATCGAAAACCGCATGCGTATGGGCGGCAACGAGTATTACGACGATTTTATCGAGGACGCTCCTTGCCCCGAATGTGGCGGAAAAAGGCTTTCTCCCAACGTGCTTGCCGTGACGGTGGGCGGCAAAAACATCCATGATTTTTGCGAGCTGTGCGTGCGCGATGCGCTGGAATTTGTCGAGAAGCTGCAATTGACCGAGACCGAGGCGCTGATCGCCAAGGAGATCCTCAAGGAAATCAAGAGCCGTCTTGGCTTTTTGATGAGTGTAGGTCTTGATTATCTGACGCTTTCCCGCCGCGCGGGAACGCTTTCGGGCGGCGAGGCACAGCGCATCCGCCTTGCCACCCAGATCGGCTCCTCGCTCATGGGCGTGCTGTATATACTGGACG
>CAZOFQ010000163.1:0-1997 GCA_964579105.1 uncultured Lachnospiraceae bacterium
TGAGCCCCGTGCGCTCGCAAAGCATCTGCGCGAGTTTCGCGCACGGCTCGGTGTAATACAAATTAGAGGTGTGCTGTACCTTGTTCAGCTGTGCGATCACCGCTTCCTTCCACGCTTCATCTGCAATGCCAAAGGAATTCACGGCAATGCCGCTGCCCATATCAATATAGCACTTGCCCTCGCCGTCGTACACCTTAGAGCCCTCGCCCCGCACGATTTCAACAGGAAAGCGCGCATAGGTGTTCGCTACAAACGCCTTATCCTGCTCCTGTAGCATACTCATTCCTCTGCCCCCTTCACCATCGTGCCTGCGCCCTCATCGGTCAGCAGCTCCATCAGGATGGAGTGCGGCACACGGCCGTCCATAATGATCACGTTCTTCACGCCCTTCTTGATCGCCTCGATACAGCAATCCACCTTGGGGATCATGCCGCCGGAGATCACACCGTCAGCATACAGCTTATCCGCCTCTTCCACGGTAATCTCGGGAATGAGTGTGGAGGGGTCGTCCTTATCGCGCAGGATGCCCGCAATATCCGTCATCATAATGAGGCGCTCCGCATTCAGCGCGCCTGCGATATATGCGGCAGCGGTGTCGGCATTGACGTTGTAAACGTTGCCCTCGCGGTCAGTTGCCACGGTAGAAATAACGGGAATATAATTCTTTTCCAGTACGTCGGTGATGGGCTGAGGACGCACCTTGGTGATCTTACCCACAAAGCCAAGGCGCTCGTCCTTGATCTTCGCCTCCAGCATACCGCCGTCAATGCCGCAAAGACCCACAGCGTGACCGCCCTTGCTTTGCAATAGCGCCACCAGAGTCTTATTGACCTTGCCCGCCAGCACCATCTGCACGATCTCTACGCTCTCCCTGTCGGTGACGCGCAAGCCGTCCACAAACTCGGGCTTTTTGCCAAGACGTGTCATCATATCGCTGATCTCGGGTCCACCGCCGTGCACCAGAACGACCTTGACACCGATCAGCCACAGCAGGGCAATGTCCTCCATCACCTGCTGCTTGAGCTCCTCGTTGATCATGGCGTTGCCGCCGTATTTGATCACAACGGTCTTGCCCACAAATTTTTTGATGTAAGGAAGTGCCTCGGTCAGCACCTTAGCGCGTTGCGCGTTGGAAAAATGATTCTCAATAGGCATAGTTTTTTCCTCTTTTTTGATATTTTTAAGGGGTTGATTGATACTAAAGCTCAAGCCGCTTTCAAGAATGCAACGACGCCATGCGCCGCAGCTCCTTTATGACTTCTTGATGCCAAAGCGGCAAGCAGTGCAAGGCGCGACGCCGAAAGCAAGGCGATGGCGATGTAACCATCGTCGAGCCGCTTTCAAGGAAGCAACGACGCAATGCGCCGTTGCTTTTAAAGGCTTCTGATGCCAAAGCGGCAAGCAGTGCGAGGCGCACCGGAGTGAGAGGTGGATGGCGTAGTCCCCTACGCCGACATCTCACACGAGGAGCAACAACGCAATGCGCCGCCGATTTTGCATCAGGTTCTGTAATCTCCGTTGATTTTGACGTAATCATACGTCAAATCACAGCCGTAGGCGGTGGCGGAATACGCGCCGTCGCCAAGACCAATGACGATCTCGATCTCCTTTTCCAGCAAAATTTCCTTTGCTCTTTCCTCGGAAAAGGGCACGCCTGCGCCGTTCTCGCACACAAGAATTTCGCCCTTCTGTGAGCAGAAGGTCACGCTCACCTTGGAGACGTCCACATCAGCACCGCTGTAGCCGATAGCGCACAGCACACGTCCCCAGTTGGCGTCCGCGCCGAACATAGCGGCTTTGAGCAAACTGGAGGAGATCACACTTCTTGCGGCGATTTTCGCTGCCTGCTCAGTCTTGGCACCGTACGTTCTACATTCAAGAAGCTTGGTCGCACCCTCGCCGTCGGCGGCGATCATGCGGCAAAGCTGTACCGTTACGGTGTTCAGCGCCCTCATAAACTCGGCAAAATCCGCACCGTCCTCGGTGATCTCCTTGTT
>CAZOFQ010000164.1:0-1955 GCA_964579105.1 uncultured Lachnospiraceae bacterium
AACAGATTGGTCTGCTGCAGCACAAGGCCGAGCGAACGGGGCAGATCGGACTTTGTGATCTGATTGAGATTGATGCCGTCATAGCGGATCGTACCATCGGCAATATCGTAGAAGCGATTGATGAGGTTGGTGATGGTGGTTTTGCCCGCGCCCGTGGCGCCGACAAACGCCACCTTTTGTCCGGGCTCTGCGTATACGCTGACGTCGTGCAGCACGGTTTTTCCCTCCTCGTAGGCAAAATCCACCTCGGTAAGGCGCACGTCACCCCGCAAAAGCGTATAGGTCACAGACCCATCCGATTGGTGGGGATGCTTCCATGCCCAGTGTCCCGTGCGATGCTCCGCCTCGGTCACGTTACCGTCTGCATCCACGTCGGCGTTGACAAGCGTCACGTAGCCCTCGTCAGCCTCGGGCATTTCATCCATCAGAGCAAACAGTCGCGAGCCGCCCGCCATACCCATGACCACGGCGTTGATCTGCTGTGACGCCTGATTGACGTTGCCCGTAAACTGCTTTGCCATGTTGAGAAAGGGCACGATAATGCTGATGCTGAACACGGGGAACGCACCGATGGAAAGATTGGGGACGTCCTTTAGCAGGAATAGTCCGCCCGCCACCGCCATAATAACGTACAGGATGTTACCGATATTACCGATAATGGGTCCCAGCGTATTGGCAAAGGCGTGAGCACGCGCGCTGTCCTCATACAGCTCCTCGTTGATCCTTTCAAAATCCTTGGCGGCAGCCGCCTCGTGCGAAAAGACCTTCACGACCTTCTGACCGTTCATCATCTCCTGAATATAGCCCTCTGCCTTACCCATGGCGCTCTGCTGGCGCATGAAATACTTTGCCGAGCCGCCACCGATCTTTTTGGAAACGATCACCATTGCGACCACGCCGACAAGCAGCACCAGTGTCATCCAAATGCTGTAATACAGCATCACAAAGAACACCGAGAGCAAGATCACTACGGATTGCAAAAGCGCGGGCATCGCCTGCGAGACAAGCTCACGCAACGCATCGATATCGTTGGTGTAATGGCTCATGATATCGCCGTGCTTATGCGTGTCAAAATAGCGGATGGGAAGATCCTGCATCTTGTCAAACATGGTACGGCGCAGCTTGCAAAGAAAGCCCTGCGTGATGATCGCCATCAGCTGCGTTTGCAGAATGATCGCGATGAAGGATGCGGCATAAAAGCACGCGAGCAGCAGCACCTTGGGCAGGATCGTATCGATCGCCTGCGTCCACGGCGCGGCAGCCTTTTGCGCGATCTCGATCTCTGCAATGACCTGCTGCATAAACACTGCGGGGAGTGCGGCAGTCACGGCGGAAAGCAGGATACAAAAGATCGTAAGGGGCATCAGCACGGGGTAGTAGGAAAACAGCATTTTCAGCACACGCAAAAGCACCTTGGGGCTTGCCTTGGGACGGTGCATCGTTTTTTGCTTTTTACTCATTGCTCTCGCCCCCCTTCGTTTGCTGCTCGTAGATCTCGCGATAGATGTCACAATCGGCAAGCAGCCGTGCATGTGTGCCCTTGGCGACCACGGCACCGTTCTCCATCACAAGGATGAGGTCGGCACTCTCCACAGACGCCACGCGCTGTGCAATAATGATCTTCGTGGTTTCGGGAATATAAGTACGGAAGCCCTCGCGGATGAGCGCGTCGGTTTTGGTATCCACCGCGCTGGTGGAGTCGTCCAGGATCAGGATCTTGGGCCTTTTGAGCAATGCGCGGGCAATGCAAAGACGTTGCTTCTGACCGCCCGACACGTTCGTGCCGCCCTGCTCGATATACGTATCATATCCGTCGGGGAAGGAGCGCACGAAATCGTCGGCTTGCGCAAGGCGACAAGCCTCGGCAAGCTCCTCGTCCGTGGCGTTCTCGTTGCCCCAGAGCAGATTTTCCTTGATCGTGCCCGAAAACAGCAGATTCTTCTGCAGCACCATCG
>CAZOFQ010000165.1:0-1924 GCA_964579105.1 uncultured Lachnospiraceae bacterium
AGGGATGCCCTGTCCGCGCACGGTAAACTCCTTGCCCGGCTGCGTTCCCTCGGGAATGGTATATTTCATTTTTTCCTTCAGTGTGGGGATCTCGATCTCCGCGCCGAGGATCGCATCCGTTACGGGGATCGGTACCTCACAATAGATGTTATAGCCGTCGCGCTCGAAAATGGCGTGAGGCTTGACAAGGATCTGAATGATCAGATCGCCCGCACCGCCGCCGTTTTTGCCCTCATTACCCTGTCCGCGCAGTGCAATGCGCTCACCGTCGTCAATACCTGCGGGTATGGAAACCTCCAATTTTTTATTGATACGGATCAGCCCCGTTCCGCGACAGTTGGAGCAAGGATTTTTGATGGTTTTCCCATCGCCGCGACAAGCGTCGCAAGCCGTTTCGCTCTGAAACTGCATACCGCCGAGACGTTGGATCACGCGCATGCGCCCCGAGCCATGGCACTTGGAGCAGGTCTCAGCCTTGCTTCCCTTTGCCGCACCGCTGCCCGAGCAATCGGGACAACGGCAAATGCGGTTGTAGTTGATCTCTCGCTTTACGCCGAACGCCGCCTCCTCAAAGGAAACGGAGATACGCGCGCCGATATCATCGCCGCGCACGGGGCCGTTACGGCGTGCGCCGCCGCCCCCGAAGCCGCCAAAGCCGCCACCGAAGAAGCTGCTGAAAATGTCTCCAAAATCGCCGAAGCCGCCAAAGCCGCCGCCCGCCCCCCCTGCACTTGGGTCAAACGCTGCGTGACCGTACTGATCGTACTGCGCACGCTTTTCACTGTCGGAAAGCACGGCGTAGGCTTCATTCACTTCCTTGAACTTCTGCTCCGCTTCCTTGTCGTCGGGATGCATATCGGGATGGTACTTCTTCGCAAGGGAACGGTATGCCTTTTTTAACGTAGCCTCATCCGCGCTCTTTTCAACGCCAAGTACCTCATAATAATCTCTTTTATCAGCCATTTGCTACTCCTCATGGCATTAGGCAAAGCCGAAAAATCGGCTTTGCCTAATGCGAAGGTAAATTATTGATTGCTTTTGTCCTCAAAATCGGCGTTATAGAAGCCCTGACCGTTCTGTGCGCCCTCATCGGCAGCACCCGCATCGGCAGCACCCGCGTTTGCACCTGCGGCACCGCCAGCCTGTGCATAGAGCTTTTCGGAAAGTGCATAGAACGCCTTTTCCAATGCCTCGGTATCCGCCTTAATGGCTTCGGTATCACCGCCCGCCACGGTGGTGCGGAGCTTTTCAATGGCTTCCTTTACAGGAGCCTTCTCCTCGTCGCTCACCTTGTCACCGATCTCGCCCAGAGTCTTTTCGCTCTGGAAGATCATGGTCTCGGCACGGTTCTTTGTGTCGACCGCGTCCTTTTGCTTCTTATCCTCTTCCGCAAAGCGCTCCGCATCCTTCACGGCGCGGTCGATATCCTCTTGAGACATATTCGTGGAGGACGTGATGGTAATATGCGTCTCCTTGCCCGTGCCCTTATCCATTGCCGTTACGTTTACAATGCCGTTGGCGTCAATGTCAAAGGTGACCTCGATCTGGGGCACGCCGCGAGGTGCGGGAGCAATGCCGTCCAGAGAGAAGCGACCGAGCGTGGTATTGCCCGCTGCCATCTCGCGCTCGCCCTGCAGCACGTGGATCTCGACAGAGGTCTGACCGTCGGCTGCGGTGGAGTACACCTGGCTCTTCTTTACGGGGATGGTCGTATTGCGGTCAATAATGCGGTTGAATACGCCGCCGAGCGTCTCGATACCAAGCGACAAAGGCGTAACGTCAAGCAAGAGAAGATCGGTCTTGTCACCGCCAAGCACGCCGCCCTGAATGGCAGCGCCAAGTGCCACGCATTCATCGGGGTTGATGCCCTTGAAGGGCTCCTTGCCCGTGAACTTCTTCACCGCCTCTTGCACGGCAGGGATAC
>CAZOFQ010000166.1:0-1908 GCA_964579105.1 uncultured Lachnospiraceae bacterium
GTGACTGTAAGCCGAAAAACGGTGCGGCAATGATCGCGGCACACGCGGGCGCGCAGATCCTGCCCGTGCACATCAAAATGAAAAACTACACCTGGAAATTTTTCAGGCGTGTCACGGTGGTGATCGGTGAGCCTATTCCGTTTGAGCGCTTTGACTACGACAAGGAAGCCATCGGCGAGTATGCGCGCATTTCGGGTGAGATCTACGGTGAGATTTGCCGCCTTGGCGATACGGTGAAATGATGGAGGTCAGGGTCGCAAAAAATGCGGGCTTTTGCCCGGGCGTGCGAAGTGCCACCGACCGCTTGCAGGACCGCCTCGCAAATGCCTCTTTTGGGGAGCGCATCTATACCCTCGGGCACCTCATACATAACGAGGAGTATAACAGGCAGCTTGCCGCGCGCGGCGTTTGCCCCATTACAGCGGATGCGTTAGCAGACCTTGCCGCTGCCGCCACGCCGCAAGCACCCGTTACGGTGTTTGTGCGGGCACACGGCATTAGGCGCGAGGTAAGAGAGCAGCTTTCCTCGCTTGCCGAGCTATACGAGGGCTTTTCCTTTGTGGATTGCACCTGCCCGTTTGTCACCAAGATCCACCGCATTGCCGAGCAGTTTTCGCTTGGTGAGGGCGCGAGGGAGCACGTTTTTATTTGTATCGGCAACGCGGCGCACCCCGAGGTGGAAGGGTTTATGAGTTGCTTTGACGGTGAAAAATACGTTTTTGCCGATTTTCTTAGCTTCAAAGCGGCGCTTGAAGGCGCACTTGGTGAAAAATTTTTGTCTAAAGTGCCCGTAATGGTGGCGCAAACCACCCAAAATTTAACAGAATGGAAAAAATGTCAAAAACTTTTAAAAAAGGTCTGTACAAATGCTTTAATTTTTGATACAATATGTAATGTTACGGATTCCCGACAGACAGAAGCGGCGGCGCTTGCCGCAGCCTCGGACGGCATGATCGTGATCGGTGGAAAAGAAAGCTCAAACACCGCAAAGCTTTTCGATATCTGCCAAAAGCTATGCCCCGATACGCTCCGTATAACAGAAACGGCGCAGCTGCCTTTGGTGAAAACGTTTTCATTAGCCCATCGCAAAGTGGGTATAGTTGCGGGTGCATCGACCCCGCGAGAGATCATTGAGGAGGTATATAAAACAATGACTGAAGCAGAAAACTTTGCAAAATTACTCGAAGAGACTGAAGTCAAAAATTTACATACAGGAGCAATCGTTACCGGTACCGTGTCTCACGTGTCCGACACTGAACTGCAGCTGGATCTCGGCGCAGGCGTAACCGGCTACATCAAGGCCGACCGCGTAACCGATGATCCCAGTGTAAAGCTGACCGAGCAGTTCAAGGTAGGCGACGCTGTTGAGGCAAAGGTCGTTCGCGTTAGTGACATCGAGGGTGTTGCTGAGCTTGACAAGAGACGTGTTGACTCCGGCAGAAATTGGGAAAAGATCGTTGCCGCAAAGGAAGCAGGCGAGATCCTTGAGGCTCCCGTTGCCGATGTTGTAAAGGGCGGTGTGATCGTGTTCGTTCTTGGCAACCGCGTATTCATTCCCGCATCCCAGACCGGTGTGCCGAAGGATGGCGATCTTGCACCCCTGAAGGGCACTACCATCAAGTTTAAGGTGATCGAGACCAAGGAGCAGGGTCACAAGGCGATCGGCTCTATCCGCGTTGTACTCCGCGAGGAGCGCCGCGCAAAGGAGGATGAGTTCTGGGCTGACATCGAGGAGGGTAAGACCTACACCGGTGTCGTAAAGAGCATGACCTCCTATGGTGCATTTGTTGACTTGGGCGGTGTTGACGGTATGGTGCACACCAGCGAGCTTTCCTGGAGACACATCAAAAACCCCGCAGAGGTCGTTTCTGTTGGCGAGACCGTTACCGTGTTCGTCAAGTCCTTCGA
>CAZOFQ010000167.1:0-1899 GCA_964579105.1 uncultured Lachnospiraceae bacterium
CCTTCACCAAGCACCGTCGCATCCTCTTTAACGGAAACGGCTACTCCGAGGAATGGGAGCAGGAAGCAGCGCGCCGCGGGCTTTCCAACCTCAAGACCTCGGTAGATGCCTTCAAGACCTTTACCGCCGAAAAAAATATCGAGCTCTTTGCACGCCACGGCGTGATGAGTGTGGTGGAAATGAGATCCCGCGAGGAGATCATGTATGAAAATTACGCCAAGGTGATCAACATTGAGGCGCAAACCATGATCGAAATGGCAGGACGTGAGATCATTCCCGCTGTCAACACTTATGTCAAGGAGGTGGCAGAGGCTGCCGCCGCCAAGATCGCAGTGATCCCCACCGCGGATATTTCTGCCGAAACCGATATCATTACCCGCCTTTCCGCGCTTACGGGCAAAGCGTACAAAACCCTTGGCGACCTGCGCCGTGAGGACGACGCCGCAAAACGCCTGGAAACGGGTGAGGAAATGGCAGAATATTTCCTCCATAATGTCATTCCCGTGATGAAGGAGCTGCGCGAAACGGTTGACGAAATGGAGACCCTGACCGCAATCGATCATTGGCCGATGCCGAACTACGGCGATCTGTTGTTCAGTATTTAAAATAAGGCAAGAGGGAGTAACGGTACTGCCTCTTGTTTTTAAAAAAGGATGTGATGGCATGCAACAAAATATCGCATTTTTAAAGCCCGTTTCGGGGGATTGCCTGGCCAATAAGGCAGGTGTACTCTCTCCCGACGGCAGCACGCTTTCGGTTACCGTGCGCGTGCGCGCACCCGAGGGTAAGCACATTTTGATCTGCGATGAGCCCGCACGCTTTGCGGCAGGCGCTTATTTTGCCACCGTAAAGCTGTGTCAATATCAAAACAAGCTCACCGCGCGGGATGAAGCGGGCAACACCGCCGAGGTCACGGTATATTGGTTACCGAAGGCTACAAATGCTTACCGTCTTTCACTTGACGATAACATCCATTTTTTGCGCGATATTGCAAAAAACAGCAATACGTATCACTCTGTTTTTGACAATCCCTATCTTTCGCTCCTGCGCGAGGTACACGAGCGCTACGGCACCAAGGTACATGCAAACCTCTTTTTGGAAACGCCCGATCGGGGCGGCTTTTCGCTTTTGGAGATGCCTGCCACCTTCAAAAGCGAATTTCGCGCCAATGCCGATTGGCTGCGTTTCTCCTTCCACGCAAGAGCCGAGCTGCCCCATAAGCCCTATATTGATACCGATTATATGCGCATTGCCGCCGATCTCGCGGCGGTAAGAGAGCAGATCCTGCGCTTTGCGGGCGAGGAAACATATGCCGCGTCCACAACCACCGTTCACTGGGGTGAAAGCACTGTCGAAGGGATCCGCGCCCTGCACGATGCGGGTGTGCGCGTGCTGGCAGGCTATCTGCAATGGAGCGAGAAGCACGATAGCGGCGTGGTATCCTATTACCTTAATCGCGCACAGGTTACCAACACAGCCACATACGGTATCTGGAAAGACGAAAAAAACGATATGATCTTTTCCAAAATCGACGTGGTTTTAAACAGCGGCACGCTTGAGGGGATCACCGAAAAGCTGGATGCCGCGTGGGAGGCTTATCCGCAAAAGGGCTTTTGGGAATTTTTGATGCACGAGCAATATTTTTATCCCGACTACAAGCACTATCTGCCCGATTTTAGGGAGCGCATGTTTGCGGCACTCGATTGGGCTGAGCAGCACGGTCTCACCCCTGCTTTTTTGTCGGAAACACATTTGAAAACATAATAAAATACCTACCGCCAAGAAAAGGACGAAAAATGCAAAAATTCTTCGTCCTCTTTTCTTTGTAAGCACTGACTTAATTAAGGACAACAATGTTTTATCAAAAGCAACGCAAAGGCACTTTTGGCATTAGCATAT
>CAZOFQ010000168.1:0-1863 GCA_964579105.1 uncultured Lachnospiraceae bacterium
ACGAATGGAATGTTGGTTGAGAATTACGGACGGTCGAGGACGCCCGTCCCTACGAAAACAAATTTTATAGAAGACGCCCCCCGCGCGAGAATTTCTCGCGCGGGGGCATTTTTTGTTAAATAGCGGCTTGCACGACGCAAAATTTACAAAACACGCTTGTTGGACGGAGAATTTCACAAAATCGCGCAAAAGGGCGCGGTTTTCTTGACACCTTCGCGTAAAAAAGGTATAATATAAGGTGAAATGACGTGAAAAAATCCTTTTTGGAGGATGCTATGAAAAAAATTCTCGCAGTAGACGGCAACAGCATTGTCAACCGTGCGTTTTACGGCGTGCGCCCACTCTCCACGCGCGAGGGGCTACCTACCAACGCGCTGTTTGGCATGGTCAATATCTTAGAGCGCAATCTGGCGGCGGTAAACCCTGATTTTTGCGCCATCGCCTTTGACCTCAAAGCACCCACGTTCCGCCATGAATTCTATAAAGAGTATAAGGCAGGGCGCAAGCCGATGCCCGAGGAGCTGGCGGCGCAAATGCCGCTTGCCAAACAGACCGCCGAGGCGCTCGGCTTTCACGTGCTGGAGCTGGAGGGGTATGAGGCGGATGATATTCTCGGCACGCTTGCCGCCATGGCAGAGCGCGAGGACTGTGAGGCGTACATCCTCACGGGCGACCGCGACGCGCTGCAGCTGATCTCAGAGCGCGTGCATATTTTGCTTGCCACCAACACGGATACCATCCTGTTTGACTGTGAAAAATTCCGTGAGAAATACGGCGTGGACGCTACGCAATTCGTGGACGTGAAGGCGTTGATGGGGGATAGCTCCGACAACATCCCGGGTGTGCCGGGAATCGGCGAGAAGACCGCGCTGCGGCTGATTTCCGAGCACAGAAGCCTTGACGGTGTTTACAACGATCTCCCCACGGCGCAGCTCACCCCCTCGGTGCGCCGCAAGCTGGAGGAGGGCAGGGACAGTGCGTTCCTCTCACAGCGCCTTGCGACCATCTGCCGCGAGGTGCCCTTGGCGGCGTCGCTCGGTGCTTACGCCTACGAGGGCATTGACAACGCGGGCGCGCTTGCGCTCTTTACTAAATTTGAGTTTCACAGCTTTATCAAGCGCTTTGGGCTGGATGCTGTTAAGGGGGCGGAAAGCACGGCAAGTGCAGCACCTACGGCTGAGGTGCTGCGCTGTACCGATGTAGCGGCTTTGCCGCAAACGCTTGCCGTTTCTGCCAACGGCGCGGGCTATTATTGCTCGGACGGTGAGCGCATCTGGCAATTGGAAAAGGAATGCTTTTCGGCACTCTTGCAAAGCGAACGCACGCTTGTGTGCCACGATGCGAAAACACTTTATAAGAGCTTGGAGAAGGAGGAGCTTCACTGGCGAGGTGCCTCCTACGATACCATGCTTGCCGCCTACGTTCTCAACGCCGCAGAAGGCGGCTTTGACCTCTCGCGGCTTGCACTGCAATATCTTGGCACCGCGCCTGCCGAGCCGCCCTGCGAGCTCCTCACCGTAATGGCGCTCTATCGCGCGACAAAGGAGAGGCTTCGCGAGCAGGGTGCGGAAAAGCTGCTGTACGAGATCGAGCTGCCGCTTGCTGCGGTGCTTGCCGATATGGAGCTTGTGGGCTTCCGCGTGAGCCGCGAGGGGCTTACCGCTTACGGTGAGCAGCTCTCGGCGGTGGCAAAGGAGCTTGCCGAGCGCATTTATTACAGCGCGGGCAGGGAGTTTAATATCCAATCTCCCAAGCAGCTGGGAGAGATTCTTTTCGAGCAGCTGGGGTTGCCGCACGGCAAAAAGACAAAAACGGGCTACTCCACCAATGCCGAGGTGTTGGAAAAGCTGCGCCCCTATCATC
>CAZOFQ010000169.1:0-1858 GCA_964579105.1 uncultured Lachnospiraceae bacterium
ACTTACAGCGGTTTATTCCGCGGCAAGCGGACATCCCGGTGGATCCCTTTCCATCGCTGATATCCTTGCTTATCTTTACTTTGAGGAGATGAATATTGATCCGAAGGATCCTGCGAAGGCAGACCGTGACCGCTTTGTTTTATCAAAGGGCCATGCTTCCCCCGCTATTTATTCAACTCTTGCAAACCGCGGATTTTTCCCCGTTGACGACCTTAAAACCTTCCGTCAGGTTGACAGCATTCTTCAGGGTCACCCCGATATGAAGCATATCCCCGGCGTTGACATGACTACCGGTTCTCTTGGCCTTGGCATCTCTGCTGCGGCAGGTATGGCTCTCGGCGCAAAGAAGAACGGTATTAATAACCGCGTTTGGGCTATTCTCGGTGACGGTGAGAGTGAAGAGGGTCAGGTTTGGGAGGCTGCTATGTTTGCTGCTCACTATAAGCTTGACAACCTTGCTATTTTCGTTGACTGGAACGGTCTTCAGATTGACGGCCCCGTTGCTGAGGTTATGAACCCCACTCCCCTTGACAAGAAGTTCGAAGCTTTCGGCTGGAACGTAATTTCCATTGATGCACACAACCTCGACGAGATTGAGGCGGCTGTTAAGGCGGCTAAAGCGTGCAAGGGTAAGCCCACCGCAATTATCGCGAAGTCCGTTAAGGGCAAGGGCGTTTCCTACATGGAAAACAACGTATCGTGGCACGGCGCGGCTCCCAAGCAGGAGCAGTACGAGCAGGGTATGGCAGAGCTTGATGCCGTGCTGGCAAGTCTTTGATTGGGAGGTACATAGAAATGGCAGATAAAATAGCTACTCGTGAAGCATACGGCGCGGCTCTTGCAGAGTTCGGCGCAAAGTATGAAAATCTGGTTGTTCTTGATGCGGACCTTGCTGCCGCTACCAAGACCGGCTCCTTTAAGAAAGTATTCCCCGACCGTTTCTTCGACTGCGGTATCGCAGAGGGCAACATGATGTGCGTTGCGGCTGGTCTTTCCACCTGCGGCTACATTCCCTTTGCTTCCACCTTCGCAATGTTCGCCGCAGGCAGAGCATTCGAGCAGGTAAGAAACTCTATCGGTTATCCTCACCTTAACGTAAAAATCGGCGCTACCCACGGCGGTATCTCCGTTGGTGAAGACGGTGCTACCCACCAGTGCCTTGAGGACTTCGGTACTATGCGTACCATTCCCGGCATGGTTGTAATGCAGCCTGCTGATGCTGTTGAAGCACGCGCTATGGTTGAAGCGGCTATCAAGCACGTTGGTCCTTGCTATATGCGCTTCGGACGTTACGCTGTTCCCACCCTTTTCGATGCAGCTTCCTACAAGTTTGAGCTTGGTAAGGGCGTTGTAATGGCTGACGGTAAGGACGTTACTATCGTTGCTACCGGTCTTATGGTTGAGCAGGCGCTTGCGGCTCGCGAGCTTCTCGCGGCTGAAGGCATTTCCGCTCGCGTTGTGAACATTCACACCATTAAGCCTCTCGACACCGAGCTTATAAAGAAGTGTGCGGCTGAAACCGGCGCTATCGTTACCGCAGAGGAGCACAACATCATCGGCGGTCTTGGCTCTGCCGTTGCAGAGTGCGTATGCGAGGCGAAGCCTGTACCCGTTCTTCGCGTTGGCGTTGAGGATCAGTTCGGACGTTCCGGCAAGGTTCCGCCGCTTATGGAAATGTACGGTCTTACCGCGGCTAACATCGTGGCAAAGGCTAAAGCGGCTATTGCAAACAAGTAATATTCGAAACATTTTTGTTAAAACTCCGTGGGTGCTATTGCGCCCACGGAATTTTTATGGTAGAATCATTGTAGACGTAAAATTCTCGGAGGAATTACATTATGGAAGACAAAAAACTGCC
>CAZOFQ010000170.1:0-1771 GCA_964579105.1 uncultured Lachnospiraceae bacterium
TCGTAAAGCACCTCCAGCGCATACTTGCCGTCAAGCTTCAAAAACTCAAAGTCGTGGTTGTGGTAAAGCAGGGTCATGCCAAGCTTCTTGGCAACGGCGCCCAGCATTTTTACATTTTCGATCACAGCAGCAAAGCCGGGCGTACCGGGGCGATCCTCCTCTACAAGATAAGGCACGACCACAAACTTACAGCCGATGGTGGCATACTGCGAAAGCACACCCTCGGGATCGGCTACCATATCACGGTAGGGTACGTGTGCCGAAATCGGAACAAGACCGATCTCCGCGCACATTTTTTTGATGTCAGCGGGATCGTTGTCGTAAAGACCTGCGAACTCAACGCCGTCATAACCCATATTTTTGATCTTTTGCAATGTGCCGCGAAGATCTGCTTTTGCATCATCGCGCACGGAATAAACTTGTACTGCAACAGGCAATGCCATAGCGAAGTACCTCCCTTTGCATATTTGTAATTTCATTATAATGTAGATAGAAGTCTTTTTCAAGTCATTTAAAGGTAAATTTGGGACAAAAATTGCTCTATTTTCAAAAAATTAACACTTGACTCCCCTTATTTTGCTTTTTATTTGACAAAAGTTGCGAAATACTATATACTAAACACAAGAAAACACAGGAGCAGAGCATGAAGGAATTTATCAGCGAGCAGGAAATTACAGCCAAAAGTAAGGGTACGATCATTCCTTATCTCACGGCACGTCGCAGCGAGCCGCATTTTACGGCGCGTGACGGCAAAGCGCTTTACGTAGCGCACTATCAAGCAGACGAGCCGCGCGGCACGGTGGTGCTGGTGCACGGCTTTTCGGAAAATGCCGACAAGTACCACGAATTTATCTATTATCTTTTACGCGAGCAGCTCTCGGTGCTGATCCTTGATCAGCGCGGACATGGGCGCTCCTATCGTGCGGCACCGCAGGGCGTGATCCACATTGACCGCTTTGGGGAATACATCAACGATCTTGAGGCAGTGCTGACTTCATTTGAAAGCAGGCTGACCGCTCCCCTTTATCTCTTTGCGCACTCAATGGGCGGCGCCATTGCCATGCTTTATCTCGAAAAGCACCCTAACGTGTTTGAAAAAGCGGTGCTTTCCGCACCGATGATCGACCTGCAATACCGTGGCTTCTCACGCTTTATTTCCATTTCGGCATGCCGCTTCTGCACCCTGACGGGTCGCGCAAAAAAGGCAGTGTTTATCTCCAAAAAGGACTACGAAAACGAGCCGTTTGAGCACTCCTCCTCGCTCTCCCCCGCGCGCTTCGGCTTTTTGCGCGAGCAGCGGCGGCGCGATCCTGTTTTCAGCGGCAGCGCACCAAGCTACGCGTGGAGCTTAGCGGCGCTGGGCGTTGCCAAAAAAATTTTGGCAAAAGGCGCACCCGAGCGCGTCACACTGCCCGTTTTGATCCTTTCTGCCGAGATCGAGCATCTGGTGAACAACGAGGCACAGCAAAAGCTCGCCGCACGTCTGCCGCAGGGCACTCTGAAGCAGATCGCAGGCAGCAAGCACGAGATCCTGTTTGCAAACGACGAGATTTTGCACCCCGTTCTTGGGGATATTTTGAATTTTTACAGCAACTAATCATAACCACCCGTCAAACGGGTGGTTTGCACTAGGGCTAAAAGCCCAATGACACTAGCCAGCGACTCAAGTCGCTGGCTTTTGCTTTGCAAAAGCGTAGAACAAAAAGCCTTCCCCGGCGGGGCATGTCCTCGCCTTACGGCGAGCACCGAACGCCTTCCCCAGCGGGGAAGG
>CAZOFQ010000171.1:0-1734 GCA_964579105.1 uncultured Lachnospiraceae bacterium
TCAACCTGCTGATTACAAATCAGCTGCTCTGCCATTGAGCCACACCAGCGATTTTCGAACAGTAGAATTATAGCACACTCCGCTTTGTTTGTCAACCCCCTTTTTCACTTTTTTTCTTTTTTTCTTTATTTTTTCTGCGAGCCTCGAAATCCGATTTTTTTGCAAAAGCACCAACAAAAAAATACCTTGCACGGCAAAAATCGTCGCACTTCCTATTGGCAAAGCGCAAAAAATATGTTATAATATTGTTTTGTAATGAGATAAGAAACTTAAAAACGAGAGGTGCAACATGATCAGATCCGATCTTCGCAACATTGCGATCATCGCACACGTTGACCACGGCAAAACCACACTGGTCGACCAAATGCTCAAGCAAGGCGGCATCTACCGCGAAAATCAAGAGACCGTGACCCGCGTCATGGACTCGGGCGATATTGAAAAGGAGCGCGGCATCACCATCCTTGCCAAAAACACCGCCGTACATTACAAGGACGTCAAGATCAACATCATCGACACCCCCGGGCACGCTGACTTCGGCGGCGAGGTGGAGCGTATCCTCAAGATGGTCAACGGCGTTATCCTTCTGGTAGACGCGGCGGAGGGTCCCATGCCTCAAACGCGCTTCGTGCTGCAGCGCGCGCTGGAGCTGAACCACCGCGTGATCGTTGTCATCAACAAGATCGACAAGCCCGACGCCCGCCTTGGAGAGGTAGAGGACGAGGTGCTGGAGCTGTTGATGGACCTCAACGCCACCGACGAGCAATTGGATAGCCCCATGCTCTACTGCTCGGGACGTGCAGGCACTGCGACCCGATCGGCAGACGAGGAGGGCGAGGATCTTATCCCCCTTTTCGATACCATTCTGGACTATATTCCCGCCCCCGAGGGCGACGAGGAAGGCGAGCTGCAGCTGCTGGTTTCCTCGATCGACTACAACGATTACGTGGGACGCATCGGCATCGGGCGCATCGAGCGCGGCGTGCTGAAGCAGAATCAATCCGCCATGATCTGCAACTACCACTCAGACGCTGCCCCCAAGCTAACCAAGATCGTTTCGATCTACCAGATCGACGGGCTTGTGCGCGTGCCCGTGGAGAGCGCACGCATGGGCGACATCGTCTGCTTCTCGGGTGCGGGTGACATCAGCATCGGTGACACCGTGACCTCTACCACCTGCGCGGAGCCCTTGGAATTTGTAAAGGTCAGCGAGCCCACCATGGAAATGACCTTTGCCGTCAACACCAGCCCTCTTGCGGGCAAGGAGGGTAAATTCGTGACCTCGCGCCAGCTGCGCGAGCGTCTTTACCGCGAAACGCTGCGCGACATGTCCTTGCGCGTAAGCGACGGTGAGACCACCGACGAGTTCCTTGTGGCGGGTCGCGGTGAAATGCACCTCTCCATCCTCATCGAAACCATGCGCCGCGAGGGATACGAGCTTTGCTGCTCCAACCCCCGCGTGCTGTTCCGTGACATTGACGGCGTGAAGTGTGAGCCGTTTGAAAAGGTCTTGCTGGACGTTCCCATGGAATTTGTCGGCCCCGTGGTGGAAAAGCTGGGTCAGCGCAAGGGTGACCTTCTGGAAATGAACCCCGTTGGCGACCGCACGCGCATCGAATACCTCATTCCCTCCCGTTGCCTCATCGGCTATCGCTCGGAGTTTATGACCGCAACACACGGCGAGGGTGTGATCAACACCGTATTTGACAGCTATCAGCCCTACCGCGGCGAGATCCC
>CAZOFQ010000172.1:0-1682 GCA_964579105.1 uncultured Lachnospiraceae bacterium
GGGGCTTGTGGTGGACACCTTCGTGCACACGCCTCTTCTTTGAGGTGCGCGCTGGTCGGTCTGCTCGTTATTCAGCGAGTTGAAGCCCTTCTGCAAAACAGGGGACTTAGACTTATAAGTCTTATCAACACGGCCTTGTCTGACAAGCTGATTGAATGTTGGCATTTTCTTCCTCCTTCTTTGATATTTTCAGTATTGTTCCCCGTAAAAACACCCAATTTGGGCATAGTACGGTCATAGAACACAACTATTATATCATGTTTGAAAATTCTTGTCAAGCACGGGATTTATCGCGCATCAATTTCTCTCTTTTGCACAATATTTTCGCATATTCCTTCTATATTTTCAGCATTTTTTTGTAGCTTATGCAACAAAAAATTCCATTGATTAAAAAAGGCTGCCGCGTACACGGCAGCCTTTTTTAATCAGCGAATAAAGCCCAGCTCGTTCGGACGTTCCTCTTCCGTGGATTCCACGTGAACGTCACGGTAGCAGGACATGCCCGTACCTGCGGGAATGAGCTTACCGATGATGACGTTTTCCTTCAAGCCCATGAGGTGGTCGACCTTGCCCTCGATCGCAGCTTCGGTGAGCACTCTGGTGGTTTCCTGGAAGGACGCGGCGGAAAGGAAGGATTCGGTGCGCAAGGAAGCCTTGGTAATACCCAGAAGCTCGCGGGAGGCGGTTGCCTCGCGCAGATTCTCGCCTGCGTTGATACGCTCGCGGATCGCGGCGTTTGCAGCCTCGAATTCAAACAGATCCTTGGAGCTGCCGATACGGAGATCGGTATCGCCCGGATCGTCAATGCGAACCTTACGCGTCATCTGGCGTGCGATGATCTCGATATGCTTATCGTTCACGCTAACGCCCTGAGAACGGTATGCCTTTTGAATTTCTTCAATGATATATTCGTAAACCTTCTCCAAACCGCTGATACGCATGATGTCCGAAGGAGCACGGTTGCCCGTGGTAAGCACCTCACCGCGCTTGATGGGCTGCTCCTCCTTGACCACGATCTGCATGCCGTAAGGAATGGCGTACTTGTGCATTTCGCCTGTTTCGCCATCGACAATGCTGATCTCGTGAACGTTTACGTTCTCGCCCTGTGCAATGCGCTGCACGGTACCCGTCTGCTCGCAGATGATCGCCGCCTTTTTGGGCGTTCTTGCTTCAAACAGCTCATCCACACGAGGAAGACCCTGCGTGATGTCGGAGCCTGCAACACCGCCCGAGTGGAAGGTACGCATCGTCAGCTGAGTACCGGGCTCGCCGATAGACTGCGCGGCAATGATGCCAACAGCCTCACCTACGCTGACGGGCTTGCCCGAAGCAAGGTCGGCACCGTAGCAATGCGCGCACACACCGTAGCGGGCATGGCACTTGAGCAACGTTCTGATATGCACCTCGGTCACGCCTGCCGCCTCGATCTTCTTGACAGCCTCCTCGGTGATCATGGTATCCGCCTCAACGAGCACCTCGCCCGTTTCGGGATGCACCACAGGATCGAAGGTGTAGCGTCCCTCAATACGCTCGGCAAGGCTCTCCAGGGGAGACCCCGGCGTCTGGGGATTGGAAATGGCACGAATGATCTGTCCCTCGGTGGCATCGCAGCACTCCTCGCGCACGATGACCTCCTGAGAAACGTCAACCAAGCGACGCGTCAGATAACCCGAGTCTGCGGT
>CAZOFQ010000173.1:0-1633 GCA_964579105.1 uncultured Lachnospiraceae bacterium
CGATCCTTGGCGCGTTGCTCGTAGTCTATATTAGCGGCATTCCACTCGCGCGAGGCTGCGCGGTCTTTTTCGCGGACCGCCTCCGGTGCGCAAGCCTTGCAATAACGTTGCCGGCCGGCAAGGACAATGTAGGGCTGCCCACACACAGTGCAGTGGTCAGTACTGCCCAGCTTGCGCACAGCCGACGCAGGCTTGCGCTTGCGTTGCCGATCCTGCTCCCGCTGACGCTCCAACCTGCAATCAGGACAATACCACGCTCGCGGGCCGCCTGAAAAAGTACAACCGCACTGCTTGCAGGTGCGATCCCGCACCACGGCAGCGGCACGGGAGGCCGCTGCGCATGGGGGACATTTTGTTTGTCCGTAGGTGCCCTCAAAATGGGCTCCGCATACAATGCATAAGCGATCAGGCATTGCGCAGCTCACTTTCCCAGATGCTGTACTCGACGATCGGAGTGGCGGTCGCATAGTCTGCGTCGGGAGCGTAATACTTAACGGTGATCTCTAAATCCTCCCCTTCGGTGGGCTCGTCAGGCTCCCACCAGCTCCAGTCCATCTCCCCGCCGCCCTGCAGCCACTCATCCTTGACATCGATGACTTTGTTGGAGTAATCCGTAGTGTAGCTGTAGCCGCTGCCATCTTTCCAGCCGGAAATAGTGATAATCTCTCTAACCTTTGCCATTTGCTTAGCCTCCTTCCGCTTATCAGAGCTCGTCTACAAAGACGCACATATCGGGATCGCCAAAGCAAGCACCCTCTTCGTCGGTGCTGCGTGCCATCTCGATGCAGTAATCTATATCCGGTACTGTGTAGGTATCAGTTTCCCGGTCATAATTGTCCGCATCGGAAAAGTATTCGCCGCTCCGGTCGGGGCCATAGCCGGATCCGTTCCAGCGGCGAATGGTGATCTCTACGGTTCTTTTTCCATCGGTAAATTTCATGATTTTAATCTCCTTTGTATTTGTATTGCGAGGGTGTTTCCCTTAGCTTGTATCTGTATTATACCACCCGCTGAGTGGTTTGTCAAGCACTATTTTCAAAAAATCGAAAAAAATATAAAAAATTAGGGACGGCATGATGCCGCCCCATGTATTGCCTATTGTTTATTCACCGTACACACCCGCGCGGTCGAGTGTGACCATAACGCGCACCGCGTCCTCTCCGAGGTCAAGCACCAGCTCGTCGCCTTCGCCGCCCTTGCCTTTCAGGATGCCCCTGTCGATCAGCTTTTGGATCGTGGGCAGGTAGTGCTTTGCGTTGCCGTCTGCCTTGAGGTCTGCCATCGTGTTGTATCGCATCTCGGTTGCCTCCTCTCCGATATTTTTGATCATCACCTCCGCAACCGCCGCGCGGAAGGTATCCATCGTGTAGCCCGTACCCAGCGCATCCCACAGGTGTTCGGGGTCGCCGTGGTTGCTGCCGAGACCGCGCGCATACGCCTCTGCATGGCTCAGGATCACGCCGTCCTCCAGAGGATCCCAACCGTACTGCGCGCAAAGATCAGCAAACAGCTCCACCGCACGGGCGTAGGTCTGCTGTACATAGGCAAGCGCCTTGGCGTGATCCTTGACGTGCACGCGGTACTGCGCATCGTAATAGATGCTGTCAGGCTCGGTCATCTCAATGCCGATGTG
>CAZOFQ010000174.1:0-1629 GCA_964579105.1 uncultured Lachnospiraceae bacterium
AGGGCTCCGCGCCCTCCACCTCGCAAGCTTTTGAAAAAGCTTGACCAAAACTTTCCGCAAATTGACGTAAGGTGTCAGTTTTGTCTACAGTCTGTAGCCACCCCATCGGGTGGCTTTTTTCTCAACGCGAAGCGACGCGGAATCAGGTTCGCATTCGCCGATCGTAGAGTGAGTATTTTGGTGTCAAGTGCAAGTTTTTCTTTACATTTTCAAAAAAACATGCTATAATACTCTCAACAAAAGCGATTTTTTGGGGAGGATTCTATCATGATCGTCAAGGAGTATATAAAAAAATTTGAACGTCTGGGCCTCGGGATGTTCGTTCATTTCGGGCTTTACAGTGTACACGGAAAGGGCGAGTGGGCATACAACAGAAATATCACCCCCGAAGCATACGAAACGCTTTTTCATTGCTTTCATCCCGATGCGAACTGGGCAGAAAATCTTGCTTTGGCTGCCAAACGCGGCGGCTGTAAATACATTACGTTGACCACCCGACATCACGACGGATTTTCGCTCTACGATACCTGCGGCTTGAACGGCTACGATGCGCCGCACTCTGCCGCCGGGCGCGATCTTGTCCGTGAGTTTGTGGACGCTTGCCGAGCCCACGGACTGATCCCGTTTTTCTATCACACGCTTCTTGATTGGCATGAAAAAAGCTATCGGGAAAATTTCCCCGAATATCTCCGATATCTGCGCGCGAGCATCGAAATTTTATGTAAAAATTACGGCAAGATCGGCGGCTTTTGGTTTGACGGCATGTGGGATCAAAAGGGGGCGGATTGGGAGGAGGATGCGCTTTATTCTCTGATTCGAAGCTATCAGCCCGAGGCGATGATCATTAACAACACGGGGCTTTCGGCACGGGGCGAGCTTGGGCATATTGAGCTGGACTCGGTCACTTTTGAGCGCGGTCGCCCGGAACAAATCAATCTGGAAGGCTCCCCAAAATATATTGCAAGCGAGATGTGCCAGATATTTGCCAACCATTGGGGCTATGCCGCGCGTGATTTTAATTTCAAATCGCTTGCCAACATCATAGAAGATCTTTGCGTTTGCCGACGGTACGGCTCCAACTATCTGCTCAACGTTGGACCCATGGGCAACGGACAGCTTCGCACGCTCGACCGTGCCATGCTTGAAACGCTTGGGGACTGGGTGGAGATCTATTCCGAGGCACTTTATCTGCCGCGCCCCACGGGAATCGCCGTTGAGGGCAAGGAAAAGGATTTTCTACTCAAAGGGGACTCGTGCTATTATTTCTTTGCTCACGGTCTTGGCATGAAAGCCGATATCAACGTGGAGCTTGTAAAAGAAAACCCCGATTACAATCACGTGTTCAGGCTTCCCGAAACGGTAAAATCGGTCAGATGGATCGACAACGGAGAAGACGTGCGCTTCACACAAGACCGAGATCGCGTCACGCTCGCCACAACACCGCAGCTGTACGGAGAGCAGTTGGTGGTAAAGATTGCCAAAATAGAGGTGTCATGAAATTTCTGTTTGTCTGCGGCACGAATGCTTCGTGGCGATCTTCCGCCGTGCAAAGCGTTGTGGAGATAGGTTCGCATTCGAGCCGAAAGCCGACGGGTAGCGAAGCGGCGCGAGCGTAATGAATGACATCAC
>CAZOFQ010000175.1:0-1547 GCA_964579105.1 uncultured Lachnospiraceae bacterium
CGGCCGAGCGCCACGGTGTGGACGAGATCATCGTGACCGGCTGGGGTGATGATGGCGCGGAGGCCGCACTGTTCTCGGTGCTACCCTCTATCCTTTACAACGCCGAACGCTGCTATGCCTCACATGACGTAGACGAGGCATGGCTTGACCACCGTGCGCAGAGCTGTTGCGGCACCTCCTTGCGCGATCTTTTGGCCTTCGATCTGCCAAACCGCCTCCCCGGTATGCCGACCACGGGCAGACGCTCTCAAAGTCCTTGTAAATATCTTCTCTATAACGACCCGTTGGAACGGTTGATGGACTGCCACATGGATCCCAAAACGGTCAACGCGGCTTATACCGAGAACGCGGAGCATCTGATGGCGCTTTCGTCGCATCCCGCGTTCGGCTACATCTACGAAATGCTCGGCAGACTCTGCCGCGTGCTGTCGATTAAGGCCGATATGGGTTGGCGTTTGTACGAGGCCTACAGCAAGGGCGACAAGGATGCGCTTCGCATGATCGCGACCGAGGATATTCCTGCCACGATCCGTGAGCTGGAGCGTTTCATCAAGGCCTTTCGCAAGCAGTGGCGGGTGGAAAACAAGTCCTTTGGCTTCATCACGCACGACATCCGTCTTGGCGGTCTTGCCGAGAGAATGCGCGCGGTTTCCGAGCTTTTGCTTGACTACGTCGAGGGCAGAGCCGAAAAGATTGAGGAGCTGGAGTATGCACCACTTCCCATGGGACAGAGGGACTATGATTCCGATGTCTCACCCTACCGCGATTTCAACGTATGGAGAAATATCGCCGTTTCGGGGATTATGTAATACAATAAAGATGGGGCTGAGTCATTCGACTCAGCCCCATCTTTATTTTTCATCTCGGACAATTACTTGTTGACAGCGTCCTTCAGTGCCTTGCCTGCCTTGAAAGCGGGAACCTTGCAAGCTGCAATGGTAACCTTTTCCTTGGTCTGGGGGTTGAGACCCTCGCGAGCTGCGCGCTCACGTGCCTCGAAAGTGCCAAAGCCAACCAGCTGAACCTTCTCGCCTGCGGCGATCTGCTCGGCAATGCAAGCAAAGGTTGCATCTACAACAGCTGCTGCGTCCTTCTTGGATACTTCAGCCTTCGCTGCAACGGCAGCAATCAATTCGGTCTTGTTCATGGGGGAAATCCTCCTGTTAAAAAAATTTTGAGGGTATCGGGCACATCCTCGTTACAGGAACCTTGTACCATGCTCAGTATACCACAAAAATAGACAAAAGTCAATCCTTATTGTGGGGAAAAAATGGGAAATATCTCAAAAAAACGCCGAAAAAGTACCGAAATCAAAGATTTTATATCCTTTTTCCTATTGACACCCCACCACTTGGCCGTTATAATATAATTGCATAAATAAAAACGGAGGTTCCGATATGAAAGCATTGAAAATGGCAGTGATCGGCTACGGTCAGCGCGGCGAGCAGGTCATGAAGGAAATTCTTTTGAATATGTCCGACATTCAGGTCGTTGCGGTGTGCGACGAGTATGAGGACAGAACGCAAAAAGCGATGGATGAGGTCGAG
>CAZOFQ010000176.1:0-1529 GCA_964579105.1 uncultured Lachnospiraceae bacterium
TGTTAAGAGCCGTGCCCGCTTTGACGGTATAGGATTCTCCGTCGCTGTTGAGGGTATACTCTAGCCCCTCGGTAACTTGCAGTGCCGTGTTGCAGACCGTACACACGTTTTGCGTGTTATAGACACAGCCGCCCGTTGCGGGAAGGGCTTGCGTTTCGCTCTCCCCGCATGCACAGGTGCGCTTTTGCTGCCCCGCCGTTCCGCAGGCTGCAGCAGTTGTTGTCTCCCACGCGCCCCATGTGTGGCTATGCGGCGCGGGTGTTTCCCCATCCTCGGGTGTTTCCTCGCCCTCGGGCGTGGGTGTGCCGTCACCGCCCTCGTCGCATGCGACGAGCAGGCACGTGAGTGCGAGCAAGAGACAAAGAATCCAAAATAGTTTTTTCATCACGTTTCTCCTTATAAAGTTATAAAAAAAATGTACATCCTTATTATAGTGGAAATTTCCACTATTGTCAATAGGGTATTTTTCCACTATGCTACAATGAGAAAAAAAGAGGAGAGGCTATGGATCTTTTTCAACGGTTACGCGACATTCGCACCGACCACGACCTGACGCAAGCACAGGTTGCCGAGGTGCTGGGCATCGGGCAGTCGGATTACAGCAAATACGAGCGCGGCATCAACATGATGGGCGTGGACAAGTATCTGCTGCTTGCCAGGTATTACAACGTTTCGCTGGACTATCTCACGGGGCTGATCAACACCCCGAAAACGCTGGACGGCACGCCCTATTCCTTTGCCAAAAGAAGAAAATAACCGCATCACCGAAATCGGCGATGCGGTTATTTTTATGAAGCCCGTATGAGGGGCTTGCCGTTATTTCTTCTTGGGCTTGCGGATGCGGTTGAGCTTCTTGTTCATTTTGAGCAGCTCTTCCTTGGTGAAGTTGATGTTCATAGAACCCATCATGCCCGTGAGGCGCAGCACCGTGAAGCCGCCCATCATTTGCATAAGCCCCGAGCTGATCTCAAAGCCCGCCGCCTTGGGCTTGCCCTTACCGTCGCCCTGCAGAGACTTTTTGATCTTCAAGGCAAGCTTTAAGAACCACAGCTTGCCGCGGAAGCAGGACATAATGTCGCCGAGCTTATCGTTGAGGGAGAAGCGTCCCTCGGGGGCGTCGATATCAAACCAATTGAGCACCGCGCCCTGCTCCTTCAGACGGTACTCCTCGTTAAAGGTCTCCACCTTGCGCAGCTTGCCCTCGTCGCTCAGCTCTCCTGCCTTGGCGACCAACGTGGACTCACCCACGTTGGGCACGTCAAAGTAGAAAAAGTGATCCTCGGCGCGCTTTTTGCCGAGGCTCTCGCCGTTGACGAACAGCTCCACCTCGGGCTGATTGGAATACACCGTGACCTTGGTCACGTCCTCAACGCGGTCCACGTAGCGCTTGCCGCACAGATGCACGAAGGGCTCGTCCGAGAGCCATGCCTTGTAGGCGTAGAAGGAATCCTTCTTATACTTGCGGTCGAAGGTCACCAGGCCCTTGTGGTTCTGTCCGTTTTCGCCGCCCTCGTTACGCGCATCCGCGC